>DATFPH010000343.1:0-24910 GCA_035264905.1 Thermoanaerobaculia bacterium
CGTGACGTCGTGGCGGTACAGCTTGTAGGTGCCAGGGACGAGACCGCAGGCGCGCATGGCGTCGGTGATGAGCGCGATGCGCAACGGCATGGCTTGCACCGCCAGGCGCAGCACGGCCGGATGGACGTGGACGCCGTCGGCGATCAGCTCCGCCGTCGCGCTCGCGGAGGTGAGCGCTGCGCCGGCGACTCCCGGATCGCGATGGTGCAGGCCGCTCATCGCGTTGAACAGGTGGGTGAAATGTGAGGCCCCCCACTCCAGGGCCGCGACCGCCTCGGCGTAGCCGGCTGCGGTGTGCCCGATGGAGAACGTGATCTCGCTCCGGTAGCGCTCGATCAGGCCGCGCACGCCTTCGATCTCCGGCGCGACCGTCATCAGCCACTTCATCTCCGGCGCGAGCGCCAGCAGGGCGGCGACCTCCTGGAGGTCGGGCGGACGGATCGAGGCGGGGTCCTGCGCGCCGGCCCGCTCGCGGTTGATGTAGGGCCCCTCGAGGTGGATGGCACAGATCTCCGCTCCTTCGCGTTGCGCCCGGGCGGAACGCGCGATCGACGCGACAGCCGCTCGCAGGTCACCGGGAGAGGCGGAGAGCGTCGTCGCGGCGAGGGCCGTGGTCCCGCGGCGCGCATGGAAGCGGAGGATGCGCTCGTTGGCGCTTTCGTCGGCATCCATGAAGTCGGCGCCGTCGCCGCCGTGGACGTGGAGGTCGATGAACCCTGGCGCGATGACTCCTTCGACGCGCTGCGCCCGCGCCGGGGGACGCGCCACCGGCTCGACCTCCAGCGTTCCATCCCGGATCGTCACCAGCACGTCCGGCACGATCGCGCCGCGGAGGAACGCGCGCCCGTAGAGCAACACGGTGCTCATGTGCGGAACGATATCACCCCGCAGATCGATGAGCGGCCGGCGACCTGGGCTAAGATACCGTCCCGCAACCGCGGACACCCCCTCGCATGAAAGCCCTTTCGATGCCCCATACGCGCGTTCTTCTTCTGATCCTCGCGATCGCAGCCCTGACCGGCACGCTCGCCTGCACGACACACGAGCCGGAAGCGGCGACTCCCGCGATCGCTCCCCTGCCGGCCGGGAGCAACATCCTGCTGATCACGGTGGACACCCTGCGGGCCGACCATCTGTCGAGCTACGGCTATGTGCGGCCCACCTCGCCGGTGATCGACCGCCTGGCCGCCGAGGGGGTGCGCTTCGACCAGGCGCAGGTGCAGTGGCCGAAGACTACGCCGTCCTTTGCCTCGATCTTCACGGCGAGCTATGCCAAGGACAATCAGATCGTGCGCACGGCCGGCCAGCCGGTGCCGTGCAAATTTTCGATGCTCGCCGAGATGCTGCACCGCCAGGGATATGCCACGGCCGCGGTGGTGGCCAACGCCGCGGTGGGGAGCGACTTCTACTTCGACCAGGGATTCGACGAGTTCATCGAGACGTGGAAGCTCCACGAGAGCCAGAAGGGAGCTGATCCCAACCGCGCCGAGGCGGTGACCAACCTGGCGATCGGCCAGCTCGACCGTTTGAAGGCGAGCGGCAAGCCCTATTTCCTCTGGGTCCATTATCTCGATCCGCACGCGCCCTACGAGCCGCCGGCCCCGTACCGGGACCGCTTCCAGAACGACGAGCACTTCGATCCGGCCGTGCGCATCCTGCTCTCCGACAAGCCGAAGCAGCAGATGTTCGGGATCGGCAGCGAGCGGGTGCTCGACGGCCGCGACGAGCTCGCTTTCTACGTGGCGCGGTACGATGCCGAGATCGCCTACACGGACGAGCAGATCGGGCGCCTGCTCGACGAGATGAAGATGCGCGGGCTGCTTCAGAAGACGCTGACCGCCTTCACCGCGGACCACGGCGAGTCGCTGGGCGATCACGGCTACTACTTCGACCACGGCCGCTTCAGCTTCCAGACCTGCCTGCACGTGCCGCTGGTCCTCCACTATCCCGGCGTCCTCAACCCGCGGGTGGACAAGGACCCGGTGGAGCTGATCCATCTCGCCCCGACGCTGCTGGAAGCGGCGGGAGCGAAGCTGGAGAACGGTGGCTGGATGCAGGGCCGGACTCTCACGGCGCGCCTGCGGGGGCAGGCGGATCCGCCAGGCCTCGCCTTCGCGGAGGCGGGCTGGGAGACGAACAACAAGTGGCAGAAGGTCGCCCGCGACGGCAAGTACAAGCTGATCTTCGCCCAGACCCGGCCCGAGCAGCGCTGGATCGGCGGCGAAGGGGTGCGCTTCGCCCTCTACGACCTGGCGAACGATCCCGGCGAGACGAAGAACGTCGTGGACCAGTTCTCCCAGGAGGCGGAGCGCCTCAAGCGCGAGCTTTGGAAGTGGGACCGCGCGCCGCGCGTGAACGTGGAGACGGACGCCCAGGGCGGCACCTGCGGCGAGCAGCGGGCGGTCAGCAAGGAGACGGAGGATCTGCTGCGGTCGCTCGGGTATCTCTGAGCGCCCTCACCCCGAGGTAAGATCCGCCGCATGCGTGTGCTCGTGCTGGATCACGGGGATGCCTCGACCCCGACTCTGGTGAAGGCTCTGGAGGAGTTGGAGGCGGAGTGCGAGGTCCGCCTGGCTGGCGAGATCGCCTACGACGACATCCTGGAGATCAAGCCGCGGCGCATCCTGCTCACGCCCGGGCCGATGGCTCCCGAGGATTGCCGGATCGGCCGCCGGGTGGTGCAGGAGCTCGCAGGGCACATCCCCGTCCTCGGGCTCTGTCTGGGCATGCAGATCATCGCCGTCGTTGCCGGCGCCCACCTCGTCGCCGCGAAGAAGAAGCCCGCCAAGCTTCCTGACACCGTGATCCTGCGGCACGACAGCCGCGGGATCTTCGAGGCTCTGGCGAGCCCGATCACCGTGGGCCGCTACGAATCTCCACTGGTGCTCGAAGCCGGCGAGGAGCCGCCGTTTCTGGAGTACAGCGCCTGGTCGGAAGACGACGGCTCGGTCCTGGGGCTCCGCCTGTCGGGGTTGGGCGTCGAAGGGCTGCAGATCGCCCCCGAGACGTTCCTGACCCAGATCGGGAACGACATGCTGTTCAACTTCCTGTACCGCTCGCAGACCTGGTAGCAAGGCATGTGGCACCACCGGCTCCCCGCGGGGCGCCGCCGCCGGCTGGTCGAGCGGCTGCACGGGTTGCTCCCCGCCCCCTCTCCCGCGGCCCGCGGCGCCGTCACGCCGCTGCGAATCCCGCGCGGCACGCCGCCGGGGCCGGAGCAGGTCGCAGAAGTCCTGCGGCAGCGTCCGGGATTCTCCTGGCTCGACGGTGGCCGGCACGGCCACCTCCTCTACGCCGAGCCGCTGGCCCTGTTGACCGCGCGCGGCGGACGGTCGACCATCGATGGGCCCGGCGGGCGGATCACCGCGTCCGTGGGAGGGCTCGCGCTCCTGGAAGCGGCCTTCGCGGCCTGGGGCGGCCCGGCGCGCGCGATGCTGGTCGGCTTCCTCGGGTATGAGCTGGGAGCCGAGATCGAGGATCTCGCTCCATCCCCGGCCGGCCTGAGGGACGACCTCGGCCTCCCCGATCTCCATCTCGGCCTTTACATCTCCGGTCTGCGCTGGGACGGCCGGGCCTGGTCCCTCGAAAGCACCGATGCCTGGCCAAGAGGCGATCACCGCGATCCGGTGCGCGCGGCCGAGGAGGTGCTCGCCGCTGCGCAATCGATCTCGGTCCCGGAGGCATCCACCGATCGCCTGCCGGCGGGCCCGGTGATCAGCCGGCCCAACCGGGGAGGTTTCGAGGAGGGGGTCCGCCGATCCATCGAGCGGATCCGCTCGGGCGAGATCTTCCAGGTGAATCTCTGCCGCCGGATCGAAACGGACCTGCCGGCCTCCAAGATCCCGGACCTCTATCGCCGGCTGCGCGCGGCGAGCCCGGCCGATCACGGTGCGTTCCTCGACCTGGGCCGCGACCGCGCGCTGCTGTCGGTGAGCCCGGAGCTCTTTCTGTCCGTCCGAGACGGGAGCGTCGAGACGCGGCCGATCAAGGGGACCCGCCCGCGCGGAGCCACGCCGCGCGAGGACCGGGCCCTCGCCCGCGAGCTGGCGGAGAGCATCAAAGACCGCGCGGAGCTGACGATGATCGTCGACGTGGCCCGGAACGACCTGGGGCGCGTCTGCGAGCCCGGCTCGGTCGAAGTGACCCGCCACGCGGAGGTCGTCACGCTGCCGACGCTGCACCACACGATCTCGACGGTCCGCGGGCGGCTGCGCACAGAGAGCCCGGAAAGAGCGATTGAGCTGATCCGCGCGGCCTTCCCGCCCGCCTCGATCACCGGAGCGCCGAAGATCCGGGCGATGACGGTGGCCGCGCGCGAGGAGGAGGTCCGGCGCGGCCCCGCCATGGGAGCCTTCGGATGGATCTCCCTGAGCGGGGATCTGGAGCTCGCCGTGGCGATCCGCACGGCAGTAGCGGCCCGGGGCCGGGTCGCCTACCACGCCGGGTGCGGGATCGTCGTCGACTCAGACCCGGAGTTGGAGCACGAGGAGAGCGCCGTGAAGGCCCGGGCCTTCCTTACCGCCCTTGGCGCCGCGGAGATCGGATGAGATGGATCGGGTGAGTCTCTCTTGGTGGAATGGCCGCGCGGTCCCGCCCAACGACGTACGGATCGCGCCCGACGACGCCGGCTTCCTCCACGGTGACGGCCTGTTCGAGACCCTGCGCGTGGATGAAGGGACGGCGCACCATGTGGGTCCCCATCTCGATCGCCTGCTCGCCGGCCTGCGGAGGGTGGAGATCGACATCCCCGAGACCCGAGAGGCGCTGGAGAACGCCGTCGCTGCCGTGGCGCACGCTGCGCCGTGGCCCACGGCCCGGCTGCGCCTTACCGTGACCCGCGGCGCGGGAGGGGTTCCGACCCGCCTCGTCACGGCCGCGCCGTATCATCCTCCGGACGAGTCCCAGTACCGGAACGGCGTCGCGGCCCTCCTCCTGCCCGACCTGCGGATCGACTCGCGAGGCCCGCTCGCCGGTCTCAAGAGCCTCTGCTGGCAGGTGAACCGCCTCGCCCTCCTCCGCGCCGAGCGGGCCGGAGCCTTCGAATCGCTCCTGCTCAACGAGCGCGGCCATCTCGCGGAAGGCGCGCGGAGCAATCTGCTCGTGGTCCTGGATGGTGAAATCTTCACTCCCCCGCTGAACGATGGCTGCCTGCCCGGGACCGTCCGGCAGCGCCTGCTCGATCGGGGCATAATCGCGGAGCGTTCGGTGGTGCCGGAAGATTTGGAGCGGACACAAGAAATCCTCCTCACCAACAGCCTGATCGGCGTGCTGCCGGTCGGACGGCTGGAGGGGAGGAGGATCTCGGTCGGCGCGGTGGCGCCGCGGCTGCGGGAGGTGGCCGCTTAGGCCGCTCCGCCCACCACGCGCTTCACTTCGCTCCCCGCCTCGAAGCGGGTGCTCGGCTGCGCCTGGTTGATGATCGCGAGGGTCTGAAGGTCGACGCTCGACGGATACCGGCGGTCGAACTCCTGGAGCGTCATCGAGCTCGGCAGCGTCACGACGTCGAGGCGCTGCGGCTCGACCGACAGAAGCCGCCGGTCGGTCACCCGCGAGAAGCTGGCGAGCGCGGACGACAGCTCGTCGCTATACCCACGCCAGTTGTTCGCAAGGGTGTAGCCCAGGATCTGGTAGACGCGGTTGCCGTACTCCACGAACCCCGCGACTCCCTGGAGGTCTCCCGACTGGCCGCGCTGTACACCGAAGACGCGGGCCACCCCCGGCATCCCACCCAGATCCGCCTGCAGAGCCTGTCCCTGGACGATGCCCTGCTGCGAGAAGAACTCCTGGGCCGCCTGCTGCGGTGAGCTCCGGTTGGACAGGGTGAGGACGACCACCGCGTCTTCGCGCGGGCTGATCGCGCCCACCGCCTGCTTCTGGTTGCTCACCTTCCAGCCCTGCGGGAAGTTGATCTGGAAACCGAGCTCGGGCTGAATGAAGGTGTTGCCACGGAAGTATCCCTCGCGCGGGTTCTGCCCATAGACCACGTCATCCACCGCCTGCAGGTAGCGCTCCCGTCCGACCGTGGACCGCGAGAAATCGCGGTCGAGCTTGGCCACCTGGGACTCGATGCGCTGGATGCGATCCTCCGGCGTCGGATGGGTCGACAGCCAGCCCGGGACGCGGCCGCCCTGCGATTCCTTTACGCTCACCCGGCGGAGCGTCTCGAACACCTGCGGCATCTCGCGCGGGTCATAGCCTTCGCCGACCAGGTAACGCAGGCCGAGATCATCCGCTTCGCGCTCGTCGTCGCGGCTATACTTGAGGAACAGCAGGCCGAGGCCGTTCTGGGCGAGGTCGCCGTAGTTGGCCAGCTCGGGCTTGAGGATCATGCCGGCGATGAGGCCGATCTGGGCGACCTGCGCCTTGCTCATCTGCTCCACACTGTGACGGCCGGTCACGTGGCCGATCTCGTGGCCGAGGACCGAGACGAGCTCGGCTTCCGACGTCAGGTGCGTCATCAGGCCGCGGGTGACGAAGATGAAGCCGCCCGGCAGGGCGAACGCGTTCACCGAGGGGTCATCCACCACCTGGAACGACCAGGGGAGGTTCGGGCGCTCCGAGTCTGCAGCCAGCTGCTTGCCCAGCCGCGACACATAGGCCTGGAGCTGGTCATCCTGATAGAGGCCGATCGATTGCGCCGCCTGCTGAGCCGCCTCGCGGCCCATCGCAATCTCCTGCTGCTCACCGACCAAGGCCAGTTGCTTCTTGCCGGTCGCGGGGTTCGTGGAGCAATGCGCCAGGAACAGCAAGAGGACACAGGCCATCAGCGCGGTGACCGAATCATGAATTTTTTGGGTCTTCCGGACCATGGCTCATTCTCCTTCTGTCGAATCCGCCGCGGGATCGTCATGGTCCCGAGGCTGACGTACATCACCTACTGCAAAGTCGGGGCCATCTCATGGTCGGAACCTGTTGGCGGGTTTTGCCGTATGGCACTTCAGAGCCTCCTCCAAGGGGCTCCCGATGGAGGATGGAGGGAGATCATGAGAAAGACTGCATGGACCCTGGCCGCCGCCGCTCTGCTCTGGACTCTTCCCGCCAGCGCCGACAACGACGTGGTCGTGCGCCGTTTCCTCAAGCAGCTTCCGGTGACCGGCGTGGAGCGGGTCCTCGTCGACGTGCCGGTGGGTGAGGTGGTCGTCGAAGGCTGGAACGGCCAGCAGGTCGAGATCGAGGTGCGGCTGGAATGTGACGAGCACGGCGGCGCCTGTGAGGATCTGTCAAAGCGGGTGAAGGTGGTCTACAGCAACCAGCAGGACGAGCTGACGCTGCGGTTGAAGGAGTGGCCCAAGAGCCGGAACAAGGGGCTCGAGGCGCACGTGTACGTCCGCATGCCGCGCGGCCTCCCGCTCAAGGCCCACCTCGGCGTCGGGGAGCTCAGCATCGAGGCTCTGGAGAGCAACGTCGACGCGGACCTCGGCGTGGGTGAGCTGAACGTCACCCTGCCGGCCGCCTCGGTCGGTTCGGTGAGCGCGGACACGGGCATTGGCGAGGCCAACCTCACCGCGGGCGGGCGCCACTACGAAAGCGCCGGGCTGGTCGCCCGCGAGATCCGCTGGAGCAAGGGCACCGGCAAGTCTCGCGTCGAGGCCGATTGCGGCGTGGGCGAGATCAACGTCCAGCTGACGAAATAAGATCGGCGGGTGAGCGAACCCGACCTCCACGTCGTCCTCGTCGAGCCGGAGATTCACTGGAACACCGGCAACGCGGGGCGGACCTGCCTGGCCGCGGGCGCACGGCTCCATCTCGTGGAGCCGCTGGGTTTCTCGCTGGACGAGCGGGAGGTCCGCCGCGCCGGCCTCGACTACTGGCCGCGGGTGGATCTCCGGGTCTGGCCCTCCTGGGAGGAGATCGAAGGACGGCTGCCCGAGATGGGCGAGCCGTTCTTCTTCAGCTCCGAGGCTTCTCAGACGTTTTGGGACGTGGCGTATCCGCGGCGATCCGTCCTGGTCTTCGGCCGGGAGAGCGCCGGGCTGCCGCCGGAGATCCGCGAGCGCTGGCGCGACCGCCTCGTCTCCATCCCCATGCTCGATCCCGGCCTCCGGTCGCTCAATCTTTCAACGTCGGTGGCGCTGGCTCTCTACGAGATTCTTCGCCAGCGCCGGTCGGTAGCGGACTGACCGGTGCCTCTCCCCATCCCCCACCGCCCGGCGTCTCCAGCACCAGGCGGTCGCCGGGCTCGGCCTCGCAGCCGTCGATCGGGGCGAGCTCGACGATCTCGCCGGAGGCCCGCACGAGGCGCTGCCGCCCGGGGAGACCGGGCGCGCCTCCCTCCTGACCATATGGCCGCTCCACCCGATGCTGGGTGAGCAGCGACAGGGAGACGGAATCAAGGAAGGTCAGCTCGCGGACCGCGCCGTCTCCGCCCTGCCAGCGCCCGGCGCCCCCCGAGCCGCGACGGATGGCGAAGCGATCCAGGCGCACCGGATAGCGGTGCTCCAGGATCTCCGGATCGGTGATCCGCGTGTTCGTCATGTGCGTGTGCACCGCGCTCGCGCCGTGGAAGCCCGGCCCGGCGCCGGAGCCGCCGCAGACCGTTTCGTAATAGCCGAACTGGGAATTGCCGAAGAGCACGTTGTTCATCGTCCCCTGGCTGCACGCGGCGAGGCCGAGCGCTTTGAGCAGGGTGTCCACGATCCGCTGGCTGGTCTCGACGTTGCCGCCGACCACGGCCGGAGCCTCCGCCGGATCGTCGGGAAACGGCGGGTTCAGCATCCCGGGTGGAACGCGGATCTCGACCGGCCGCAAGATCCCTTCGTTCAGCGGCAGCGGCTCGGCGATCAGCAGGCGCAGTGCATAGAGCACGGCACTGCGCACGACGGCCGGCGGCGCGTTGAGGTTGCCGGGGTGGACGCCGGCCGAGCCGGCGAAGTCGACGATCGCTCCGCTCGGCGAGACCTCCAAGGCGACGGCGATGGGCGAGCCGTCGTCCAGCCGTTCGACCGCGGTGGACCGTCCTGCGGGCAA
Source organism: Thermoanaerobaculia bacterium (assembly GCA_035264905.1). Taxonomy (GTDB): domain Bacteria; phylum Acidobacteriota; class Thermoanaerobaculia; order Multivoradales; family UBA5704; genus UBA5704. Next base: position 8,968 of record DATFPH010000343.1, read on the forward strand.
CCGGGCCAGCGCCGCGTGCAGCCGCTCCGCAGCGCGGTCTTTCAGAGCGGCCATGTAGAACGCCACAGCCTCACGCCCATGCTCGCGGGCCAGCCCACGGAGCGCCTCGACGCCGCGATGATTGGCCGCCACGGCGGCCCGCAGGTCGGCCAGGTTCTCCTCGATCGCCCGGGTCGGATACGGAGGCGCGAGGAGGAGACGGCGCATCTCCTCCCAATCAAAGGTCCCACCGCGCGCCAGATGCAAAGGAGGAAGGACGACGCCCTCCTCCACGAGCCGGCGAGCCCCAGGAGGCATGGAGCCGGGGCGGATTCCCCCGATCTCGGCATGATGGGCGCGGCTCGCCACGTATCCCAGAAGGCCATCGCCGTCGTAGACCGGCGTGACCACCGTGACGTCCGGCAGATGCGAGCCGCCGAACGCCGGGTGATTCGTGACGATCACATCCCCCGGTCCCATCTCGATCGTCTCTTGAAGCCGCCGCACGCAGAGCCCGAGCGCACCCAGGTGAACCGGGATGTGCGGCGCATTGACCACCAGCTCGCCGCCCGCATCGAGCAGGGCGCAAGAGAAGTCGAGGCGCTCCTTCACATTGGTCGAAACCGCCGTGCGCCGGAGCATCTCCCCCATCTGCCGCGCGACCGCCGCGAAGCGGTGCGTGAACAGCTCGAGCTGGACGGCTTCCGGGCGGGAGGAAGGGCGGGGGCTCAAGGTGGGGAGATTATAGGATGTGGCGCCCGACGGAAGATCGCGGTATCATCTCTGCGAGCAGAGCGGGGAACAGAGACATGGCCAAAGCCTTCAAAATCGCGCGAACCGACGAGAGCGAGCTCTACGTGCCGAGGATCCGGGCGCTCGTCGAATCTGGACGGGTTCACGAAGCTCGGAAGCTCGTACAGCAGGCTCTCAACGCGAATCCATCAGAACCTGGACTGGCTCATTGGTCGGAGGTTCTGTCACCGGCGACGGTGCGAGCTGTTCCGGAGATAGCAAGGGACCGTAGTGCGGACCTCCGCTGGCTGGAAAATCATGGAGACTCCTACCCTGGCCAATGGGTCGCTGTCCTGGATGGATCTCTGGTCGCCCATGCTGACACGTTGCGGGAGTTGGAATCGATCCTCGACGCGAAGGCTCCCGGAGCGCCAGTTCTTCTTCATCGCTTTCACTAGCTCAGCGTCTGATTTTTGTGCTCAAGCTCGACGGACGTTCCTTCACCAGTGGCCGTGCGAAGTACGTCGATCATGTGCCCGGTCGGCGTGAGCCGACCGCCAAGGTCTATGTGCGGATTCTGTTTGGAGGCATGGATCGGGCCTTGGCAGCCCAAGTCGATACTGGAGCGGCGTGGACCGTTTTGGGCTCCGAGGTCGCCGAGAGACTAGGCCTGGTCGACCAGCCGGGAGAGGTGACTCGCATGCTGACATCGTTCGGAGTCCAGGATGGCGTTCTCATCCGAGTCCCCTTGAAGATTGTGGCAGATGAAGGGACATCTCTCGATGTAACCGGCACTTTCTTCATCTCCCCCGACTGGCCGGAAGGCTTGACCTTCCTCGGCTACTCCGGCCTCCTCGACTCCATCCGCTTCGCCCTCGATCCGCAGGTCTACGACTTCTACTTCGGCCCGTGCTGAACCGGCTCAGGGCGACCGTCGGCCGCGGGCGAGGCGGTCGGCGTCGTGGAGGTTCGGCCAGCGGGTGAACATGGCAAAGGCTGCGGCGATGCAGAGGAAGATGCCGTAGAAGGCCGTGCCGGAAAAGAGGGCGACCAGGACGGCCAGGATCGCGGCGACTGTCAAAATCGCAAAGCTCACCAGCGAGGCTTGCTGGTAGGCGGAGAGCAGAGTCTCCAAGTCGATCTCACGCGCCGCTCCCCGTGGAAAGGCCCGCCGCAAGAGGCTCGTTCGCAGGCGCGACGAAAGAAGGATCAGCACCATGGAGAAGACGGTAAGGCTCAAAGGAACCACATCGGGGATTCCCTGATTCCAGCGGAGGCCGAGCCCCTCGACAAGCATCCAGGCGGTCACCGCGCAGGCCCCGACCAACCCGGCCAGCACGCCGCACACCAAGCGAATCGGCCGGATGCGCACCGCGATCCGCTTCTCCTGCTCGCTCGGCCCGATCTCGAACACGTCGAACTCTCCTTATCCGCCTCTAGGAACCGGCGGCCGTCAGGACCAGATTCCCGGCATTGTCCAGGCGCCCTTGCCAGCCCTCCCCCACCCGCGTCGCGCTGTGGCTCTCGAAGGCCAGAGCCGGCCCCCCGAAGACGTCGCCGGGACGGAGTCCGGCGCGGTCGAAGACCGGCACGTCCGCCCAGCGCCCTCCCGTCCAGGAGCGGCGCGTGGTGATGGGCACCGCTGCGCGCTTTTCCTCGGGGAGATCCTCTAAAGGCGGCTCCTCCGGGATGGACGAGGCGACCACCCGGATCGACTCCAGCTCGATGGACCGTCCTTCCGGGGCATATCCATAGATCTCCCGATAAGCCGCGGCGAACGCCTCCTCGGGAGACTCCCCATTCCGGGCCTCGACCGCCAGAGCCTCCTCCTGGCCGGTGAAGCGGAGATGCAGCAGGCGGCGCCGAACGCACACACTCTCGGAGGGCACCCCTTCGGCCACCACCGCCGCCAGAGCCTCCTCCGCAAGCTCGTCGAGCCAACCGGTCAGCAGCTCCTGAACCTGCGCCAGTGGCTGTAAGACCTGCCGCTGCGCGAAGCGCTCCACCACGGCGGCGCCAAGACCGAGCGCGGAGAGGAGACCCGCATCCCGCGGCACGACAATGCGCGCGACCCCCAGGAGCTCCGCCACCGCGCAGGCATGTTGGCCCCCGGCGCCGCCGAACGCCACCAGGGCGTACTCCGCGGGATCGTAGCCGCGCCGCAGCGAGATGTCGCGGATCGCCTCGGCCATCCGCTCATCCGCGATGTCCAGCAGACCGGAGAGGATAGCCTCGCGCGCGCGCTCCTCCCGCTCCTCCATCCGGGCGAGCAGCGCCGCAAAGGCCCGCTCCGCCGCCGCGGCATCGAGCGGAATCTCGAAGCGGTGCGGATCGATCCGTCCAAGGAGCAGGTTAACGTCGGTCAGCGTCAATGGACCGCCGGCCCCATAGCAGGCGGGACCGGGCCAGGCGCCGGCACTTTCGGGACCGACGCGGAGCTGAATGCCGTCGAACGCGCAGACCGAGCCCCCCCCGGCGGCCACGCTCTCGATGGCCAGAGCCGGCGCGATCAGATGCGCGTCTCCCACCCGGTGCTCGAAGAGATACTCGTAGTCGCCGTCGTAGCGCGCCACGTCCGTGCTCGTTCCGCCCATGTCGAAGGCGATCACGCGGGTGAGCCCCGAGCGCCGGCCCGACAAAGCCGCGCCGACCACGCCGCCGGCCGGCCCGGAGAGCAGGGCGTCCTTGGCCCGAAAGGCGCCCGACCGCACCAGCCCGCCGGCGCTTGTCATGACGTGGAGCGAGCCGCGCGGCACGGCGCCGGCCACCCCGTTCAGGTACTCCTCCAGGATCGGCGACAGGTATGCGTCGACCACGGCGGTCTCGGCCCGCGGCACCAGCTTGATCAAAGGGGCCAGGCGCGCCGAGAGCGCCACGTGCCGGAAGCCGAGACCCCGGAGGAAAGCGCCCAGCTCCTCCTCGTGACGAGGACTCCGGAAGCTGTGCAGCAAGGCCACGGCCGCGCAGACGCACCCGCTGGCCAGGATGCGCTCCGCTTCTGGGCGCAAGGACTCGACATCGAGAGGCACGACCACCGAGCCGTCCGCGGCCAGCCTCTCGGGGACCTCCACCACCTCGCGATAGAGCGGCTCCGGCTTCTCGACCGCAAGCGCGAACAGCTCCGGGCGCTGCTGCGTGCCGATGCGCAACAGGTCGGCGAAACCGCGGGTAATGAAGAGAGCGGTGGCGGCGCCCTTCCGTTCGAGCAGGGCGTTCGTGCCGCGCGTCGTGGCAAGGCGCACGGCGATCTCCGGCAGAGGGGAGCTTGGCGGCGTGCCGGTCACCAGGCGGGCGGCGAGGACCGGCGCCTCCTCCGGCGAGCGGAGCTCACAGGCAGAGCCGACAGGATCCTCTCCGGTCAGCGGACCATCGAGATGCAGAACGCCTGTCTCCGGATCCCAACCGATGGCGGTGCGCGGCGAGGGCTCGTCCGGCAGCCGGCGGAACGTGAAGCCGCGGAAGAAGTCCCGCGGCACGCGCCAGGCTGCCTCCAGGCGGAGCGCGGCCGGGCCGACCCGCTCCGCGATCCGGCCGCGCAGCGCGCTGGTCGACAAGACCTTGGCGCGATGGAGGCCCCCTTCGGAATCGACCGCCAGGCAGTCGGTGAAGGTCCCTCCGGTGTCCGCCCAGAGGCGCCAGGTCCCGTTCGTCACGCGAGCGATTTCACGCCGCTCTCCTGCCGCCCAGCCGGGAGACGAGCTGTTTCACCCGCTGATTTTCCTGGTCGATGGACACGGCCTTCTTCAACCACTTCTCGGCATCGCCGGCGTCGCCCAAGGCGAGCGACAGCAGGCCCATGGCGGCGTACGGCTCGGCGCTGCCGCGATAGAGCCGCATCGCCTTCCGATAGAAGCGCCGCGCCTCGTCCAGCCGGCCGTGCGAGAAGCTCAGATCTCCCAGGGTCAGATAAATGAAAGGATTGCGGCTGCCGAGACGTGTGGAGACGGAGAGCAGGTCGTCCGCCTCTTTCTCCTGGCCCTGCAGGCGCAGGAGCGCCGCAAGGTTCTGGTAAGCCGACAGCGCGTGCGGATCAGCCTCCAAGGCCTTGCGGTAGGCGGCCTCGGCCCCCTTGGCATCGCCGGAACGGCGCAGAGCTACGCCGTAGTTGATCCAGGCGCCGCCGAGCTCCGGATCGATGGCGACCGCCTTACGTAGCCATTCGAGGGCGTCTTCGTTGCGGCCGGTGCGCAGCGCCTCGGCGCCGCGGTTCGAGTGGAACAGAGCGATCGCCGTCAGATCCGAGATCGGCTCCACCCGGCGGTATTCCGTGGGCGGGGCCAGGGAAAAGTCCAGAATCTTCAAGGCGTGCCCCGTATTGAACCCGGCGCTCACGTGCCCGGACACCACCACCAGATCCCCTTCCTTCTCGAACCTCTCGATGTCATCGATGTCGAGGTAGACCACCGGCACCCCCACCTCGCGCGCCAGTCCCACGAACAGGCTGGTGAAGGCGAGACAGTTGGCGCGGCGACTCTCGAAGACCTCCTTGGCCGTCCCCGTCGAGCGAGCCTCGTATTGGATGCGCAGGCGGCTGGGATCGAGCAGCCCGGCCAGAAGGAGGTCCAGGCGCTGCTCGAGCGGCGTGCCCTCAGGAACCTGCAGATGGACCCATTGGCGCATCTCGTCTGTGATCTGGTAGGGAATCACCACTGTCGCGGGCTCCAATCCGCGGGCGAGCAGCTCCCGGGCCGGGTCCGGCACGATCGGACCCGACGGACCCGACGAGGCACATCCCGTCAGAGTGAGGAGAACGCCCCCGAGCACGAAGGCGTTCAGCGCGGAAGCTTTCTTCACGAGCATGACCGTGCTCCGGTCCGCGCCGGGCCGCCTCAGGCGCTGGCGGGCCGGCGGAACAGCAGCCGCTTCACGGCATAAAAGAGCAAGCCGATGACCAGAAGGATCGCCACGATCGGCAGCGTAATGGATAGGACCGCCAGCACGGCGGAGCCGCCCGCCTCGATGGTGGCCACCAGCGGATTGCCCAGACCGCCGGTGGTGAAGGACGAGATCTGCCGCGCCGTGGCCGTGATCCCCTGGAACATCGCCGTGGTGCCCCCACCGGCGAGGATTGCCAAAGACCACTTGAGGAACGGGCTCACGTCCGTGAACGCCGAAGCGGAGACCAGGATCCCGGCGATGATCGCAGTGGGAGTGGCCACCGCGTCGAGCAGGTTGTCGACCCAGGGAATGTAATAACCGGCAATCTCCAGGAGCGTCGCCGCGCCGAAAGCGATGAGCGCCGGGGTCGAGCCGATCCAGGCGAAGCCATCTCCGAGCGCCAGGTGCCCGACGTCGGCCCGGGAGGCCAGGCTCATGACGAGCAGAGGGACGAACACCCGGAACCCGCACGCCGCGCTCAGGCCGAGGCCGATCATGATGCTGAGAAACGTGTCCATCGCCGACTCCTTCCCGCGCCCCTGTGCCGCATTCAACGGTCGTGGGGGTGACTGTCTATGGTAACACCCGGTGCGGGACCGGTAATCCACGGAGGTGCCTTGGTGAATCCCCGGCGCGGTTCTTGCTGCAACCCGACGTGTTACCCGCACACCCCGCGTTTCGCGAGAAAGGACCTTGCCCATGCTTCGGAGATCTTCGGCGACCTGGCTCCTCTCCCTGCTCGCCACCGCGCTCCTGCCGTCCGTGGCGCAGGCGGCTCATCATTGCTTCCCCGAGCCCCTGTTCTGCGGCGAGACCCGCCAGGCTTCCCTCGACGCCACCGAGTGCTTCCTGGACGAGGAGTCCTGGGCCGATTTCTACACGTTCACCGGCCCCGCAGGACGGGAGGTGACCATCACCCTCTCGTCCGACAGCATCGTTCCCTCCCTCTTCCTGTTCAGCCCGCAGCCCGAGCTCGTCGTCGAGGAGGACAGCGTCGGCGATACGGCGACCATCCATCACACCCTGGAGAGCGGCGGCCTCTGGCGGATCGGCGCCACCACCGTGGGGCCTCGCGATACCGGCCAATATACGATCACCCTGGAGTGCTCCACGCCGGTCCCACCGGCCGGCAACTGGCTGACCACCCCCGAGATCCCCGGCTTCCGCTTCAAGGTCCGCATCACGGCGCAGAACGCCATCGCCGGCACCAAGACCGCCGACTGCATCGAGGACACTCTCTGCGTCAGCGGCGCCCTGCCGGGCCGCGCCGAGGTCTTCCTCCGCGTCATCGGGCCGCGGCCCAACGGCTATCTGTGGCCCACCGTGGTCAAGCTGACCACCTCGCAGGTCGAGGTCTGGATCGAGCAGGTCGCCACCGGACAGGTGCGCTACTATTTCCTGCCGGGAGCCGGCCCGACGAGCAGCGAGCTCCCCGGGTTCTTCGACCGCAACGGCTTCCTGCCGTAGCCGCCCCAGGACCGTAGCTGCCCGGCAAAAAAATGCGCTGGACCGACCGCAAGTTCGATTTCACGCTCCCGGAGTCGCTCTTCCCCATCGTGGTGGAGCGCCTCCGGGGCACGCCGGCCCGCATCGAGGACAAGGTGCGGCGCCTCCCGCCGGAGGCCCTCACCCGCCGCGACGGCGATGCCTGGTCGATCCAGGAGCACATCGGCCATCTGCTCGACCTGGACGCCCTTCATACCGGGCGGCTCGATGACTTTCTGGAAGGCGCCGCGGTCCTGCGCCCCGCAGACATGACCAACCGCAGGACCTGGGAAGCCCGGCACAACGAGCGGCCCGTCGCGGATCTGCTCCGGGACTTCCGCTGCGAGCGCCTCGCCTTCGTGGCCCGGCTCGACGAGTGGGATCCCGAGCTCCTCGCTCTCACCTCTCTCCACCCGCGCCTCCAGCAGCCGATGCGGGTCGTCGACATGGCGTTCTTCACCGCCGAGCACGACGACCACCACCTCACCCGCATGACCGAGCTGGTCCGCAAATTCACCCCGGTCTGAGACCCCGGAACGCCCATTGCAAAGACTTCCCGGGAACGGCGGGGCACGTCGCAAGGCGGGCCCCCGGGAGGCTCTGGATGCGACTCCGAATTTTGCTCTGCGTACTTCCCCTGCTCCTGACAGGGTGCGTCTACGAGGATGCCACGGACGAGAAGAAAACAGGGACGACAGATTCCGTCGGGAGCGCGGCTTCCCAGGACGACATCTCCGTTCCGGACGCTGGAGAGACCACCTACGAGGCCGCCGAGCTCGAGAAGCTCCGGCGCGACGCTTCCTGGCGCGCCATCGCCGAGCGGGACCGGGCAGCCCGCGCCGCGGCCCTGGCCCGCCGCCCCAGCCCGGATCAGACCTCGGATTTGACCAGCAGCCTGGAGCCGCCTCCGGCACCATCTCCGTCAGATACCGAGGCTGGTGCTCCGGTCGCGCAACAGCCCGGGCGCGTGCCAGCCTCCCCCGAGAGCTTCGATCAGATCACTCCGGACACCCTGAGCCTCCAGCCCCACTTCCCCGTCGCCCGCGATGGCGGCGGCCCGACCATCCTCCGCGCGCAGATTCTCCTGGACCGGGCCCGCTTCTCCCCGGGAGTCATCGACGGCAACTGGGGGCAGAACACCGAGAAAGCGATCTTCTGGTTTCAGAACGCTCACAACCTCCAGGCCACCGGCGAGATCGATCGCCCGACCTGGGACGCCCTGACGCAGGCCGCCGGTCGGTCCGAGCCGCTCCGGCACCTGACCTTGACCGAGCAGGACCTGCGCGGCCCCTTCGTCGATCTGCCCGACGACGTCTATGCCCGGGCAAAGCTCGACTGTCTCTGCTACGAGTCCCCCCTGGAGATGCTCGCCGAGCGGTCCCACTCCACCCCGGACCTGCTGCGCCAGCTCAATCCCCAGGCGGACTTCGACCGCCTCGCGCCCGGCGAAGCGATCTGGACTCCCAACGTCACCGATGTCCTGGCCCAGCAAGCGTCCGGGACAGAAACGGGCGCAACGCCAGCGGCCAATCCGGCGGGCGGTGCCACCCCGCGTCCCTCTGGCTCGGCGGTGGGAGAGATCGTCATCTCGAAGAAGGGGTACTATCTGCAGGCTCTGGACGGGGCAGGCAACATCCTCTACCACTTCCCCTCGACCCTGGGCTCGAAATATGACCCTTCGCCCAGCAGCGGTGACTACAAGATCACCAGCATCCTTCCGCGGCCGGAGTTCCACTATCAGCCCGCCTTGATGGCTGACGTGCCGGACACGAAGGAGAACGCCCAGCTTCCTCCCGGTCCCAACTCGCCGGTCGGGCTCGTGTGGATGCAGCTCTCGAAGCCCCACAACGGCATCCACGGCACGGCCGTGCCGGAGACGATCGGCTACGCCTCCTCCCACGGCTGCGTCCGGCTGACCAACTGGGACGCCGTCTTCCTCTCCGAGCAGGTCCGGCCGGGGGTCCGGGTGCGCTTCGTGGAATAGGTACGACACCCCTGCCTGGTGGGGGTTTGATCCGTGAGCTCTTTGTCTTGGAGGATCTAGATTGGAGCCGACGATCGGATTTGAACCGATGACCTGCTGATTACGAATCAGCTGCTCTACCACTGAGCTACGTCGGCCCGCAGGCGAAGCGGAGGGGAATTGTAGGGCAAGTCGTTCCAGCGCGCAATCTCGACGCCGGCAGCGCGCACCGATGCCGGCACCCATGATGTCCGACAGCCGACAAGGAGGATTCCGATGTCCGACGGGACGACCCGAAGCCGGTTCCTGTTGCTCGCGCTCCTGCTGCTTTCCGCGCCCGCCTTGGCCGCCGAGGCGCGGCGGCCGCCGATCGACCTGCAGGGGGTCCGGGTCGTCGACCTCACGTACTCCTTCGACGAGCGGGCGGCTCCGGCGGGCCCGTGCGGATCGTGGCCCTGATCCCCCAGGGCTAGGCTCGCACCTCGATCCAATTGAAAGCCAGGCCCAGACGGCGGCGATCGCCGCTCGATGGATCGAGATCCGCCGGCGCGACGGTCCGATGGATCAGAAACGTCAGCCGGGGCGGTCCGAGGCTCCGTGCCAACGCGGCCGCGGGCAGCCGGCCCTCGAACACCATCCCACCGAATGTTTCGATATGCCGTGTGAGCGCGACCGGCTCCCCGTTGACCTCCAACCGCAAGCCGTCCAGGACGTCGCGCTCCAGCCAGTGAAGAACCCGAAAGGTGATTTCCAGGTCCCGGTCATTGACGAGCGGCAGGTGGACGGACGACCTCGTGCCGGGGCCGCTCCACTGGAACGTGCCGTGCCGCGGGTCGCGCTCGATGCCATGCCATTCGAACCCTGGCAGCACCTGATCGAATTCGAACCGCAGCGAGGCCCTCCGCTCCTTCGCGGGCAGCTCGGTGTCGACTCCCTTGTAGCTCTTGCTGCGCTCGACGAGCTCGCCCGGAGGAGCATCGGGCGGCGCGCCGATCTCCACCGCCTTTCCTGTGGCATAGGCCGTCACCACGTCGAGCAGCTCCCGCTCGAGGAAATCCGGCTCGGTCTCCATGCGGCGCGCCCACTCCGCCTGCTCGTCGGTGCTCCGGGTGCGGTAAGCATCGGGACGCCAGGCGGCCGTGAACTTGAAGACGGAGAGACGGCCGGTGGGAACGAAGCTCTGTCCGTGCTCCCAGGCCCGCACCAGCAACTCGTAGTCGTGCGGCAGACGGATCGTCCGGTGGTCCTTCCAGGGACCGATTCGCGCGATCAAGTCGCGCCGGTGCAGAAGAGACGAAGGGGGGATGTGATGCAGCCGCTCGCCGGGCTGGGGGACGACGAGACCGGAAACGCCCCGGATCCCGGTCCCGGGCGGACCGTACAAAATCGCGACGGCGTACGCCAGGTCCGCCCCCGTGCGGTCCAGCGCCTCGACGAGAGACCCCAGATGCGTGGGATACCAGAGATCGTCGTGCCCGAGATAGGCGACGTACTCCCCCCGCGCCATCTCCAGGCCGGCGTTGTTCGGTCCCGCCTGGCTCCCCGCGGTCCGCGGCAGGTTGTGCCAGCGCACCCGCGGATCGCCGAACGAGGCCGTCACCTCGGCCGAGTCGTCCGTACAGGCGTCCCCGATCACCAGCAGCTCGAAATCCCGGAACGTCTGGCGCAGGACCGACGGGATCGAAAAGCGCAGCACCCCGCTCCAGTTGTAGGTCGGGATGATGACGCTGACGCGCGGCGTGCTCACCAGCCCAGCCGGTCTTCGAAACGGTAGGGGATCTGGTCCGTGTCCAAAGGGAGACGGAGCTTGTCGGGCTGCGCGTGATTGTAGGGGCGGGTCGGCAGGTTGACCAGGACGGCGTCCGTGTCCCCCACGTTCTGAATCGCATGAAAGACGCCCTTCGGAATCGTGATCAACCCCCGTTTGCGCTCGCCGAGATAAACCTCATTGATCAGGTGCCGGGTCGGCGACCCGTCACGATCGTCGTAGAGCACGATCTTCACCGTTCCCAGGCTCACGAACAGACGGTCGTCCTGCTCGCGGTGGACCACCCACCCCTTGATCCGGTGAGGACGGATGCAGATCTGATAGACGTAGACCAGCGGCTCCTCATGGAAGCCCCAGGCCGGGTTGTAGATCTCACAGACCTCGCCGCGCTCGTCCGGGTGCGTGACGGCGGTCCGCACGTTGACGCCGGCGATCCGCGAGGCGACCGGCTCACCGTCCGGGTTCACGGTCTGCACATCGGGCCGAGGCTCTGGCATGCGCAGGATGATATCAAAGCCCCGGATCAGCCAGCGATTCCCGCGGGATGAGCTCCCCGTGGAGGATCACGTTTTCGATGGTATTCCAGGCCTCCACGCTCGCGAGAGGATCGGCTCTCAGCAGAAGGAGATTCGCGATCTTGCCGGGCTCGACTGTCCCGAGGTCCACCATCCCGAACGTCTCGGCATTGCGGACCGTCGCGGCCTTCAGGAGGTCGCGCGGGGAGAGGCCCGCTCGCGCCATGTGCTGCATCTCCTCCCAGGTGTGGAGCCCCGGCTGATCGGTCCAGGTGGGGGCCGAGGGCGTATCGCTGCCGAGCAGGATCCGTCCGCCCTTCTGGGCCAGATAGGCAAACGCCCGCTCCCCCCGGCTCACCACTCCGCCGAACATCCTCTGCGCGACCGCCGGATCGGCCAGCGCCGGAACCTCCGCCAGCAGCTCCTGCTTGAAGAATTGCGCCTCCTCGGTCCGGTACCAGGCGAGGAGGCTCGGCGGCACGACCTTCTTCAAAGCCGGATCGTCGAGAAACTTGGGATCGAAGAGATGGCTCATCCCGTCGAGGACTCCGAACGTCGCCTGGTACGCTGCGCCGCTCGCCAGAACGGCGTCGAGGTGCTGCCGGATCGGCTCCGGCAGATCCGGCGCCTCATTGGAAGCGCCCCAGTGCCACAGGCCGTGGGCGAGGACGTCCGGCTGATGCCGGAGAGCCGCCGTCTGCATGTCCAAGGCATTCGCATGGATCACCAGGGGCATCCCGAGCCGCCGGGTCTCCGCCCGCACGGCCGCCGCGACCGGATCGGACGGGATCGGCCAGATTTTCTCCTCCCCGAAGCCATCCTCGAAGAAGAGCTTGATGCACCGATTGCCATCCTCCTTGGCACGCTGCACGAGGCGCGTCGCCGCCTCCGGGGTATCCGGTAGCGCGTAACGGACAAGCCGAGCGCGCACCTCGGCCGGAAGGAACGCGGCCGGATACCCGGTTTCGAGGACCAGGGGCGCGCACGAAACGAGATCCGGCGCCAGGGACGCCGACCGGAAGCGCTCGGCCGAGCCCGGAGGCGAGGCGAGGTCCACGACCGTCGTCACACCATGGTACAGATAGCTCCGGGGCTGCTGCCGCCAGTAAGCCGCCAGGATCGCCTCATGGCGCTTCACGAAGTCTTCCGTCAGGGTGCCCATCCCCGGCGGCGTGCCCACGTGCACATGGCTGTCGATCAGCCCGGGGACGAGGAACCGCCCGCGGCCGTCCACCACCCGGACATCCTTGGCGACCGGCGGCCGGGTGGTGCCGACCGAGCGGATTCGTCCTCCTTCAAGGAGAACGAAGGCATCCCGCAAGGGCGCCTCCCGCTCCGGCGAGACGACGGTGACCTTTTCGATGAGGACGGGGGCGCCGGCCGGAGCCGCGGAAGCCGGCGGGACGAGCGCGAGAGCGAACCAGAAGAATCCGAGCAGGTGCCGCGCACGCATAGGCATTCCTCCTGGCTCCTAGACGTTCAAGAAGACAGGAAGGTTTCATGAGCTCAGAACGCCCGGCAAGATCCTCGAGGAAGATCTCGGCTTCGTCCTGGACACCTCGGCCTCTATCCCAACATCCCTGATCGCGAAGTGTTGCTGGAGCTGAGACAGGTCGAAGAGATCATCCGGACGGGCCGAGATCCGAAGTCCCTGATCAACAAGAGAAAAGACTTCAGGCCCGAGATGACCAAGCACACGGAGGACCTGGACTGATCCCGCGGCGGGCGACCAGCCACTGTAGAGACGCCCCGTGGGGCGTCTCCGCTGCCGCCGAGGTATATGCCGTGGCATCGGCATTTGGTGCCAATCCGCGCCACGAGTTTTGCCCCGATATCTCCCTGCTCGATCCTGCCCATCTGGCTCGACCCGCGCTCCTCACACCCGCGCGCGTGACTGACTTATAGTACCCACCGGCCCCACAACCCCCGGAGGGAACCCGATGACCACGACGTACCGGCTCTTCTTCAGCCTCACCCTGCTCCTCCTCGCGTCCGGCCCGCGGCTCTCCGCGCAGGAGCCCCCCTTCGATCTCGTAATCCGCAACGGCCGCATCGTCGACGGCACCGGCTCGCCATGGTACTCGGCCGACGTCGGCATCCGGAACGGGCGCATCGCGGCGATCGGCCGGCTGGAGGGGGCTGCCGCGAAGCGGACGATCGATGCGGCGGGGAAGGTGGTGGCTCCGGGGTTCATCGACATGCTGGGGCAGTCGGAGATGTCGATCCTGGTCGAGCCGAAGCTGCCCTCGAAGATCTTTCAGGGGATCACGACCGAGATCACCGGCGAGGGGGGCTCGATCGCTCCCATCTCGGACGCCCTGATCGCGGCGGACAAGATCGGGTACGAGCACTACAAGATCACTCCCGACTGGCGCACCCTCGGCCAGTACTTCGCGCGCCTGGAGAAGCAGAAGATCGGGATCAACCTCGCGAGCTACGTGGGCGCGACGCAGGTGCGGCGCATGGTGCTCGGCGACGAGAACCGCGATCCCTCCCCGGCCGAGCTCGACCGCATGCGCGGGCTGGTGCGCGAGGCGATGGAACAGGGAGCGGTGGGCGTCTCGACCTCGCTGCAATATCCGCCGGCCCCGTATGCCAAGACCGAGGAGCTGATCGCCCTGGCTGCCGAGGCCTCCCGGTATGGCGGTCTCTACGCCTCGCACATGCGCAGTGAGAGCGACAGTATTCTGGAGGCGATCGACGAGGCCGTCCGCATCGGCCGCGAGGCCCGCATCCCCGTCGAGATCTGGCATCTCAAGGTGGCCGGCAAGCACAACTGGGGGCGCATGCCCGAGGTGGTCGCGAAGATCGAGGGAGCGCGCCGCTTCGGCATCGATATCGCCGCCGATACCTACGCCTATACAGCCTGGTACAACAGCCTCTCCGCGTTTATCCCGCCCTGGGCGCACGACGGCGGCGCGGCGAAGCTCGTGGAGCGGCTGCGCGATCCCGCGACGCGCGCCCGCATCCGCAAGGAGATGGAGACTCCGTCGTCCGCCTGGGACAACGAGTGGCAGGAGATCCCCGGCCCCGAGGCGGTGCTCCTCTGCTCCGTGCACTCTCCCGAGCTCCGGCCGCTGGTCGGCAAGAACCTGGCCGAAGCGGCAAAGCTGCGCGGCCAGGACCCGATCGACGCTCTCTTCGACATCCTCATCGCCGACGAGGCCTTCACCTCGGTCGCCGTCTCCGGCATGTCCGAGCCGGACGTCTCTCTCGCCCTCACGCAGCCCTGGGCCTCGATCAACAACGATTCGCAGGGCAGCTCGCCGGAGGGTCTCCTGGGCAATGAGCACCCGCACCCGCGGGCTTACGGAACGTTCCCGCGCATCCTCCGCAAGTACGTCCGTGAGGAGAAGAAGCTCACGCTCGAAGATGCGATCCGCAAGTTCAGCGCCCTCCCCGCCCAGCGCATGCGTCTCGCCGACCGCGGAGTGCTCAAAGAGGGCCTGTGGGCCGACGTGGTGGTCTTCGATCCGGAGACCGTGCGCGACCTCGCCACGTTCGAGAATCCCAATCAGCTTTCGCAGGGGATGGAGTACGTCCTGGTCAACGGCGTCCCGGTGATCGACGGCGGCAAGATGTCCGGGGCATTGCCGGGCCAGGTGCTGCGCGGGCCGGGTTGGAAGAGACCCCGGGACTGATTCGGAGGCACTGTCAATGCAGACGGATCTTTTTTCGCTCTCGAATCGGGTCGCCATCATCACCGGCTCGGCGCGCGGCCTTGGGCAGACGTTGGCTGAAGGGCTGGCGCAGCAAGGTGCGCGCGTAGTCGTCTGCGATCTCAATAAGGAGGGCGCGGAGGCGACGGCGGAACGCATCCGCGCCGCGGGAGGCAAGGCAATCTCCACGTTTGTGGACGTGACCGAGGCGGAGAGCTGTGAGGCTTTGGTGCGCTTCGCCGTGAATCAGTACGGGCGCGTGGACATCCTCGTGAACAACGCGGGCATCGACATCGTCGAGCCGGCAGGCCAGGTTTCGGAGGAGGGCTGGTCGCGCGTGCTGGACGTCGACCTCAAAGGCGTGCTCAACGCGTCGCAGAGCGTCATCCGCCAGATGTCGAAGCAGGGAGGCGGCGGATCGATCATCAATGTTTCTTCGATCGCCGGCGTCGTGGCGATCCCCGGCCTGACCTCCTACAGCGCGGCCAAAGGCGGAGTCATCCTCCTCACCCGCGTAATGGCCCTGGAGCTCGCACCGCAGAACATCCGGGTCAATGCGATCGCGCCCGGTTATCTGGAAAACATCATGACGGGCCTGAGCGACGAGCACGCCAAGCCCGAAACGGAAAACCGCATCAAAACCCGCACGCCCCTGGGACGGCGCGCCCAGCTCGCGGAGCTGGTCGGCCCCGTGGTGTTCCTCGCCTCGGACGCGGCGTCCTATGTGACGGGTGCGGTGCTGGCGGTGGACGGAGGGTACACGGCCGCTTAACGGCGGCGAAAGCGCGCGCGGGCGATAGGGGCTCTTCCTGCTCAGGGCAACCCAGCGATCACAGCGGCGAGAGCGCCGGCGGCAAGGTTGTTCGGCGAAGCCGGAAGTGAAATCATCCGACGCAATGAAGCTCCGGTCTTGGAGAACCGCCGGCATCATCATGGGAGTGATCGCGCTGGTCGCGGCCGAAGT
>DATFPH010000344.1:0-1940 GCA_035264905.1 Thermoanaerobaculia bacterium
AAGGTCCTGGCACATCGGCAAGCGCCAGACAGACTGAGAGCCGGTGCGGAAACTTCGGCGACTGGAGAGAAGGAGAGAAGAAGACGACGAACACCCCGAGACGCTTGACACCGGTGGCCCACATAGAAGCCCTGGGCTGGGGTCTGCCGGCCCGTTGGGCCGGTGGGAAGAAATGGAAGAGTGGGGCTGACATTCCTGGGCCTTCCGAGGCTCTACTTTTGCAACAACCGGGTTACGTCTCCGATCCGCCGGCTCGGCCGGGCTCCGTTGTAGGATCGAGGCTGCCGTTCACCGGCTCAAGAAGGAGGTCTGCCATGTCCAGAACCCTGCCAAGACCTGCCGCCGCCGCTCTCCTCCTCGCGATGTCTGCCGTCCTTGGGGCCGCCGCCGGCCACCTCTATTTCCGCTATCAGAACGGACGCATGGCCCTGATCGAGGCTACGCCGCAGGGGTACAAAGAGAAGGGGGCGTTCTCGATCCCGAACGTCAACAACCCGAGCTGGTCGCATCCGGTGGTGGCCGGGGGCAAGCTCTACCTGCGGGAGCAGGACAACCTCTACGTCTACGACCTGCGGCGGGGGTAGGCCTGGTCGTTCCTCATCTGGCCGGGGAGGGCACCGGCGCGAGCGGGATCCTCGAGTAGAGGCCAACCGGATGGCCGGCTGGATCGACGACCAAGGCGATGGCTCCGATGCCGTTCGGCAGGTCGAAGGGGAACCCAGGTGGAATTGTTCCCCCCAGCTCCTTCGCTTTCTTGCAGCTGGCCTGGAGGTCGGTCACCTGGACATAGACCACTCCGTTGAACGCGGTGATTTGGCCTTCCGCAACGCGGAGTGTCCCGATCGCCGTGCCACCCGCGACGATCTCCTTTGCTTGATCAGTGCCCTGGACCGGGGTGAATTGCCAAGACGCCGATTGTGCTCGGTGCCCATTCAGAGTCCTTTGACCACAGGAGACTTGAGCCGTGGCTAATGTTCAAGGGGGTGATTCTTTGGAGCACGGGGGTATCAGGTTCTCAGCAGACCTCCTCGCTGAGCTCGATCGTGGTCACCCGGTCATTCGGATACCGCGAGAGGACGTACGGCGTATCGCACTGCGTTGGGGCTTTCAGGCGCCGCGTCCTGTTGTCCAGGCCGTCTTGGGAATCGGGCTACTGCTTGCGGGTATCTACATCCTTGTCAAGATCATCCTGGAGTTGATGGCGCACGGTGGCAATGTATCAGGGAAGCTACTCATCGGTCTTGTCATCGTTGGCTTGTTGGGGGGATGGCTTTTTTTCGAGGCATTCAAGCGAGGGTACTATCTCGAGGTGCGCACGGAGAAACGAGTCGAGAAACTTCGTTTTGACCGTCGGCTCTCTCGGGGTGAGATCGAGGAATTTATTTCCTCTGTTCGGTCGCAGATGGGTTGGATGATTGAGATTCCGTCGTATGAGGAGACCCGGCGATCTTCGCCGTCGTGATGATCTGTCCGACATGCCGCTGAGTGTGCTCGGCGGCGTGGACCAGCAATCCCAGCACTGTGGACGGCAGTTGGAGGCGGCCGACGCCGCGCGGTTCGAGCAGAGCCGATTCCGGCGTGGCACGGAGCTGTGAGAGGGCGCGGTCGACCTGCCGCTCGAAGCTCAGCACAAGCGCGGCTGCATCGTCCGGCGGAGAACCGGGTTCCGCTTCGCTCTCCAGAAAGCTCCGCTGCTCCGGCGAGAGCCCTTCGCCCCGGGCATAGGTGAGCAGCCGGTCGAGGCTGCCGGTGGTATGACGGACGTGGAAGCCCACCGAGGGAGCGCCGCCGGGCCGCGCCCAGAGCTGGTCCGCCGCGAGCGGGTCGACGGTGCGGCGCACGTCCTCCACCGCTTGAAGAAGAGCGTGTGCCACGGGCTGGAGGAGGGGAGGAATGTCGGGCAGAGGACCGCGGAGCCAGACTTCGGGAAGATCGGAACC
>DATFPH010000345.1:0-35661 GCA_035264905.1 Thermoanaerobaculia bacterium
CGGTGCATGCGGGAGACGCTCCTGAAGACGAAGATAGGAACCACCCAGCAGTTGCGGGAGGTGCTCGCCGAAGGGAAGGAAGCGGAGGCGCAGCTCCGCCGGATGGTGAAGGAGGGGCGGCGGTAGGAGGCCCTCACCCCCGGCCCCGGCTTGAAACCCCGGGGCCGGGGTGAGGGCTCACTCCCAGCCCCCATCCCGGGGTAGGATGAGCAGGTGGCGAGGCCGCTCGCCGTCGCAGGAAATGAAGTTAATAAGTTTGTAGAAAACCGATGAAAAGAACTTGCTTCGCGGGAGTGGTCAAAAGGGGGTTGCAGCCCGATTCGGCTGTGGTATGATCCAGCCAGTTGTTGCTGCTGATTCCGCCGTAAGCAAGCTCCTGCCCAGAGGGTTGAATTTCCACAGCCTGTGGAAAATCTGCGGATTCCGACTATCTGTACGTCCGAGGTGTCATGGCTCAATCCCTCTGGTCGACCCTCCAGAAGCAGCTCCAGCAGGAGCTTGATCCGGAGGAGTTCGCGACCTGGTTTCTGCCGTTGAAGGTGCGCGACGAAGGGCAGGACCGCCTGGTTCTGGTGGCGCCCAACTCACGGTTCCTCCATACGTTGGAGGAGAGCTACCGGCCGACGGTGGACCGGGCTCTTTCGGGTCTCAACGGACCCCGGTTCGAGGTCCACTTCTCCTTGGAAGAAGAGGAAGGGCAGGAGGTCTCGGCGGACGAGATCCTGACGCCTTCGCACTTCAATCCGAAGTACCTGTTCAAGACCTTCGTGGTGGGCAAGTCGAACGAGTTCGCCCACGCCGCGGCCAAGGCGGTAGCGGAGAACCCGTCGCACAGCTACAACCCGCTCTTCCTGTATGGCGGCGTCGGTCTGGGCAAGACCCACCTGCTGCATGCGATCGGCCACGAGATCCTGCGCAGCCGGCCGCAGCTCCGCGTCCTCTATCTGGCCGCCGAGCAGTTCGTGAACGAGCTGATCAACTCCATCCGCTTCGACCGCATGCCGGCGTTCCGGGAGCGCTACCGCACGATCGACGTCCTGATGATCGACGACGTGCAGTTCATCGCCAACAAGGAGCGGACGCAGGAGGAGTTCTTCCATACATTCAACACCTTGTACACGAGCCAGAAGCAGATCATCCTCTCGTCGGACTCCTCGCCGCGGAACATCCCGACGTTGGAGGAGCGTCTGCGCAGCCGGTTCGAGTGGGGGCTGATCGCCGACATCCAGCCGCCGGATCTGGAGACGAAGGTGGCGATCCTCCAGCGCAAAGCCTACGTGGAGAACGTCGGACTGCCGGACGAGGTGGCGGAGTTCATCGCGCAGCAGGTGCGTTCGAACATCCGCGAGCTCGAGGGGCTGCTCAACCGGGTGATCGCCTTCTCCTCGCTGACCGGCAAGCCGATGTCCGCCGGCCTGGCGCGGGAGACGCTTAAGGACATCCTGCCGGAAGAGGGAAAGAAGCCGAACGCCAACGAGATCGTCAAGGCGGTGGCGAAGCACTACCACCTCAAAGTTCCGGAGATCAAGAGCAAGAGCAACTCGCAGCAGGTCGTCTTCCCCCGGAAGATCGCCATGTACCTGCTGCGTCATTTGTCCGAGCTCTCCTACCCCGAGATCGGCAAACTTTTCAACGACAAGCACCACTCGACCGTCATGTACTCCGTCAAGGACATCGAAGAGCGGCGGCCCAAGGACGCGGATCTCGACCGGGTGCTCCAGGGGCTGGAGCAGCTGTTCGGGTAGGGGCCCCCCACCCCCGGGGCCGGCATCCGTTTTGCTTTCCTTGACACCCAGAGACCGGCAGGTTCCCCCTGGGGCCCACCGGAAAAGCTGTGGGAAGACTGCGGAGGCCTCCCTGAGAGGTCGTGTGGAGGAAACTGCGGAAAATTTTACGCCGACGGAAATCCTTCCACAGAATCCACAGCCCCTCCGCAGCTTCCACACAGGGTGGTTCCGGATGGGCAAACTTCGGCCGGTCAACCACTTCGGGAGCTTTCCGCAGCTTCCACAGCCCCTACTACGGCTCCGTCTATCTATGTTATATATTCTCTCCCTCTAGACGGAGAAGAGAATGGAGATCCGCCTCAATCGCAGTGAATTCCTGGGTGAGCTCGTCCCGATGCAGGGGATCGTCGAGCGCAAGACGACCATCCCCGTCCTCTCGCACCTGCTGCTGACCGCCCGCGAGGACAAGCTCCACCTGGCCGCGACCGACCTCGACGTGTCCCTGACGTCGTGGTGCGATACGGAAATCAAGCGCGAGGGCGGCGTCGCCGTCCAGGCCAAGAAGCTCGTCGAGATCATTCGTTCGCTGACGGCCGAGGAGGTTCTGCTGACCCAGGACGAGCCGCGCGAGCTGACCATCCGCGCCGGCCGGTCGCGTTTCAAGATCCACGGCCTCTCGCCCGACGACTTCCCCACCCTGCCTGGGGTGGACGAGGAGGGCAACGTGGGGATCCCCTTCGGGGAGTTCCGCCGGATGATCTCCAAGATCCTGTTCGCCGTTTCGGCCGAGGAGTCGCGCTTCCAGCTCAACGGGGCGCTCCTCAAGCTGAAGAACGGCTCGGTCGAGATGGTGGCGACGGACGGCCACCGGCTCGCACTGGTCGAGGGCAAGCTCGAAGCGAGCAACGGCGACGACGCGGTGCTGGTGCCCCGCAAGGCCTTGCAGGAGCTGCAGCGGTTGGAGGGGGACGGCAAGCTCGAATACCGCCGCGGCGAGCACCACCTGTCGTTCCGCCTCGGCCGGCGCGAGCTGATTTGCCGCATCCTGGAGGGGACGTTCCCCGACTACGAGCGGGTGATCGCGAAGGACAACGACAAGAAAATACTCTTCGAGCGCAAGACCCTGTCTGACGCCGTCCAGCGCGTCGCGCTGCTGACCGGCGACCGGGCGCGCGCCGTGCGCCTCCAGTTCGGTCCAGAGCAGATGACCATCTCCGCGGCCAACCCGGACCTCGGCGAGGCGACGGAAGAGGTGGCTTGCGACTACGACGGGCCGGAGTTCCGGCTGGGGATCAACCCGGACTATCTGTCCCACTTCCTCGCCGCGGTCGACACCGAACGGATCCGCCTCGAGCTGAAGGACGAGAACACGCAGTGCGTCGCCTACCCCTTCGAGGGGCCGGACGTGCGGTATCTGTGTGTGATCATGCCGATGCGGATCTGACCTCGGCAGGTTGTGCTCTCCATTCTCTCCGCGAGCCATTTTCGGAATCTGGAGCCCCTGAAGTGGGGTCCGGCTCCAGGCTCGCACCTCCTTCTCGGCGGCAACGGCGCCGGCAAGACGAGCGTGCTGGAGGCGATCTACGTCGTGGCGACGACGCGGAGCTTCCGTACCGCCCGTCTGGAGGACTGCCGCCACCATGGCTCGCCAATGTTTCACGTGGAAGCGGAGGTCGAGACCGACCGCCGCGCCTCTCTGGAGGTGCGCTGGGTCGACGGCAAGCGGGTGCGTGCCCTCAATGGCAAGACGTCGAGCCTGGCCGAGCACCTCGGGGCACTCCCGGTGGTCGCCTGGACCTGGGCGGAAGCCGAGGTCCTGGTGGGACCGCCGCGCGCCAGGAGGCGCTTCATGGACCGGGGCATCGTGGGCAGCCGCGCGTCGTCCCTGGAGACCCTGAACCGCTACCGCGGGGCCCTGCTCCACAAAAGGGAGCTTCTGCTGCAGGGAGGCGAGGGGCTGGAAGTCTGGAACCACCTCCTCGCCACTGCGGCGGCCGAGGTCATCCGCCTGCGCCACACCTACGTGGAGCGCCTGCGAGAGACGCTCGCCGCCGTGCTCGAACAGTCGGGCCTCGCCTTCCCTCCGATCGAGGTCCGCTACCGGCCCTCGCCAAGTAACGGGCTGGACGGAGCGGAGGCGATCGCCGAAAACCTGGAGAGAGTCAAAGAGCGGGAGCGCCGCCGTCAGCTCCCCCTCGTCGGTCCGCACCGCGACGAGCTCGAAATCCTCTGGGGAGGCCACGACCTCCGCCGCGTCGCCTCCGCCGGCGAGCGCAAGGCCTTGTCGCTCCTCCTCCTCGCCGCGCACGGCCGCGCTCTGGAAGCGGTCGGCACGCGTCCGGTCTATCTCCTCGACGATGCGGACGCGGAGCTCTCGGCGCAGACCCACGCGGCGGTGTGGGGGGTGTTCGAGGAGGTCGAGCAGGTGATCGCCACGTCGAACCGTCCGCAGGTGTGGTTGACGTTGGAGGTGGGGAAGGCCTGGGAGATGGAAAAGGGGCGGTTGCGGGCGTTGGAGTGAAGTCCTCCACCGTGGGTTCAACCGGGACCCTCCCGGGAAGCTTTTACGCCTTTTTTGCGTTATCAACGATGTGGGGGAAACAGAGCTTTTCCCGCCACCGCTCGCCTGAGCTTCCCGGCACGCGCCTCGACAGTCCTAAGTTGTTGAAAAATCAGCCCTATAGGATTAGGATAGAGGCCCGGTCTGTGGTATAATTTACTTGTTGCTGGCCCCCACACTTCTGAGGGGTCCTTCCTGCGTGAGGATAGAGTGGATAACCCGGTTCTGAGCAATCCTGGAACGTATACAGCGGAGAACATCAGAGTCCTCAAGGGCCTGGAGGCGGTGCGCACCCGCCCGGGCATGTACATTGGGGACACCGACGATGCCTCCGGTCTGCATCACATGGTCTTCGAGGTCGTCGACAACTCCATCGACGAGGCGCAGGCGGGGTATTGCTCCGTCATCGACGTGACCATCCACAGCGACAACTCGGTGACCGTCGAGGATGACGGCCGCGGCATCCCGGTGGACCTCCACAAGGAGGAGGGACGGTCGGCGGCCGAGGTCATCATGACCGAGCTCCACTCCGGCGGTAAGTTCGACAAGAACTCCTACAAGGTTTCCGGCGGTCTGCACGGCGTCGGCGTCTCGGTGGTGAACGCCCTGTCCGACACTCTGGAGCTCGAAATCAAGCGCGACGGCCAGGTCTGGTTCCAGACCTACCATAAGGGGCTTCCCGAGGAGCCGATCAAGGCCATCGGCAAGTCCGAGAAGACCGGCACCAAGGTTCGTTTCTGGCCGGATCCCGAGATCTTCGCGATCCTGGAGTTCCATTACGACACTCTGGCGCAGCGCCTGCGCGAGCAGTCGTTCCTGAACCGTGGGGTGCACATTCGTCTGCTCGACGAGCGGACCGACAAGTCGGCCGAATTCGCGTATGCCGGCGGCATCTCCTCGTTCGTCGAGCACCTCAACCGCAACAAGCAGCCGCTCCATGAGACGCCCATCTACCTGATGGATACGCGGGACGACGGCACCGGCGCGGAGATGATCGAGGTCGCCCTGCAGTGGAACGACGGATATCAGGAGCTGATCTACAGCTTCACCAACACGATCAACAACCGAGACGGCGGCACGCACCTCCAAGGCTTCAAGGGAGCCCTGACGCGCACGGTCAACGCCTATGCGCAGTCCTCGGGGCTGGCGAAAGCGCTCAAGGAGGGCCTGACGGGTGACGACATCCGCGAAGGCCTGACGGCGGTCGTGTCGGTGCGCATCAAGGACCCGAAGTTCTCGTCGCAGACCAAGGACAAGCTGGTCTCCTCCGACATCAAGGGCTGGGTCGAGCAGGCGGTCAACGATCGGCTCGCCAACTTCCTGGAGGAGAACCCGCGGGTGGCGCGGCGGATCGTCGAGAAGTGCGTCGAGGCGGCGCATGCCCGCGAGGCCGCGCGCAAGGCGCGGGACCTGACGCGGCGCAAGGGCGCTCTCGACGGCATGAACCTGCCCGGTAAGCTCGCCGACTGTTCGGAGCGCAATCCGGAGCTCTCAGAGCTGTTTCTGGTGGAGGGTGATTCCGCGGGCGGCTCGGCGAAGCAGGGCCGCGACCGGCGCTTCCAGGCGATCCTGCCGCTCAAGGGCAAGATCCTGAACGTCGAGCGGGCGCGCTTCGACAAGATGCTCTCCTCCGACGAGATCAAGACGATGATCATCGCTCTCGGCACGGGGATCGGCAAGGACGACTTCGACGTCGCGAAGCTCCGCTATCACAAGCTGATCATCATGTGCGACGCGGACGTCGACGGCAGCCACATCCGGACGCTGATCCTGACCTTTTTCTATCGGCAGATGGAAGAGATCATCCGCCGCGGCTATCTCTACATCGCGCAGCCGCCGCTCTACAAGGTTTCGCACGGCAAGAGCGAAACCTATTTGAAGGACGACCGCGAGTATCAGGCGTATCTCGTCGAGCGGATCAAGGACGCGTGGGAGCTGGAGATTAGCCACAATGGCGACAACGGTGGAAATGGCGGAGGGAATGGAACCGGCAACCGCCTGACCGGAGTGAAGCTCGCGTTCTTCCTGGAAAAAATCGATGCGTTCCGCCAGAACATGGATCGTCTGGTCTCCCGCGGCTTCCCGGCGGAGGCGCTGCGGATCGCGCTGCGCGGAGAGATCCGCGACAAGGCTTCGCTGTCCGATCCGGTGCGGCTCGACGCCGTGGCGCGCCGCATCGAAGAGGCCGGGTTCCGCAACGTCCAGATCGGTCAGGACGAGGAGCACGGAACGAGCTTCATCCGTTTCACCAGCCGCCGTGACGGAGTGGATCGCGAATCGCGGATCGATTGGCATCTGCTGACCAGCGGCGAGTACCGCTCGTTGGTCAACAACCAGATCGGTCTGGAAGCGCTGGCCGCGCCGCACTTCACCTTGACCAAGGGCGAGCAGGTCTCGGTGTACGAAAGCCTGGACGAGGCGCTCGACAAACTGTACGAAGGCGCCAAGAAAGGGTTATCGATCCAGCGCTACAAGGGTCTCGGCGAAATGAACCCGGCGCAGCTCTGGGAAACCACGATGGATCCCACCAAGCGCCGGCTCCTGCGAGTCCAGATCGAGGATGACGTCGAAGCCGACCAGATCTTCACCATCTTGATGGGCGACGAGGTCGAGCCCCGGCGCGTGTTCATCCAGGCGAATGCGCTGGAAGTGCGGAACCTGGATGTGTAATCGCGCCTTTCGCGCACGAGGTCGTGTAGACTCGCGCGTGTGAGGATCAAGCGACTGATCTGGTCTGACGAACGCATTGGGCACGTAGGTCGCCATGGAATTCAGCTCGAAGAGTTTGGGGAGATTTGCTTCGGGAGGCCGCACGCATCGCGTACGGAGTCCCATGGACCAAATCCTGTTTATCAACTCCTCGGGCAAACTCACGCCGGCCGCTACCTGGTCTGCATCGTCATCGAGTTTCCCGATGGCAATGGGTTCCCTGTGACCGCCCGACCGATGACCGACAAGGAGAGACGATACTTCTCGCGAAGGAAAAAGAGATGAAGAGCCAAAAGCTTCCCGTGACGGATTCAATCGAGGAACTGGCCCACTTCTGGGATACTCACGACGTGACGGACTATCTGGATCAACTGGAGGAAGTCACCGAGCCGGTCTTCGAGCCCAATCCACGAAGAGCCTTGGTCATTCGTCTTGAGCCAGGAGAGGTCGAAGCTGTTGCCGAGACGGCAAAGGCACGTGGAGTCGAGAAGGAAGCCCTGATTCGAGAGTGGGTTGTAGAGAAGCTCAAAGAGATCAGTTGATCAGGAGCCGAAGAGAATAAACCGTGAAGAGATCCCAAAAATAAAATAAAAATTGCCGCGGGCTGCGCGGCGCTTGCGCCGCGCAGCCGAGCTTCGACTTGAATTGAAACTATGAGCGACAACCAGGACCAGAATCCTCTCTTCGAGCAGCCGATTCCCGTCGACATCGAAGATGAGATGCGGCGCAGCTATCTCGATTACGCCATGAGCGTGATCATCGGCCGCGCGCTGCCCGACGTGCGCGACGGCTTGAAGCCCGTGCATCGCCGCGTGCTCTACGGCATGTGGGAATCGGGCAACCGCTCCGACCGGCCGTACAAGAAGTCGGCGCGCATCGTCGGCGACGTAATGGGTAAATATCACCCGCACGGCGACTCGGCGATCTATGACACCGTGGTGCGCATGGCTCAGGATTTCGCCATGCGCTATCTGCTGGTCGACGGCCAGGGCAACTTCGGCTCTCTCGACGGCGACAACCCGGCGGCCATGCGGTACACCGAGGTGCGCCTCACCAAGCTCGCCGAGGAGATGATCCGCGAGGACATCGACAAGGAGACCGTCGACTGGGGGCCGAACTATGACGGCTCGGAGACGGAACCGCTGGTTCTGCCGGCGCGCGTGCCCAACCTCCTGGTCAACGGCAGCTCCGGCATCGCCGTCGGCATGGCGACCAACATCCCGCCGCACAACCTGGGCGAGGTGGTGGACGCACTCTTGCTCCTCATCGAAAACCCGGACGTGACGATTCCCGAGCTGATGCAGGTGCTCCCCGGTCCGGATTTCCCCACGGCGGGCACCATCCACGGAGTGCTCGGCATCCACTCGGCCTACAACACCGGCCGCGGAATCATCCAGGTCCGCGCCAAGGCCGAGATCGAAACGCACGCGAAAGGTGAGCGGCAGTCGATCATCGTCACCCAGATCCCCTATCAGGTCAACAAGAAGAAGTTGATCGAACGGATGGCCGAGCTGGTTCGCGAGAAGAAGCTCGAAGGGATCTCGGACCTGCGTGACGAGTCCGACCGCGAAGGCATCCGCATCGTCCTCGATATCAAGCGTGGCGAGCAGCCGGAGATCATCCTCAACGCGCTGTACAAGATGACCCAGATGCAGATCACCTTCGGCATCATCCTGCTGGCGATCGTCGACAACCAGCCGAAGGTGATGACGCTCAAGGAGCTGCTGTTCCACTTCCTGAACCACAGAAAGACCGTGATCATCCGGCGTTCCCGCTACGACTTGCGCAAGGCCGAAGAGCGGGCGCACATCTTGGAAGGCATCCTCAAGGCTTTGGATCATCTCGACGAGGTGATCGCCACGATCCGCGCCAGTGCCACCCCGGCTGAGGCCCGCGAAAACCTGATGACGCGGTTCGTTTTGAGCGAGGTCCAGGCCCAGGCGATCCTCGACATGCGTCTGCAGAGGCTGACCGGCCTGGAGCGCGAGAAGGTGGTCGAGGAGTACCGCGAGCTGATGGTCCTGATCGAACGGCTGCGCGCGATCCTCGCTTCCGACCGTCTGGTGCTGGAGGAGATCAAGCGCGAGCTGACCGATCTCAAAGAGGCCTACGGCGATCCGCGGCGCACCGAGATCATGCCCGAAATGGCGGACATCTCGATCGAGGATCTGATCGCGGACGAGCCGATGGTGATCACGGTGACCCGCACGGGCTACGTGAAGCGCTCGCCGCTCACGCTCTATCGTTCGCAACACCGGGGCGGCCGCGGTCGCACGGGCATGGTGACCAAGAACGACGACTTCGTCGAGCACCTGTACGTGGCGACGGCGCACAGCTACATCCTGGTGTTCACCGAGAGCGGCCGGGTGCATTGGCTGAAGGTGCACGAGATCCCGGAGGCTGGGCCGGCGGCGCGCGGCAAGGCGATCGTCAACCTGCTCGAGCTGGAGCCGAACGAGCGGCTCGCGACGACGGTGGCCGTTCGCACCTTTCCGGAGGACCGTTATCTCCTCTTCACCACCGAAAAGGGTACGGTCAAGAAAACCGAGCTGTCGGCCTACGCCAACCCGCGGGTCGGCGGCATCATCGGCATCAACATCGACGAGGGGGACCGACTGCTCTCTGTACGCGAGACGGACGGCAAGAAGGACATCCTCATCGCAACGGCCAAAGGCTTCGCGATCCGTTTCCCGGAGAGCGACGTCCGGGGCATGGGACGGGCCACGTACGGAGTGCGCGGCCTCACTCTGCGCAAAGGCGACCGGGTGGTCGGCATGGAGGCGCTCGATCCGCACGGCGACATCCTCACGGTCACCGAGCGCGGCTACGGCAAGCGGACGCCGGTCGAGGACTACCGCAAGCAGAGCCGCGGCGGCCTCGGCATCATCAACCTCAAGGTGACGCCGAAGACCGGCGAGGTCATCGGCGCGCGGCACGTCACCGCGAGCGACGGCCTGATGCTGATCACCCAGGAAGGGATGATCATCCGCATCAACGTCTCGGGCGTCCGCGTGGTCGGCCGCTCGACGCAAGGCGTCCGCCTGATGAACCTGGCGGGAGAGGACCGGCTCGTCTCCACCGCCAAGGTCGAGCGCGAGGAAGAGGCCCTGGTCGAAGCCAACGGCGGCGACGGAGGTGACGGGGACGGCGATCTCGCCGAGGTCCTTGAGCCCGAGTTGTTGTTGGAGGCGATTCCCGAAGACGATCTCGATCTCGAAGCGGAGGAAGGCGAGGGATTCGAAGACGACGAGGGCGACGGCGGGCCGCCGGACGAGACGGTGCACTGAAGAAACCTCCCGCCATCCGAGCGCTCCTCCGTGTAGACTCTGGGAGCGGCGAGGCGTTCGCCTCGCCGCTCCCAACCATCTCCCCACGGAGGACCTCCGTTCATGGAATTCTTTCTCGACACCGCCGACATCAAAGAAATCGAGACCGGCCTCGAATGGGGTCTGGTCGATGGCATCACCACCAATCCCTCGCTGATCGCCAAGCAGGGCAAGAACTATCTGGCCACAGTCCAGGAGATCGCGAAGCTCGTTCCGGGGCCGGTCTCCGGTGAGGTCCTGGCCACCGAGTTCGACGAGATGATGGACCAGGCGCACCGGCTGGCCGATCTCGCGGAGAACGTGGTCGTCAAGGTGCCGCTCACGCCGCCTGGGCTGCGGTCCGTGGCGAAGCTCCTCGACGAGGGCATCCGCTGTAACGTGACGCTCTGCTTCTCCTCCGCCCAGGCGCTCCTCGCGGCGAAGGCCGGCGCGGCCTACATCTCGCCCTTCGTCGGCCGCCTCGACGACGTGGGCGAGGACGGCATGGAGCTCATCGACGAGATCGTCTCGATCTACCAGAACTTCGATTTCGACACCAAGGTGCTGGTGGCCTCGATCCGCCATCCCATCCACATCGTCCAGTCGGCCCAGCTCGGCGCCGACGTGGCGACCATGCCGTTCAAGGTCCTCGAGCAGCTCTTCAAGCACCCGCTGACCGACCTCGGCCTGGAGCGCTTCCTGGCCGACTGGAAGAAGACGGGCAAGAGCTTCGAAGACTAGGCTTCCGCCGCTTGGAACCTTCCCCGGCCCTGCCGTCCCCTGCGCCCGGACGCCTCTACCGTCTGGCCTGGGGCCTCTACATGGCGCTGGCCGTGGGAGGCGCTGTGTGGATCGGCTTGCGCGAAGGGATCATCCCGCTCCGTCTGTTCATCGACATACGGGAGTGGTGGCTCGACCTCCTCCTCGGCATCAGTGCCGGGCTCCTCCTCCTCGGGCTCTGGAAGGGGAGCGAGCGGGTCTTTCCCATGGCGCAGGAGCTGGAGGATCAGCTCGGCACGGTGCTCGGCCGGCTCGGCCGCACGGAGGTGATCGCCCTCGCCGTGCTCTCCGGGTTTGCCGAGGAGCTGTTTTTCCGGGGCGCCGTGCAGGGGACCTTCGGGTGGGTGCCGGCGACGATCCTGTTCGCTCTGCTCCATACCGGGCGGGGCCGGGCCTTCCGCCTCTGGACCGTGTTCGCCCTGATCGCCGGGCTTCTGTTCGGCGGCCTGATGGAGTGGCGGGGCAATCTCCTCGGACCGGTGGTTGCCCACTTCCTGGTCAATGCGGTGAACCTGTGGCGCCTCGCCAGCCCGGAGGACTCTGGTAGACTCCCGCGGGGTAGCGCCGAGGGCGAAAAGGAGAGCTGAAGAAATGGCTAGCGATTCGCGGGACGTTCTCTCCCGGATTGACGCTGAAAAAGAAACATATCTCGAAGAGCTGAAGGACTACATCCGTATCCCTTCGATCTCGACCGATCCGGCCTACAAAGCCGAGGTCCTGCGCGCCGCGGAGTTCCTGGAAGGCAAGCTGCGCGACGCCAGCCTGAAGACGGAGCGGATCCAGACTGCGGGACATCCTCTCGTCTACGCCGAGTGGCTCGGTGCGCCGGGCAAGCCGACGGTCCTGTTCTACGGCCACTACGACGTGCAGCCGGCCGATCCCCTGGAGCTCTGGCGCAATCCGCCGTTCGAGCCGACCGTGGAAGGGGACAAGCTGGTGGCGCGCGGCTCGACGGACGACAAGGGGCAGTCGTATACCCACGTCAAGGCGGTGGCCGCGATGCTCGCCGAGCGCGGGAGCCTGCCGGTGAACGTCAAGTTCCTGGTCGAAGGCGAGGAGGAGGCGGGGGGCGAGTCGATCGACCGCTACGTGCGCGATGACGGCGGCAAGCGCTTGGCCGCCGACGCGGTGATGATTTCGGACACTTCGCTCTACGCGCCGGGACAGCCGTCGCTGATCTACGGCCTCAAGGGGCTCTCCTACATGGAGATCAAGGTCACCGGTCCGAACCGGGACCTGCATTCGGGCACGTTCGGCGGCGCGGTGACCAATCCGCTCAACGCCCTGTGCCAGATCATCGCCAGGCTGCGCGACGAGAAGACCGGAAAGATCCTGATCCCCGGCTTCTATGACGACGTGCGGCCGCTGGAGGAGTGGGAGCGCAAGGAGTTCGCCGGCCTGCCGTTCGACGAGAACCAGTACCGGAGCGAGCTCGGTGTCGCCGAGCTGTTCGGCGAGGAGGGGTACTCCACGCGCGAGCGCACCTGGGCGCGGCCGACTTGCGACGTCAACGGCATCTTCGGCGGCTACATGGGGAAGGGCGCGAAGACCGTGCTCCCCTCGTGGGGCGGCGCCAAGGTCTCGATGCGCCTGGTCCCGGACCAGGAGCCGAAGAAGATCGCGAAGCTGTTCACCGACTATGTGCGGTCGATCGCTCCCAAAGGCGTGACGGTGGAGGTGGAGCTCCTCCACGGAGCCGACCCGGTGGTGGTGGAGGCGAAAGGGCCGATCGTCGACGCGGCGATGGAGGCGATGCAGGAGGTCTGGGGAGCGCGGCCGGTGCGGATTCGGGAGGGCGGGTCGATCCCGATCGTATCCACCTTCGCCTCGGTGCTGGGAGCGCCGGTGTTGTTGCTGGGCTTCGGCCTGAACGATGACGGGCTGCATTCTCCCAACGAGAAGTTCAATATCAGCCACTTTTATAACGGCATCCGCTCCGTGGCACGGCTGCTGGACCGTCTGGGCGATCTATGAGTAGGAGCAAGGACAATCTCGAGAAGGAGATCAAGTTTCCGGGAGTAGAGCTCGACCGTCTCCGCGAGCGGCTCATCGAGCTGGAGGCGGAGAGGGTCGGGCCGTCGGCTTTCGAGGATAACTGGATCCTGGACCACAATAACGAGCTGCTGTCGACCGGGCGCATCCTGCGGCTGCGCACCGACGGGGGCCGGGCCCGCCTGACCCTCAAGGGGCCGATGCGGCTCGAAGGCAACCTGAAGGTCCGCGTGGAGCACGAGGTGACGATCGAGAACGCCGATGCGGCGCGCGCTCTGCTGGAGGGGCTCGGCTACGAGGTCGTGCGCCGATACCAGAAGATGCGGGAGGAATGGCAGCTCGGCGGCGTGACGATCGCGCTCGACCATACACCGATCGGCGATTTCGCGGAGTTCGAAGGGGACCGCGCCGAGGTCGTGGCGAAGCGCTGCGGCTTTGACGTGGACAAGGCCGAGAGGCGCTCATATCTCCGGCTGTACGAGGACTATCTGAAGGCGCATCCGGATTCTCCTCCCGAGATGGTGTTCCGTCAGTAACTCCCTTCCGGCTGAGCAGGAGACGCATGCAGGGGAAGCGGCTGAGAGCCCTCGTGCTCGCGGCGGGGCTCGGCACACGGCTCCGTCCGCTGACGGAGCTCACGCCGAAGCCCCTGCTGCCGGTCACCGGCGTCCCCATCCTCGGCCACACCTTGGCCCAGCTCGCCGCCGTCGGATGCGAGGCGGTGGCGGTCAATCTCCACCACCTCGGCGATCAGATCCGCCAGCGCTTCGGCGACGTGATCGCTGGCATTCCGATCACCTGGTCGCACGAGCCCGAGCTGCTCGGCACGCTCGGCGCGTTCTGGCCGCTGCGCGAGTTCTTCGCGCCGGCGGATCTCGTCCTGCTGATCAACGGTGACAGCCTCTGCCAGTGGCCGCTGCGCCGCTTGGTCCGCAAGCACTTGACGAGCGGCGCGCCAGCCACCCTCCTGCTCGCCTCGCGTCCCGCACCGGCGTCGTTCGGCGGCGGCGTCGGCATCAACCACGAGGGAGAGATCGTCTCGTTCTGGCCGGAGGATCCGGAGCGGAGTGAGGTGGCGCGGCGGTACGTGTTCGCCGGAGCCCACGTCTTTACGCCGGAGCTCCTTGAGAAGGTGGGGCCGCAGAAGTCAGACATCGTCCGCAATCTCTACCTGCCGATGCTCGACGAAGGGGCGACGCTGCAGTCGATGATCACCCACCGGCACTGGCATGACCTGGGCACTCCGATGAGGTACCTCGAAGCCGTGGTCGACTGGGCGCGCGCCGGCTGGCCGGAGCGGATGTGGCGGCGCACCTGGACATCGCCGGAGGCTGCGATCGGCAGCGGCGCGAAGGTGCGGGCGTCGGCGGTCGAAGCCGGCGTGCAGGTCGGCGAAGGGGCGCACGTCGAGCGCTCGGTGCTCCTCCCCGGAGCGCGCGTGGGCAAGGGGAGCGTTGTCCGCGAGTCGATCCTCGGCTTCGGAGCCGCGGTGCCGGCCGGGACCTGGGTCGAGCGCCGGATCGTGATGCCGCAGGGAGCGGGCTTCGCACCCCGGCTCGACGACTCGGTGGTGGGCGGGGCGGTGTACATCCCGATCGCCAGCCCGGCGGCGGAGTAGGGCCCGCGGGTTGAACCCGCCCGGTCGCTCTGTCATCATGGCCTCTTCTGGAGCGCCGAATGTCCTTCGAAGCAAATTCTTTCCAGCTTCTCGTTTTTGATTGGGACGGCACACTGATGGACTCGATTGCGTCGATCGTGGCCTGCACGGGCGCGACGCTCGAAGATCTCGGTCTGCCCGCTCTGCCCGAAGCGACGATCCGCGGCACGATCGGCCTCGGGTTGCGCGAGACGCTGGACGTTCTCTGCCCTGGCGGCGGCGAGGAAATGTACGTGCGGGTCCTCGAGTGCTACCGGAAGCATTGGCTGGCGACGTACCGCGACCTGCCGGTGCTGTTCGAAGGGGTCCGCGAGATGCTGGAGTCGCTGGCCGAGGACGGCTATCTCCTGGGGATCGCCACCGGCAAGAGCCGCCGCGGGCTCGATCACGTGCTCGCCGAAACCGGCCTCTCGCAACTGTTCCACACGACGCGCACCGTCGACGAGGCGTTCTCGAAGCCACATCCGCAGATGCTGCTCGACATCCTGAACGAGCTGGGCGTGCCGGCCGGCTCCGCGATGATGATCGGCGATACGACGTTCGATCTGGAGATGGCGCGGAGCGCCGGCACGGCGTCGATCGGCGTCTGCACCGGCTCGCACTGCCGCGAGGAGCTGGAGCGCTACGGGCCGCTCACCTGTCTGGATGGAGTCGTCGAGCTGCGGGAGTGGCTGGTCGGGGCGGCCCTCATCCGCTGAAGGCCGCCCCAGCAGGCTTTACTTCCCGCCCTTCTCTTTCCATTCGCCGACCATCTTTTCGAGCTCCGCGAGGGTCTGCGCCGGCGGCGGCTGCTGCGAAGCCTTCGCCGCGGCGATCGCCTTCTCGCCCCAGCTCACCGCGCCCTTGTAATCGCTTTTCTTGGCGAGCAGCGTCGCCTTGGCCCGCTGGTTGGCGTAGGTGGGGGTGAGGGCGATCGAGGCGTCGAGCCAACGGCCGGCGTCGTCCAGGCAGGTGTCGTTCTGGATGCACCAGCTGGCCGCCTGGTACGGCGTCTGCCAGCGGATCGCCTGGCCGGCGGCCTCGGCGGCGAGCTTCGGCGTGTCGACCTCGATCGCGAAGGGGACTTCCAGCTTCTCCCAGGCGAGCACGACCTGGACCGAGTTGTCCGTGACATCCTCGAAGGTGAAGCGCATCCGCTCCACCGGCGCGGGCGCCGGGCGCGGCTTCACCTGGATACGCAGGGCGTCGTGCTCGGGCTTGTAGTCGAACGCGCCCCAGAGCTCGGCGTCCTTGCTGAAGATGACCGTCCACTGGTCCTGGGCCGGGATTGTCTGCAGGCCGTAGATGCCGGCGGGCAGCTCGGTGCTGCCGATCTTCACCGGCGTGCTGAAGGTGATCGTCGTGTTCTCGTTGGCGCCGGTCCGCCAGACTTCGCCGTACGGAACCAGGCCGCCCCAGATGCTCCGCCCCTTCACCCCCGGCCGGCTGTAGTGGATCGAGACCTCGGTGACGCCGACGGTCTGTGTGACGCTCGCCTTCGGGCTGGGCCGGGGCAGATCGAGCTGCTGCTGGGCCGAGGCCAACGCGGCGAGCTGCAAAACCAACAGGGCGGCCGCCGGAACGGCCGCGTGAGCCAGAAGCTGTCTCATCTCTCTTCTCCTTTCGGGATGCGTTGGATCGAAGCGAAGTCTAACGGAAGAACGGCCTCACCTGCCGTAGCCGGAATCCACCGGCATAGGCGCGGCCTTGAAGGCGGCGGCGCGTTCGGCGGAGAAGCGGGCCGCGGTACGCGCCTGCTCTTCGCTCCAGGCGCCGGGCGCCTCGACCCACCCCTGGAGGTGGCGGAGGGTCACGTCCGCGATCGCCCGCATGTGATCGGGCCGGTCGTTGAGACAGGGGATGTAGCGGAAGCGCTCCCCGCCGGCGTGGAGAAAGATCTCGCGGTTCTGCTCATCCATCTCCTCCAGCGTCTCCAGGCAGTCGGCGGAGAAGCCGGGGCAGATCACGTCGAGCGAGCGGATGCCGGAGCGGGCCATGGCCTCCACCGTCTTGTCGGTGTACGGCTTGATCCACTCCTCCTTGCCGAACAGCGACTGGAACGAGACCTGCCAGAAGTCGCGCGGCAGACCGAGCTCCTCGGCGGTGAGCCGGGCCAGCTTGTGGCACTGGCAGAAATAGGGATCGCCCGCGTCGAAGTAGCGCTGCGGGATCCCGTGGAAGGAGAAGAGGAGCTTCTCCGGCAGCCCTTCCTTGTCCCAGGTCTCGCGGAGGCTCGCCGCCAGCGACCGGATATAGCCGGGGTCGTCGTGGTAGCCGTTGATCGTCCGCAGCTCCGGCACCCAACGCCAGCCGGACAGCTCGGTGGCGACCGCGTCGAACGTCGAGCCCACGGTGACGCTGGCGTACTGCGGGTATAACGGCAGGATCAGGATGCGGCGGCACCCCTTCTCCTCCAGCTCGCGCAACCCGGCCCGGACCGACGGATTGCCGTAGCGCATGCCGAGGGCCACGTGCAGCGGATTGCCGATGTCGCGGCGGAGGATCTCCTGGAGGGCCGCGGCCTGGCGGCGGCTGATCACGAGGAGGGGGGAGCCTTCCTTGGACCAGACCTTCCGGTAGAGCGCAGCCGACTTCGCCGGCCGGGTGGGCAGGATGACCAGGTGGAGGATGGTCCACCAGACGAGGCGCGGGATCTCGATGACCCGCGGATCGAGCAGGAACTCGCGCAGATAGCGGCGGAGCGACGGCGAGTCCGGCGCGTCGGGCGTTCCCAAGTTGGCCAGGAGGACTCCGACGGCCGGCACTTCGGTGTGCTGAAAATCAGGACGGCCGTAATACATCGCCGCGTCAGTCTACTCCAGGCATCAGGCGTTCGCCGCGAGCTGTCCAAACACCTCGCCGACCTGCTCCCAGCCCACCCGCATGAGGAACGTGTTGTTCCGTCCGTAGGACTTGATCCCCAGGATGAACAGGCCGGGCTCCGGGTTGGTCAGGGTGTCGACGCCGTGCGTCGTCTGGGTCAGGCAGTCGCCGCCCGCGGCGCCGAGGAGGGCCGCTGAGAGCTTGATCGGCCCGCAGGTGGCGTAGCACTCGTGCACCTGGAGCTGGCGATAGAGCTCGGCGTCTCCCACGTAGCCGGTGAGCGAGAGAATGCGGTCGACCTCGACCGCCTCGACCTCGGCGCCATTGCGCAGCACAACCTGCAGCTTGCCGTTCGGCCGGGAGACCTCCTCCACGACCACTCCGCGGCGCACCTCGATGGCGGGCGAGGCGCCGCCGGCGAGCTCGCCGGCCGTGGCGGCGAGGCGGGCACGCTCGGTGAGCGGATCTCCCGGATGGGTCCCCCACTCCGTCTCTGCGCTGCGCAAGGCCCAGATCACGCGGGTGCCCGGCGCCTGCCGCGCCAGCGCGGCCAGATCGCGGGCGGCGGTCTGCGCGGAGTGGCCGGCGCCGGCAAGGAGAATGGTCCGGCCCGCCCAGTCGGACGCCTCGCGGTCGAAATCGGGGATGTCGCGCCGGATCTCGCCGTCCAGCGAGCGCTCGCCCGCCGCCGGGATGCCGCCATCGCCCAGGCGGTTCGGGTTGCCGTAGGTGCCGGTCGCGTCGATCACCACGTCCGCGTGCGCGATCTGCTCGCGGCCGGACGCATCGGCCACCAGGAGGCGGAACGGGCGCCGGCCGCGCTCGGGCGTCGAGATCTCCTCGTGCTTGAGCAGCCCTTCGCGGCCGATGGCCAGCACGCGGGTCCCGAAGCGGACGTGCGGCGCGATGTCCGGCTGGGCGACGATACAGTCGAGGACGTCGGCGAGCTCGTGGCCGCTCGGGCACTCCGATTCCGACGACGGAACGTCCACGCCGGCCGCGGCGAGCCGGCCGCGCACGCGCGACGAGACGCTCATCTCCCAGGGCGTGAACAGCCGGACGTGCCCCCACTTGCGCAGGTGGCCGGCGGCGCCGGAAGCCGCCTCGAAGAGGGTGAACGGGAAGCCGCTCTCGGCGGCGGCGAGGGCGGCCTCGATCCCCGTGGGACCCGCGCCCAGGATGGCGATGTGTGGCTTGGATGTGGACATGGTCGTCAGACCTCCTCATTTCAAAAACGGGACGCGGCCCGCTCGCACGCAGGCAGGATCTCCAGGCAGGTGGTCCACCATCCGGACAGGATCGTCTCGACGAACTCCTCCGGCAGCCCTTCCTGCAACATCTCGACGGCGAGAGCCCGATGGTCGTAGACGAGAGGCACGAGCTCGACCGCCATCCCCTCGTCTCTCGCCTCCAGGAGCGCGTACCAGACGTGGGTCGCCCCGTCGTTCGCCGGCCGGCCGATCACCCCGGCGTTTACCACGTCGCGTCCGGACGGCAGGCGCCGGTGCCAGTGCAGCCCCGTGTGGGTGCAGAGTAGGCCATGG
Organism: Thermoanaerobaculia bacterium; assembly: GCA_035264905.1. Lineage (GTDB taxonomy): Bacteria > Acidobacteriota > Thermoanaerobaculia > Multivoradales > UBA5704 > UBA5704. Next base: position 19,077 of record DATFPH010000345.1, read on the forward strand.
CAGGAATGCTGATCGAGCAGCGTTTCCAGGAAGGGGACCGGCGAGGTCGAAGCGAACAGGAACTCGTTGATGCGCCGTGGCGAGCCGTGGATCAGCAGGAGCTCGCGGTCGCCCACCCGCACGCGGCGGCGCTTCGGCAGCCGGCCCATCCAGGCCTTGAACTCCGGCGAGCACTGCCGCGCCGTGTAGCCGTAGGAGATCCCGGCGAAATGGTTGTCGCGCGGATCGGTGTAGCCGCAGTTGCAGTCCTCGCGGCCGGAGGCGAGCGACTCCTCGTAATTGCCCTGGATCGTCCGTACGTCCCCCTGGATGAGCAGGGGCCAGACCTTCTCGGGATTCGGGCCGAAGCCGCCGAGGTCGCCCAGGCTGTAGACCGCCTTGGCGCCGCGGCGGGCGGCGTCCTCGAGCAGCGCGCTCAGGCCGTAGTGGTTGTTGTAGACGCCGCCGAAGACGGCGATGCGCGACCAGGGGCCCTCGACCTGCGTCGCATCCGGGAGGGGCGCCGCGTAGTCGCGGACTGCCGCGGCCCGCTCCGCTTCCGAGAGCCGTTGGCCGGCCTCGGCGCTCGCGCGGCGGAACTTGTCCAGAGGAACGAGCTTCTCCCCCCAGGTGGCGAGACCGCGGTGGAGCGTCATCCGCTCCCTCTCCTGGAGGCGGCGGGCCTGCTCGGCGGGTTTGCGACGGCGCGGCACGGCTCGACTCAGGTCTTGCAGCTCACGCCATAGGCGTGGCAGGTCCAGCAGGCCGGGTGGTCCAGGGAAAACGGGCCGAGAGAGTCGGCGAGGGTTGCGCCCATCTTGGCGGAGGGCTCGTTGACCAGGATCGGGCAGACCCAGACGCCCTGATCCGTCACCATGCGGCAGGAGCTGCACTGGAGATGGTCCCACCCGTCCTCCGGGGCGTCGCCGGCGCGCAACCGCTGCCAGCTTTCGTAGGCCCCGGCGCGCTCCGCCTCGGCGCCGATCTGGAAGACCGGCAGAATTTTCAGGCGCGGCCGATCCACGCCGAGAGAACGGAGGAGGGCGAAGAACTTCTCCTTGCCCGCGTCGGAGCCTGACTCCCGCCAGACCTCGGTGACGGTCAGCACCGGATTGAGCCTCGCCTGCGCCAGGTGGCGGACCCCTTCGAGGATGCGGCCGAACGTCCCGGTGCCGCGGATCGGGTCGTTGGTCGCGGCGTCCCAGCCGTCGAGCGACACGCGCAAATCGAGGGAGTACTCGGAGCCGTCGGCCAAGGCTTTGAGGCGGGCGCAGCGGGCCGGGTCGAGGAGGAGGCCGTTGGTCAGCACCGTGGCCGGCCCGACCGTGAGCGTCTCCTCCAGGATCGCCTCCATGTCCGGGTTGAGGAACGGCTCGCCGCCGGTGAAGTAGTACTCGCGCACCCCGAGCGCGGCCGCGTCGGCGAGGTGGCGCCGCACCTCCGCGAGGTTCATCATCTCGTGCGTATGATTGGTCGGCGAGCAGGAGACGAAGCAGTGGGTGCACGCCAGATTGCAGACGGTCCCCGCCACCTGGAACCAGAGGGTGTCCAGCGTGCGCAGCTCGACGCGCGGTGCCGCCAGCGGCTGGGTCTTCTCAGTCTGGATGGCGCTCATGAGCGGCTTTGGGTGTCCTCTTCGGAGACCCCATCAAGCATATACGGCCTGATGGCTATCACGGATGGCTGTTCTTCGGTCCCTGAGCGCATGCGCTATGATCGGCCTCTCTTGAGAAAGTTCCTGATCTTTTCGATCCCGCTCCTCATCCTCGCCATGGCGCTCTTCCAGTTCGCGTTGGAGGCGCTCGGCAAGGTCCCGGACCCGGCCGCGCTGTCGCCGGCCGCCGGCCGGAGCCTCCCGGGATGGGTCGCGCTGGCCACCTGGGGGCTCGAGGCGCTGTCGCTGTCGGCGCTCTTCGTCCTGATCTACAACCGCAGCGGCCTGCGAATGCTTTCCGGGTTGCTGACCGGCTGGATCGCCTGGGTCTTCCGCGGGCCGCTCCTCGTGGTGACGGTCGTCGGCCTGGCCGGCCTGCCGGCGAGCCCCTGGTGGGGGCTGGCCTTCGGCTGGTGGGTTCTCTATACGTTGTGCGGCCTGCTCCTCGGTGGGGCGGCGGCAGCGGCGAGCCTGCAGCCCTAGCGGCTACGCACATCCTCCTCCGCCAGCCGGGCGACGTGCCGCAGGACGCGCAGGTGAATCCGGTGGATGATCGCGTCCGACCAGAGACGCCAGTAGAAAACCGGCGCCAAGTCGTGCCGGTACCAGGTGGTGCCGGTCAGGAGGGTGTGCCCTCCCGGCAGGGGGCGCAGCTCGAACTGCCCCTTCTCCCCCAGGAACGCGCCGTCCGTGTGCGGCGGCCGGATGTCGCCCCAGGGGGACAGCTCCTGGAGGGCGGGCGGGCTCTGGGTCACGGCGAAGCGGAGGAGGCGCGGCTCGTCCCAGACCTCGATGGGCTCGACGAAGGCGCCGGTCGAGAAGACGCAGAGGCGCAGGGCGCCGGGGCCCTGGCCGCGGATCTCGGCGCGCTTCGGGTAGGCGATCCCGGCGCGGAAGAACCACTCTCGCTTCTCCGGCAGCGAAGGGAACGACACAACGTGCGGCCAGACGGCCTCCGGCGGCGCATCCACCACGAGCTCCGTACGGACCTCCAGGAGCGGCGGCTTCGGAGCGACCGCCGCCTCGGCGCCCATGAGCACGGGCGCGCTCAGCACGAGGATCAGCAGGACCGCCGGTGACCGGCGCCGCCACCAAGACGAGCCCTGGTAGGCGAAGGCGATGCGGCCGCCGAGCAAGGCGAGCGGAATCACCAGCGGCAGTGTCATCACCAGGCAGACGAGGCCCTCCAGAGCGAAGAGCAGGGCGCCGACGCCGGCTTCGAGCACCGCGCAGACCGCCGCGATGGAACAATCCCTGGATCGGCAGAGGTGGCGTCGCGTCAGCAGCCATGCCGCGAGAAAACCACAGCCCGTTGGCAGCACCATGAACAACACCATGCCATAGACCTGCCAGTACGCGGCGAGCCATCCGAGCGCCCCCGTCAGGGCTGCCGCCGGAAGGGAAGTGAGCGCGATCTCGCCAGGAGTGGCTCTCGGTCTGTCCTCGTCATCGCCAGATCTCTCCGAGATGGACACCCGGATCTCCACAATGCCGAGGGCGAGCAAGAGGGCCAGGCAGACGACCATGAGCAGGATCATGAGAATCTCCTTTCTCGATGAACATGTTCACCGGATCTCGAGGGGAGCCGTGAGAGAGCAGAGATGAACATGTTCATCGGCAGAGAAAAATTTTTAGAGATACGCCCGGAGCACCCGGTGGCAGCGCACCCGGGCGCCGAGCTGGTGGAACAGCGAATACAGGCCGAGCTTGGCCCGCATGTACAGCACGAGCTCCGGATGGGTGAGCCCCGCCCGGAGCGCGTCGCGCAGACAGAGGGAGAGGTCCCGCAGCCAAGCGCCGTCGGCGAAGTCGAACGCCTGGTCCGACTGATACATGGGGACGTCCAGCCGCTGCATGCGGAGCAGCAGGGACAGCCGCTCGCGGGCTCTCTCCTCCTCGGGGTCGAAGAGCCTCAGGCGGATGAACTGCTCGGTCAGCGCCGCGTCGTCGTCGAGCGGCAGCAGGAAGAGGCGCCGGTGCTCCCGGACGAGATCCGGGGGGAGCCGCTTGGTGCAGCCGAGGTCGAGCAGACCGATCCGGCCGTCCGGGAGGAACAGGAAGTTTCCGGGGTGCGAGTCCGCCTGGAAGACGCCCAGCACCATGGTCTGCCGGAAGAACAGATCGAGCAGCCGGGTGGCCAGGCGGTCGTGCTCCGCCTGCGGCACGCCGGCGCGCAGGAGCTCCTCCACGTGGAACCCCTCCAGGCGCTCCATGGTGAGCACCCGGCGGCCTGACAGCTCCCGCACCACCCGGGGGACCCGCACGTCCTCCTCGCTCTCCAAATGCCGGCCGAAGAGCTCGAGGGCGTCCGCCTCCTGGACGTAATCCACCTCCTGCTCCACGTGCTGGCGGACCTCGGCGAGCGCCGGCTCGAGCTCCGGGCGGTGGACGGCCAGCTCCGCGGTCCGCAGCAGGGCCTGGAGGATCGAGAAGTCGCTCCCGATCGCCCGCTCGATGCCCGGGTATTGGACCTTGACCGCCAGCTCCTCGCCGCCGCGCCGGGCGCGGTGCACCTGGCCGAGCGAGGCGGCGGCGAACGGCTCCCGCTCGAAGGCGTCGAAGAGATCCTCGGGAGGGCGGCCCAGCTCGTTGCGGATCTGGACGCGGACAAGGGCGCCGTGCATGGGCGGGGCCGAGCGCTGGAGCGCGGCGAGCCGGCGCGCCCACGCCTCCGGCAGCTCATGCCGTTGCTGCGAGAGGACCTGGCCCAGCTTGAGGGCCGGACCTTTGAGCTCCGCAAGCACCTCGAAGACCTGCCGTGCGTTGGCGTCCCGGGTGGAGTCGTCGACGGCCTGGCGCCGCTCCGGCCCCGCGCCGATCTTGCGCAGCTCCCCGAGCGCGGTCCGGCCCATCACGCCGGCGCCCGCCAAGCCGAGGCGGGCGAGGCGGCTGCCGGCGCCGGTCGGCAATCAGCCGGTCTGCTCTCGTTGCTCCGGGGCAAGCTGCCCTCCCTGGCGCAAGGCGCCGAGGATGAAGCGCAGCGACTTGTCGAGGAGGATCCAGGTGTCCTCCTTGTGCGGCGACTCGTCGTTGAGCCAGAAGAAGAGGATTCCGAGATGGAATGCCCAAAACGCCTGGAGCATGAGCGCCTCGTAGCCGGCCTGGGGCAGCTCCCCGCGGTCGAGGGCGCCCCGCAACATCCCGGCCACGTAGTCGAGATAGCGGCTCTTGAGCCGCTCGGCGTCGAGGCTGAAGGGGTGGAGGGGAGAGCCGGGGACGGCGGCCTGGGCCACGAGAACGTCGAGGAACCCCCGGAAGGGCTCGACCTCCTCCAGCTCCAGGGCGATCAGCGAAAAGATCCACTCTTCGAGAGAGGCCTCGGGCGGAGTCTCGCGGCGGTGGCGGGCGATGACCCGGCTCAGGGCCTCCTCGAAGAAGAAGAGCGCGATGTGGTCTTTGGTCGGGAAGTAGTTGTACGTCGTGCCGAGAGCGATCCCGGCGGCCTCGGCGATGTCGCGCATGGTGGCCTGGCGGAATCCCTTGTCGCGGAACAAGGCCAGGGCGACATCGAGGATCCGCTGCTTCGTCTGTTCCTTGCTGGTCTCGCGGGCGCGCATCGAAGGTTTCCTGAAGAGCCTGTAGTGAACAGGTTCACTCGATGAACATGTTCATATCGAGGGTACGATCTTCAGGGACCTCTGTCAACAATGCCCCGTCCCCGGGCTGTGGTAGCCTTTTTACCGGCCGATTTATGACGAGCTTTGCCACCTACGGATCGCCCGCTTGAGGATCGCCGCCGTTGGGCGGGCGCTCCCGCCGCATTACTACGACCAGGACACCTTGCTGGAGGCGCTGCGCCAGCGTTGGGGCGGCAAGTTCTTCAACCCGGAGCGCCTGGAGCGGCTGCACCGGAACGTCCTGGTCGGCGGGCGGCATCTCGCCCTGCCGATCGAGGAGTACGACGGCCTGACCACCTGGGGCAAGGCGAACGACGCGTGGATCCGGGTGGCGCAGGAGGTCGGCGGGCAGGCGGTGCTGGACGCGTTGGAGCAGGCTCACCTCGCGCCCGCCGACGTTGACGCCATCTTCTTCGTGACGGTGACCGGCGTCGCGACTCCTTCGATCGACGCCCGCCTGATCAACCGGCTGGGCCTGGCGCCGCGGATCAAGCGGATACCCATCTTCGGGCTGGGTTGCGTGGCGGGCGCCGCGGGTATCGCGCGGGCCGCCGACTACGTCCGCGGCTTTCCGGACCAGGTCGCCCTGCTTCTCTCGGTCGAGCTCTGCTCGCTGACCCTCCAGGAAGAGGACCTGTCGATCCCCAACCTGATCGCCTCCGGCCTGTTCGGGGACGGCGCGGCCGCGGTTCTCGTCGTCGGCGAAAACCGCCCGGAGCCGGGGCCGGCGATCGTGGCGACACGCTCGATCTTCTATCCGGATTCCGAACGGGTGATGGGTTGGGATATCTCAGAGAAGGGATTCAAGATCGTCCTCTCGGCCGACGTCCCCGAAGTGGCGCGCCGCTTCCTGCGCCAGGACGTGGACGCCTTTCTCTCCGAGCACGGCCTGACCCGCGCCGGCATCTCCTCCTGGGTCTGCCATCCGGGCGGCCCCAAGGTGCTCGAAGCCATGCAGGAGGCGCTGGAGGTCCCGGAGGAGGCGCTGGCCGTCACCTGGAACAGCCTGCGCGAGGTGGGGAACCTCTCCTCCACCTCCGTCCTCCTGGTCCTCGCCGAAACCCTGGACAAGCACCGGCCCGAGCCCGGCAGCTGGGGAATGCTCCTGGCGATGGGGCCGGGGTTCTGCTCGGAGCTGGTGCTGCTCAAGTGGTGAGCGCATGGATACCCGCCTCCTCTACACCGTCCTGGTCGCCGCGGTCGCCCTCGGCCGGCTGATCGAGCTGCGGATCGCGGAGCGGCACCGGCGGAGCTTGCTGGCGCGAGGTGGGATCGAAGCGGGGGCGAGCCACTATCCGTGGATGGTGGCTCTCCACACGGCATTTCTGGTCGCGTGCCCTCTGGAGGTCTGGCTGCTGGACCGGCCGTTCATCCCGGCTCTGGCGGCGGCCATGCTGATCCTTCTTGGGCTCGCCGTGGGGCTGCGCTGGTGGGTGATCGCCACTCTCGGGGAGCGGTGGACGACCCGTATCCTCTTTGTGCCGGGCTCGTCTCCAGTCACCCGGGGGCCCTACCGCTTCCTGCGGCACCCCAACTATCTGGCGGTGGTGACCGAGATCGCCGCTCTGCCGCTGGTGCATACCGCCTGGATCACGGCCTTGGCATTCTCTATGCTGAACGCCTGGCTGCTGCGCGTCCGCATCCGGGCGGAGGAGGCGGCCCTCGGCGCCGCTTCGGATTACCAGGCCGCGTTCGCGGGCCGGCCGCGCCTCGTGCCCGGCGGGCCGCGATCGGGAGAGCGATGAGCGACGACATGATCATCCTCCAGGGGATTTCCGAGGTCGCCCGGCTCCATCTGGGCTGGCAGGGAGGCGACCTCTCTCCCGAGATGCGTCTCGTCGAGGACCTGCGCCTCGACTCGGTGCGCCTGATGACCCTGGCGGCCGAGGTGGAGAACCGCTTCCGCATCTTTCTGGACGAGGCCGACGAGCTGGCGATCGAGACGGTGGCGGACCTCGTCGCCGTCGTCCGGAGGAAGCTTGGCCGCTGAGACCATCCTGGACTACCTGGATCTCCTGGGGTGCTACGGCGGGCTGCGCTTCGTGGACCGCGCCGAGCAGGCGACCTGGTTCCCCTGGACCGAGATCCGCGAGCGGGCGCTCGCCGTCTGCGGCGGCCTGCGCGCTCTGGAGATCGAGCGGGGGGACCGCATCCCCCTGATCTTCCCGACGGAGATCGAGTTCTTCGACGCCTTCTTCGGGGTCCTGCTCGCCGGAGCCGTCCCCGTGCCCCTCTATCCACCGGTCCGCCTAGGCCGCCTCGGCCAGTATCTGCGCGGCACGGCGCGGATGATCGAACGGACGCGCGCTCCGCTGGTGCTGGCGGACGCGCGGGTCAAGCGCATTCTCGGCGAGGCCGTGGCCATGGCGCGCCCGCGCCTGGGCTGCCGGACTCTCGGCGAGCTCCCCCGGGAGAAGGGCGAGGTGGTGCGGGTGGGGCCGTCGGATCTCGCGCTGGTCCAGTTCTCCTCCGGCACCACGGTCGACCCGAAGCCGGTGGCCTTGAGCCATCGCGCGATCATCGCCCAGGTGGAGATCCTCAACAGCTTCTGGCAGGACACGGCGGATTTCCGCCACACCTGCGTCTCCTGGCTCCCCCTCTACCACGACATGGGGCTGATCGGCTGCGTCTTCCCGGCGCTCTCGCGCGAGGCGCAGCTCACCCTGATCGGCCCAGAGCTGTTCGTGACGCGGCCGGCCCTCTGGCTGCGCGCACTCTCGCGCTACCGCGGCACGATCTCGCCCGCGCCGAACTTCGCCTACGGCCTCTGCCTCCACCGGATCTCCGACGCCGAGATGGAAGGATGCGACCTGTCGGAGTGGCGGACCGCGCTCGACGGCGCCGAGGCCGTGACGCCGGCGGTGACCCGGGCCTTCATCGAGCGCTTCGCGCGCTGGGGTTTCCGGCCCGAGGCGCTGACCCCGGTCTACGGCCTCTCGGAAGCGGCTCTCGCCGTCACCTTCTCGGCGCTCGACCGGCCGTTCGAGAGCCGGCGGTTCCAGCGCGACGCCCTGTCGCGCGACCGGATCGCCCGCGAGGCGCCGGAGGGGCGCGAGATCGTCTCCGTCGGCCGTCCGGTTCCCGGATTCCGGCTGCGCATCGTGGATGAAGCCGGACGCGATCTGCCGGATGGCCGGGTCGGGCGGGTTTGGATTCAGGGGCCGTCGCTGATGGAAGGGTATCTGGATGATCCGCTGGCCACCGCCCGGGTCCTGCGCGATGGCTGGCTCGACACCGGCGATCTCGGATTTCTGATGGACGGCGAGCTGTTTCTGACCGGCCGGGCCAAGGACGTGATCATCCTTCGCGGCCGGAATCACGCGCCGGAGGAGATCGAGCGGGCCGTCGAGGGGATTCCGGGCGTGCGGACCGGCTGCGTGGTGGCGGCCAGCTGGCTGCCGGAGGACGCCGAGGGCGAGCGGCTGGCGCTCTTCGTCGAAACCGCGCGGGACGCGGGGAGCGAGGCGATCGCGGAGCTGCCCGAGGCCTGCCGGACGGCGGTGCTCGGAGCGGCCGGCCTCACCGTGGACGACGTCGAGCTGCTGCCGCCGGGGACTCTGCCGCGCACATCCTCCGGCAAGCTCCGGCGCACCGAAGCCTTGCGGCTCTGGCTGGCTGGCGAGCTGACGCCGCCGGAGCCGGTGACGGCGATGCGCATGGCCAAGGCCATGGCCCGCTCGGGCCTGGCGTACGCGCGGCTTCGCTGGGGACGGGAGGAGAGGTGACCTCCGCGGCGGACCTGGTCATCGTCGGCGGCGGGCCGGCGGGCCTGGCCACCGCCGTCGGCGCGCGGCTCGCGGGCCTCGACGTCACCGTCCTCGATCGCTTTCAGCCGACCCTCGACAAAGCTTGCGGCGAGGGGCTGATGCCCGATGCCGCGGCGCACCTGCGCGCTCTCGGTGTGGAGCTGGGGCCCGGCGAGGCGTTCCCGTTCCGCGGCATTCGCTATGTGGATGGCGAGGTGACCGCCGAAGGGACCTTCCCTGGGGCGGGCGGCCTGGGAGTGCGGCGCCTTGCCCTGCACCAGGCGCTCGTGCGGCGAGCCGAGGAGACCGGCGTCCGCCTCTTCTGGGGCGTGGCCGCGCGGGGGCTCGCGCCGGGCTGGACAGGAATCGAAACCGACCAGGGGCGGATCGACGCCCGCTGGATCGTGGGAGCCGACGGCCTGCTGTCGAAGGTCCGCCGGTGGGCGGGGCTGGAGAAGGAGCCCGGAGCGCTCCGCCGCTTCGGCGTGCGGCGGCACTATCTAATAAGGCCGTGGACCGACTGTGTCGAGGTCCACTGGGGGCCGGGCTGTGAGGCCTACGTCACCCCGGTCGGGCCGGATCTGGTGGGGGTCGCGATGCTCTGGAGCGGGGAGAAGCTCGGCTTCGACGACCTCTTGGCCCGCTTCCCGGCGCTGCGGGATCGCCTGGTCGGCGTGCCTGTCGCCTCGCGCGACCGCGGCGCCGGGCCGCTTCACCAGCGGGTCCGCGGAGTGCGCCGCGCCAACCTGGCGCTGGTCGGGGATGCCGCCGGCTACCTGGACGCGATCACCGGCGAGGGGCTCGCTGTGGCCTTGCACCAGTCCGCGGCGCTGGTCGAGGGCTTGCGGCAGGGCAGCCTCGACGGCTACCCGGCGGCCTCCCGACGCATCCACCGGCTGCCGGATGCGATGACCTCGCTGATGCTGGGCCTGGAACGGCGCCCGTGGCTGCGCACCCGAGCGGTCCGCGCGCTCGCGGCCGAGCCGGCGCTGTTTTCGCTGCTGCTCGGCATCCACGGGCGGCTGCTGCCGGCGCGTTCGCTGGGGGTCGACGGGGCTCTGCGGCTGGCTTGGCGGCTGATGGCAGCGTAGACTCCCCTGGAATGACCACCCCCGCTCCCGCCGTTGTTCTTCAAGCGCCATGAAGAAGACCTCTCCCCGCTCCCACGACTGGTCCCCCTTCCGGGCGGACGAGCGCCCTGTCGAGCGCTTTCCGCAGCACGGGCGGCACCGGCTGGCCTTGGCCTACGCGAACACCTACCACGTGGCCATGTCGAGCCTCGCGTTCCAGCGCGTGTACGAGCTGGTCCACCGCCAGCCGGAGTGGGTCTGCGAGCGTTTCTTCACGGACGGCGCCGGCACTCCGGTCTCGGTCGAGCAGGGGCGCTCCCTGAACGAGTTCGGCTGCATCGCCTTCTCGGTCTCCTTCGAAGAGGACTACGTCAACCTCCTCCAGATGCTGGACCGGGCGCGCATCCCGCTGCGGCGTCGCGACCGCGGGCCGTGGGACCCGCTGATCGTCATGGGCGGCTCGTGCGCGCTGATCAACCCGCTGCCGATGTCGGAGTTCGTCGACGTCTTCGCCCTGGGCGCGGCCGAGAACGTTCTGCCCGACCTGCTCTCCGCTCTCGAAGAAGAGAACGACCGCGAAGCGGTCATCGAGCGGCTGGCCGCCCTCCTCGGCTTCTATGCTCCGGCGTTCCACCGGCCGGAGGAGGACGGCGAGGAGCTCCCGAAGCTTGAAAAGCGCGAGCTCTCCGAGGAGCAGATGCGCCAGCCCGGGCACCTGCCGACGACCGCGATCGTCACGCCGCGCACCGAGTTCTCCGAGAAGTTCCTCATCGAAATGTCCCGCGGCTGCCCCGAGAAGTGCCGCTACTGCTGGGCCACGTTCGGCATGGGACGGTTCCGCTGGCATCCGACCGAGTACATCCTGAGCGCCCTGGAGCGGGCCCGGCCGGTCACCAACCAGCTCGGCTTCGTGGCCACGGCCGTCGGCGATCATCCGGACATCGAGAAGATCCTGCGCGAGGCCAATCAGCTCGGCTTCCGCACGTCGGTCTCCTCGATCCGCATCCCGGCGGTGAACGAAGGAGTGCTCGACGCGCTCCACGCGTCGGGCGACCGCTCGATCACCCTGGCGCCCGAAACCGGCACGGACGAGCTGCGCCGCAAGATGGGCAAGCCGATCCCGAACTCGGTCCTGCTGGAGAAGATCCGCCTGATCTTCCGGCACGGCTTCACCCAGCTGAAGCTCTACTTCATCGTCGGTCTCCCGGGCGAGACGATGGAGGACGTTCAGGGCATCCTGGAGCTGGGTGCCCAGGCGCGGGCGATCATGCTGGAGGAGCTGGCGCCCCGCGGCATCATCGGGCACGTCCACCTGGGAGTGAGCGTGCTGGTGCCGAAGCCGTACACGCCCTGGCAGCGCGAGGCCATGGACGACGAGAGGAGCCTCAAGGAGAAGGTCGCCGTCCTCAAGAAGGGGGTCGCCCGGATGCCCAACATCTCCCTAGGCTCGGTCTCGATCCGCCAGGCGGTCTGGCAGACCTACATCAGCAAGGCCGGGAGCGACGCCGCCGAGGCCATCGAAGCCGCCGCCCGCGGCGAAAGCCTCTCCGCCCTCCTCCACCGCTTCGAGCACAAGATCCGCCCCGAAGTCTTCGCCCCCATGCAGGGCGACCTCCGCTGGCACTTCATGCGCCAGAGCCTGTAAGGGTCTGCTCCCACCGCGGAACGAGCCGCCCGGATCTCGGAGCGAGCGGTCCGAACGAGAGCCCCAAAAACAAAACAGCCGGGAAGCTCCTCGCCTCCCGGCCGTTCGCGGGGTCGAACCGCGGTGGTATCAGATGGTGCTCAGCGGTGCATCGTGACCGTCGAGGTCTGGCGCTCCATGGCGGGCACGGTCGCGGGGACCTTGGCGGCCTTCGGGGTCTTGGCCGGAGTCAGGGCCTGCTTTAGGACCCGGAAGAGGACCGCGGGACGGAACAGCGACTCGGGGCCCTTCAGCATGTGGTTCACTTCCTGGAACGCCAGGTAGACCTCCGGGCTGCTCGGGATGAGGCGGATCACCTGGTCGATGTACCAGTGCATGAGCTTCACCTTCGGGGTGATCTCACCGCCCTGGGTGGCCGGCCAGCGCAGGTCCTCGCCGGTGGTCAGCGCCCAGGGCGCCGTCACCTGCTTGGCCACGGCCTTCTGGAAGGTCAGCGGGTCGAGGGTGCGGCCGCCGTCGCTCTCGCGCAGGCAGCGTTGCAGCTCTTCGACTTCCAGGCCGGTCAGCGTCATACCCAGGCCATAGACCGGGTTGAAGGCGCAGACCGAGTCGCCCAGCGCCACGAAGCCTTTCGGCAGCTTGGCGAGCTTGTCGTACTGGCGCAGCCGGTTCGAGGTCTTGCGGTAGCCCCAGATCTTGGAGACCGGCTTCGCCTGGGTGATGGCGTTGTAGAGCTCCGGCGACGAGAGGCTGCGGGCGAACTGCAGGAAGCCCTCGTCATCGGTCGGTGGATAGTCGTGCATGACGCCCGCGATCGTGACGAGCCAACGGCCCCCCTCGATCGGCTGGATGATGCCGGCGCGCGGCTGGTACGGAGGCCGGTTCATGAGGAGCAGGATCTTCCAGTCGGCCTGCCAGTCGGCGGGCGCTTCGTAGATCCGCGTCGCATAGCCCCAGAAGGCGTCGACCTCGGACTCTTCCGGAGCGGCGTAGCCGATCTCTTCGAGCCACTGCGGGGCCGGGGACATGCGGCCGGCGCTGTCGACCACGAGGTCGGCGCGCAGGATCTGCTCCTCGGTCTCCCCCTCGACCCGGCGGCGCGGCACGATGCGGATGCCGGTGACGGCGGAGCGGTCTTCGCTGGTCACCAGCCCGGCGACCTCGAAGCCCTCGATGAAGCGGACTTTCGGGTGCGGGGTGAGGTGGCGGCGGATCGTGGATTCGAGCAACGGGCGGGTGAAGGTGATGATCTCGAGGCCGGTCTTGACCCGCGGCGACCAGCCGTAGCGGTAGAGGATCCGGAAATCGGTCCCCTGATCGACTTGATGACTGCCGGCGGCCAGAAGGTCGGCCCTGACTCCCGGGAACAACTGATCGACCACCATGAGCCCCCGCTTCATGAAGAAGTGGAGGTGGCGGGCGTGGGGCACTCCAGGACGGTGCTCGGCGCCCGGCGGGATGTGGTCCCGCTCGACGATGACGACCTCGTCGTAGTGATCGGCCAAGGCCCGGGCCGCCATCATGCCCCCGATGCTGCCGCCGATGACCACAGCCCGGCGAACACCGTCGGTCGACTCACCCTTCCGCTCTTCCAACCGGCTCTCGTACAGCATTGGAATCCTCCCTTTCGTCTCGGCGAGGCTGCTGCCGCTGACTTTGTTGATCTGGATAACTGCATAGGTAATGCCAGATCCGTCATGCGGACGATGGATGCTCGCCCGACCTCTCCGGCCGGCGGGAGGCGCGAGGCCCGGACTGTCCTCTGGGAATGTCTCCACTGTCTCCTGGAAGGTTCGTTCGCAGGCCGGATCGCAGGATCTTCGCAAGAGGGTGTCCCGCTTTCGGCGCGGCGCGGCACTCTTCTCCTGGGCGTCGCGAAAACCTCGACGGATACGGTGTTCGGCATATGCGTGGACCATCACATAGATGGAGCCGAACGAACGGGAATCCGTCCTTCCGCGGCAGCCGGACACGCGTCTGTTAGGAGTGTCTGGTCTGTCAGACGAGGTCTGTCAGGTCTGTTGGACCCGCAGAATCCGCTCCGGCCCCCACGGCCCCGAAGTGCCCCGCCTTGCTCCCGGACGAGATCCGGAGGAGACAGGCGGGGTGTCCGCTTCTGGGACGAACCTGCCCCAAAAACGAACTGCAACTTTCCGCATGTACGCGGGTAGTGTGATCTTCTATGTCGCCAAGACTCCTTGTCGCCCTTCTCTCCCTGCTCCCTGCAAACCGCCTCCGGTGAAGACGCAGTAGAACGGGGGGGCGCCTAGCTCGCCCCCCGCCCGGAGAGCACCGCCGGGATCGTCTTCAGCAGGATCTTGAGGTCGAGGAGCGGCGTCCAGGAGTCGATGTACTCCAGGTCCAGCTCCATCCAGCGGTGGAAGTCCAGCTCGTTGCGTCCGCTGATCTGCCAGAGGCAGGTCATGCCGGGCTTCATCGCCAGACGGCGGCGCTGCCAGCGCTCGTACTTGGCCACCTCTTCGGGGATCGGCGGGCGCGGACCGACCAGGCTCATGTCGCCGCGCAGGACGTTCCAGAGCTGCGGCAGCTCGTCCAGGCTGAAGCGGCGGAGGAAGCGGCCGAGCGAGGTCACCCGCGGATCGGCCTTCAGCTTGAAGACGGGGCCGTTCATCTCATTCAAGTGCAGCAGCTCGCGGCGGCGCTCCTCGGCGTCCTCCACCATCGTGCGGAACTTGTAGAGGGTGAAGGAGCGTCCGTTCAACCCGCAGCGGGTCTGGCGGAAGAGGACGTTTCCCCCCGAGCTCAGCTTGATCGCCGTGGCGATCGCCAGCACCACCGGCAGGCCCAGGAGGAGCAGGAGCGTGGCCACGGCGACGTCGAGGGCGCGCTTGGCCAGGAGCTTGATGTGACTCGTGGGCGCCGTGGCGAAGGAGAGGAGGGGCATGCCGTCCATCTCCTCGAGCTGCACCTGCGCCCGGGTGTGCGGGAAGAGGTCGAGGGCGAGCCGGGTCCGGATCCCCTGCTCCTGCAGGTTGAGGAAGAGATCCTCCAGGCGATCCAGGTCGCGCCGGTGGACGGCGAAGATCACGTCGTCCACGACGTTGCTCTCCACGATCCGCGGAATGTCATCCACTTCGCCCAGGATCGGCCAGTTGCGCGGGAAGCCCTCGGGGATCTCCTGGCCGTTGGCGATGAAGCCGAGGATGCGGAAGCCCCAGTAGCGATGGCTCTGGATCGAGTCGGCGATCGAGAGGGCGGTGGGTCCCGTGCCTACGATCAGCACCGTGCGGTAGTTGAAGCCGTGCAGCCGCACCCAGCGGGAGGTGATGCGCACGCCGAGCTTCTCGGTCAGCAGGAAGACGCACGAGAAGACGCCGAACAGGAGGATCCAGAGACGGCTGATGCGGTCGTCGCCGAGGAGCTGCTCGTCGATCCGCGCCGCATAGAGGAGCAGGGTGAAGAACGCGGAACCGACGGCGCAGACGCGGATGATCGCCCAGGCCTCGTCCAGAATGGGCACCGTGCGATGCGACCGGTAGCGGCCGGAGAGAAGGAGCAGCGCCCCCCAGATCACCAGCGCGAGGGGCAGCAGCGGCAGATACTCGCCCAGCGGATAGAGCCGGGTCGGGAAAGTCCCCCGAGCGATCGATGGAAGCAGCGAATCGCGGACTCCGTAGGCGGCCACGAAGGCCGCGGCCACGAGAGTCAGATCGAGCAGGAAGATGGAGACGGCAAGGGTCCGGGCTCTTTCTTTCAGCATGGATACGGTTCGATCGTCGAAATTCCGCCTCGTCGCAACGCGATGATTCTATCGTGAATCCCACGTCTTTCAGCCAGGGCTGCGTCCAGCGAGGCGCTGGAACAGCCGGGCGTACTGATCGGTGACGTGCTCCCAGTCATAGAGGAGGGCCGCCCGCCGGGCCATCTCCCGGCCCATGTCCGCGGCCCGCTCCGGCTCGCGCCGCACCCCCTCCAGCCGCTCCGCCAGGGTCTCCGGCGCCGCGGCCCGGAAGTACAGGGCCGCCTCTCCGGCGACCTCGCGGTTCTCGGGCGTGTCGTTGACCAGCACGCAGTTTCCGTAGCCCATAGCTTCTACGAGCGCCGGGTGCGTACCGCCTACGTCCGTGGCGTGGACGTAGGCCAAGGCATGGGAGAGGAGCTCGCGATACCCCTCGCCGTAGATCGGCCCGGGGAAGCGGACGCGCGGGTCGGCCCCCTCGGTGAAGCCGGCGATGAAGGCGCTTGCATACGGCGCGCCGCCGACCATGACGAGCGGCAGGTCGCCGCCGACCGACCGGTAGGCCTCCGCCACCTGATGCGGATTGTTCTCCGGCTCGAAGCGGCTGACGTAGAGGAAATAGCGCCGGGGCGCGAGCCCCAGCCGCTCCAGCACCCCGGTCTCGCGCGGCGGCCGCGGGTCGACCCCGTACGCGATGGGCACGGACTCGGCGCCGTAGCGCTCCAGGTAGTGGAGGCGGATGACCTCTGCGTCGGTCACCAGCGCGTCCGGGATGACGCAGGCGAGCCGCTCGGAGAGGGCGTAGACGCCGCGCCCCACCGGTCCCCACTTGGCGCGCCGCTTCTCGATCCCGTCCACGTGGAGAGCCACCGGCACGCCGGACAGCCGGAGGATCGGCACGAACAGGGCGTTCGCCGAGTTGACCACCAGCGCGGCGTCATACGGCTCGCGCAGAGCCCGCAGGCAGGAGAGGAAGGTGTGCACCGGCGTGTCCAGATATTTGGTGCGGATCGTCGGCAGCACGATCAGCTCGGCGCCCCGCCATCGGTTGAGCCCCGGAGGCGTCACATGGGAGCGGCAGTAGACGGTCACCCGGAAGCCGCGCGCGATGAGGCGCACGGCGAGCTCCTCCATCAGGGTCTCGTAGCCGCCGTAGCGGCCCGGGATGCCCCGG
>DATFPH010000346.1:0-6185 GCA_035264905.1 Thermoanaerobaculia bacterium
CCTCGGCGTCGCGCCGGCTCGGGATGAACGCCGCCATGCCGCCGATCGCGGCGCGCACGCGATCGGCGGCATGGCGGCGTTCATCCCGAGCCGGCGCGACGCCGAGGTCAACGACCGGGCGCTCGCCAAGGTGCGGGAGGACAAGCAGCGCGAGGCCCGCGCCGGCTTCGACGGCACCTGGGTCGCCCACCCCGACCTCGTGCCGGTGGCCCAGGAGATCTTCGACCAGCACCTGGGAGACCGGCCGCACCAGAAGAACGTCCTGCGCGACGACGTCCGGGTGAGCGCCTCCGACCTGCTCGACTTCCGCGTCGAAGGCGGCCAGGTCACCGAGGAGGGAGTGCGCCACAACGTCAACGTGGCCTTGCAGTACATCGACGCCTGGCTGCAGGGGATCGGCGCCGCGGCCATCTACAACCTGATGGAGGACACGGCGACCGCGGAGATCTCCCGGGCCCAGCTCTGGCAGTGGGTGCACAACGGGACGCCGCTCGCCGACGGCCGCGCCGCCGGACCGGAGCTCTACCAGAAGATCCGGGCGGAGGAGATCGAAAAGCTGGGAGGGGAGGGGAAAGGGCGCCTGCGCGATGCCGCGCAAATCCTCGACGAGCTCGTGCTGAGCCGCGACTTCGTGCCGTTCCTGACGGTGCGCGCCTATCCGCACCTGGATTGAGGGGGGACGGACACGGACTCACACAGACCCACACGGACAGCGAAGACGGATGTCCCGTCTGTCCTTGTGAGTCCGTGTCCGTCCGTGTGAGTCCGTGTGTGGTGTCAGTTGTTCTGGGGGGGCTTCTGCTCGCCCTGCTGCGGTTGCTGGCTCTGCTGTGGCTGCTGCTGGCCGGCTTGGCCGTTCTGGCCCTCGACCGGCTTGACGTTGTAGCCGACCACCTTCCACTGGCCGCTCGACTCCAGGAACGAGGTGACCACCTCGGCCGTGGCTGCCGGCGCCTGGACGAACTTGGTCTCGAACGTGGTCACCACGTACTTGCCCTCGGGTGCCTTCGGCAGGTTCTCGGTCACCACCACGGTCTTCAAGTTGCGCTGCTCGACGTTCCCGTAGGACTTCCGGGCCGCGGACAGACCGGCCTCCCACTTCTCGCGGGGGGTGGAGCTCTGGAAAAGCTGACCGGCCTGGTCCCAGGTCGCGCCGTATTGGCCGGAATCGGCCAACGCCAGCCACTCGCGAGCGCCGGTCACCGCGATTTCTTCCCGCCCCTGCGCCGCCGCCTGGCCGGCCAGGGCCAGGGCGAGGGCCAGGGCGACGAAGAGCGGTTTCGTGGTCCTGGTTCTCATCGTTTCTCTCCTTGTCAGATCACGTTTCCCAAATCGGCGTCGGTCGGCAGGATAGCCGGCAGAGCGCCACGAAAGCTCCTCGGGGGTTCCCGGGAGAAACATCCACCCCGGCCTGCCGGGTCTCCGGAGGCCTGGGGAGCCTAACATATGCAAGCGGCGCACCCGCATCCCAAGACGCTCCGCCTGCGGACCCGTCCGGATTGGTGTCTCCACGCGAGGACGCCCACCCTCTCACCACGTCATCTGATAGAGCATCCAGTAGACGACGACGCCGGTGACCGAGACGTAGAGCCACACCGGCAGCGTCCAGCGGGCGATGCGCACATGGCGGTCCCACCGTCTCCGCCAGGCGCGCCAGACCGTGATGCCCACGAGGAAGGGGACCAGGGCGGCGAGCACGGTGTGGGTGATCAGGATGGCGAAGTAGACGGTCCGTACCGGGCCGGTGCCCTGGAAGCGCACCGATCCGACCTGGGCGTGGTAGATCAGATAGGACGTCAGGAACAGCGAGGAACAGACGAGGGCGGCGATCATCAGATTGCGATGAGCGATCAGCCGCCGCCGCTTGATGGAAACCCATGCCGCGATCAGGAGGACCGTGGCGAGGCTGTTGAGCGTCGCGTTGACGGCAGGGAGATCAGTGACCTGGAGCATGGCGGAAGGATTGTAGTCTGGAGGACCGTGCTAGATTCGGAGACGGATCATGTCCAGACACTTCAATACGGCAGGCCCGTGCCATCCGGAGAAGCATTACATGTTGCCGCCGGAGCGCCGTCTTCCGGGCGTGCGGGATCTCATTGACCAGGAGCACTATTTCGTCATCCACGCTCCCCGTCAGGTAGGAAAGACGACCTGCTTTCACACCCTCGCGCGCCAGCTCACGGCAGAAGGCCGGTATGCGGCGCTGCTGACGTCCTGTGAAGCCGGGCAGATCCTGACCCCAGACCTGGAGAGCAGCGTTGCCGCGATCCTCGACACCTTGATTCAGGATTCCGAAGAGTACCTGCCGGAAGACCTTCGCCCCCCTACGGCCGATCCGGCGCGACCAGCTGCAAGCCGCTTTCGCGACCTTCTGGTGCGATGGGCGCGGCAGTGCCCCCGGCCCGTAGTCCTGTTCCTGGATGAGATCGACGCCCTCCTGGACGACGCATTGATCTCGGTCCTGCGCCAGCTCCGCAGCGGCTACCGGGCGCGGCCCCAGGGATTCCCCCAGTCCATGGCCCTCATCGGACTGCGCGACGTCCGAGACTATCGGCTGGGTGTGCGGCCGGAAGGTCGGAGCCTCGGCTCCTCCTCTCCGTTCAACATCAAGGTCGAGTCCCTCAGGCTTCGGAACTTCAACGCCGAGGAGGTCGCAGAGCTCTACGCTCAGCACACCGCCGAGACCGGCCAGGTCTTTACCCCGGAAGCCGCAGCCCTGGCGTTCGAGCTGACTGGAGGGCATCCGTGGCTGGTCAACGCGCTGGCCCGGGAAGCCGTCGAGAAGCTGGCGCCGGACCCGGCGTCCCCTGTGACCGCCGAGATCATCACCGCCGCGAAAGAGGCGTTGATCCAGCGCCGCGACACCCACCTCGACTCGCTGATCGACCGTCTCAGGGAGTCGCGGGTCCGGCGCGTCATCGAGCCGATTCTTGCCGGCGAGCTCCTGCCTCCCGAGGTGCTGGACGACGACCTCCAGCTCGTCCAGGATCTGGGGCTCGTAACCGCCGGTCCCCGCGGCCTCGCCATTGCGAACCCCATCTACCGCGAGGTGATCCCGCGCGCCCTGACCTCGGTGCTCCAGCAGTCGGTCTCCGTCCCCCGGCTGTCATACACCGATACCGTGGGACACCTGTGCTTCGATCAGCTCCTGGATGACTTTCGGGCGTTCTGGTGCGAGAACGCCAGCGAGATTCTTTCCCGGGCTCCCTACTCCGAGGCCGCTGCCCAGCTCGTGTTCATGGCGTTCCTTCACAAGGTGGTCAACGGTGGAGGTTTCATCGACCGCGAGTTCGCCGTGGGAAGCGGGCGCGTGGACCTGTGCGTGCGCTGGCCACATCCGGCGGGAGTCGAGCGCTGGGCCGTGGAGCTCAAAGTCTGGCGCGATGGCCGGCCGGACCCCCTCTCGGAAGGTCTCGCTCAACTCTCCGGCTACCTCGCCCGGCTGGGGCTCGATCAAGGCACGCTGGTCCTCTTCGACCAGCGCACGAAGGCGTTTCCCCTCCCGGAACGCTGCACACGCGAGGAGCGGGAGCACGAGGGACGCAAGATCGCGGTGCTCCGGCTGTAGCAGTTAGCCTACCTGCGTCCAACCCAATACTCGGGATGTCGCTTGTGGTGGGCCACCGCCAAGATACGGAGCCTCCCGTCGGCCAACCGGTACAGCAAAGAGTAGGGAAACTTCGGGAGGGTCAGCCGCCGGATGTCCCCACGGAACCGAGGGGCTGCTTCCGGGTGACGCTCCAGGAGGCGATTGAACGTGGCTTTCTTCACCTGAGGAGCGATTGGATTCGTGAGAAGACTTCTTCTGCCGGGATGCCGGGATCTCCCGTGCGGCTCATCTCCTCATCCCGCCTCTCCGCTTCCTCGGCCCAGGCCTCAGCCACACTCTCATCGAGGTCCAGATCCTGCTCGAAGCTCCGGAGAAGGCGCTCCAGGAGCTCGGCTCGGGCATTCTCGGGAAGCTGCCGCGCCGCCGCTTCGATCTCGTCCACTGTCAGGCTCACGCGAAAACCTCCTGGCCAAAGGGAATCATCTTGCCCTTCAGAATACCACTGGATCAGGACGGTGGATCGCTACCCCGCCAGCGCCTCGACGTCCCGCATCAGCTTCTTGACCGCCTGCTCGTCGAAGGCCTCGTAATAGCCGCGGATGCGCCCCTCGCCGTCGACCAGCACGAAGCGAGTGCTGTGCAGGATCGGCTCGTCGTCTTTGTTGAATCGATCGACCGGCGACGCGTCGTCCACCGCCAGCTTGAAGCCTTCCTTGGAGAGGCGATGGATCGCCCGCTTGTCTCCGGTCAGGAACAGCCAGCGGCCGGGAGCTCCGAACGACTCGGCGTACTCCTGCAGCACCTTCGGCGTGTCGTAGCCGGGATCGACCGAGACCGAGACGAAGCGCACTCCCAGGTCCCGCGGCAGCTCCCGCTCCAGGCGCGCCATGCGGAGCGACATCATGGGGCACGAGGCGCCGCAGCGGGTGAAGATGAAGTCGGCGATCCACGGCGCTCCCGCCAGATCGGCCCGGCGGACGCTCTGGCCGTCCCGGTTGACCAACGCGAAGTCGGGAACGGCTCCCAGGACGGGCGGCGGCTCCGGGCCGTGCAGGATCTGCCAGGCCGCCGCGCCGGCCACGACGAGCAGGGCGACGATCAGAAATCCCCAGAGCAGACCGCGGCGGAGATTCATTCCACTCTCCCCCGCCGCATCACCCAGAGATCCGCGGCAAAGGCGACGGCCCCCAGCGCGGCGAGGATCGCCAGCGCGGCCGCCGGCCCCGGGATGCCCTCCCCCAGCGCCGCCGCGGGACCATAGAAGGTCCAGCGCAGGGCCGCCACGCCGTAGGTCAGCGGATCGATCCGCATCAGCGCCGCCAGCCAGGCCGGTGCGCCGGTCAACGGAAACACCGCTCCGGAGAGCAGCCAGAGGGGGACGAGGATCAGGTTCATGACCGCATGGAACCCCTGCACCGAGTCGACGGACCAGGCGAACGCGAAGCCGATGGCGGTCAACGCCACGGCGAGGAGCGCCAGCACGCCGGCTGCTTCCAACAGGGCCGGCGCATGCAGCCGCAGGCCGGCCAGGGGCGCCAGGAGCAGAAACGCCGCCCCTTGCAGCCAGGCGAGCGTCGCGCCACCCAGCACCTTGCCGGCGGCGATCGCCGCGCGCGGCACCGGCGCCGCCAGCACTCCCTGGAGAAAGCCTTCCCGGCGGTCCTCGATGATCGAGATCGTCGAGAAGATCGCCGCGAAGAGCACCACCAGGGTGACCGTGCCCGGAAAGAAGTATTCGAGGTAGCCGACGTTTTCGGCGCCGGGAAGGCGGAACGAGCCGGACAGGCCGCTGCCGATGAAAAGCCAGAAGAGGAGCGGCGAGCCGGCGGCCCCCGCCACCCGGCTCGGCTGGCGGAAGAAGCGCACCAGCTCGCGCCGCCAGAGGCTCCATACCGCCGTCATGCCGCCCCCTCCCCACCATACAGCCGGTGCCCGGTGCGGTGGAGGAAGACGTCCTCCAGCGTCGGCCGGGCGACCGTCACGGCGTCGATCCGCCCCGGCAGGGCCTCGACCAGACGGGCGACCCACTCGTGCGCCCGCTCCCGTTCGAGACGCACCGCGCCCTCGCGTACCTCCGGCGCCAGCTCGGGAAACCGCGCGGCGAGATCCCGCGCCAGCGCAGCGGGGTCCGGCCCGGTCAGCGTCACCACGTCGCCGCCGATCTCCTCCTTGAGCGCCGCCGGCGCTCCCTCCGCGACCAACCGGCCGCGGTCGATCAGCGCCAGGCGGTCGCAGCGGTCCCCCTCCTCCATGAAATGGGTGGTCAGGAGGACCGTCACTCCCTCCCCTTGCAGCTCCTGGAGCGTGTCCCAGAGGTCGCGCCGCGCCGCCGGGTCGAGCCCGGTGCTCGGCTCGTCGAGGAGGAGGAGCCGCGGCTCGTGAAGGAGCGCCTTGGCGATCTCGGCGCGCCGGCGCAACCCGCCCGAAAGCTCCTTGGCGCGCTGATCGCGCCGGTCGGCGAGCCGGAAGCGCGCCAGCTGCCGCTCGATCCGCGCGGCGAGGTCGCGGCCGCTCAAGCCGTAGAGCTGGCCCTGATGCGTGAGGTTCTCCGCCACCGTGAGCTGGAGGTCGAGGCTCGGGTTCTGGAAGACCACGCCGAGCCGCCGGCGGACCTCCCGCGCTTGGCCGTGCAGGT
>DATFPH010000347.1:0-4353 GCA_035264905.1 Thermoanaerobaculia bacterium
CGCCCGCGAGTTCGCCCAGCGCGAGCTCACTCCCGATGCCTTCGAAAGGAAGCTCCTCCGCTTCTACGACCTGATCGCCGAGAGGCTGGCCAGAGGCTCCTCGCGCCGAAACCTCACCCCCGACCCCTCTCCCGTCGCCCCACCCCCGACCGGGAGAGGGGCGCCCCCACCCGACGGCTCCTCAAGTTTTTCTCCCCAGGCGACGGCCGTGGTTCCCCCTCTCCCGGGGGACGGGGGGGCGATGGGAGAGGGGGTTAGGGGGTGAGGTCCCACGCTGAAGCCCTGAAGGCCGCCAAAGACGGCGCAGCCCTCCGCTCTGCCCTCGTCGGCCTCGACCTCGACCGCCTGGAGGCGGGAGAGGTCGACGTGCTGTGGCGTGGCCTGCGCGGACACGATGAAGCCGCGGACGTCCGCCTCGCCGTCCTCTCCAACTTCACCCTCGACCTCCTGCCGCGCTTCCTCGCCGTCCGCGCCGCCGCCGAAGGGCTGCGCACCGCCGGCTACGTGGGCCCCTTCGAC
Organism: Thermoanaerobaculia bacterium; assembly: GCA_035264905.1. Taxonomy (GTDB): domain Bacteria; phylum Acidobacteriota; class Thermoanaerobaculia; order Multivoradales; family UBA5704; genus UBA5704. The sequence continues at coordinate 520 of DATFPH010000347.1, forward strand.
CAGCACGTCCAGGAGGTCTTGAACCCGGACTCAGGCCTCCACCGCTTCCGGCCGGACGTCGTCTTCCTGGCCCTCTCCCTGCGCCGCCTGCGGCCCCAGGCCCTCGATTCCTTCGCCACCCTTTCGGCGGACGACCGCCGCGCCCTGCGCGACGAGATCGCCGACCACCTGGCCACCTGGGCCGCCGCCGCGCTCGAGAGGCTCTCCGCGACCGTGCTGATCGCCAACTTCCCCGCGCCGGCCCGGCCGCTCGCGGGAGTGGCCGACGTCAAGGCCGACTACGGCGAGACCGAATTCTTCCTCGAGCTCAACCTGGAGCTCCTGCGCCGCTGCAAGGGAAACCCGCGCCTCCGCCTCGTCGACGCCGACGGCCTCACCGCGCGCTTCGGCAAAGAGCGCGTGCTCGACCGCAAGCTCCATTACCTGGCGAAGATGGACTGGAGCCCGGCCTTCCTGCCCACGGTGGCAAACGAGCTGGTGCGGCAGATCCGCGCCGTGCGGGGCCAGACGAAGAAGTGCCTCGTCCTCGACCTCGACAACACCCTCTGGGGAGGCGTGGTCGGCGAAGAGGGTCCGGCCGGCGTGCGCATCGGCCCCGGAGATCCCGAAGGCGAAGCCTTTCTCGACTTCCACCGCCGGCTCCTCGCCCTGCGTGCCCAAGGCGTCCTCCTCGCCGTGTGCAGCAAGAACAACCCGGCGGACGTGGCCGAGGTCTTCGCCACCCGGCCCGAGATCCCCCTGCGCCCGGACCATTTCGCCGCCGCCGAGATCTGCTGGGACCCCAAGCACGAGGGCCTCCGGAAGATCGCCCAGGCGCTGAACATCGGCACCGACAGCCTCGTCTTCCTCGACGACAACCCCGCCGAGATCGAGCTGATCCGCCAGCTCCTCCCCGAGGTCGAAGCCGTGCAGATGCCCGCCGACCCCGCCGAGTACCCGGGAGTCCTCGACCGCCTGACCCTCTTCGAGCGCGCCGCCGTCCTGGACGAGGACCGCAGGAAGACGGACCAGTACCGGGAGAACCGGGAGAGAGACGAGCTGCTGACCGCGACCGGCGACCTCACGTCCTTCCTGGAGAGCCTGGGCACCGAGCTGGAGATCCGCCGCGCCCGGCCGGACGACCTGCCGCGTGTCCACCAGCTCTTCACGAAGACAAACCAGTTCAACGTCACCACGATCCGCTACACCCAGGCCGACGTCGAGCGCTTCGCCGCCTCGCCCGAGCACGAGCTCTGGGTTGCCCGCGCCCGCGACCGCTTCGGAGACCTGGGAACCATCGCCCTGATGCTCCTGGAGATCGAAGGAGACGCGCTCCGCATCGACAGCTTCCTGATGAGCTGCCGCGCCATGGGCCGAGGCATTGAAACCGCCCTGACCAATCACCTGAAAAGCCGGCTCGAAGCGAACGGAGCCCGCGAGCTGCGGGCCCGCTATCTGCCGACCGCGAAGAACAAGCCGGTCGAGAGCTTCTACGAGGAGCAGGGCTTTCGGTTGGTCGAGGCGGGGGAGGGTGGGGAGAAGAAATACGTCCTGGGCAAGGACGAGGCCGCCTTGCGCGACTGCGGCTGGATCAACCTCACCCCCGACCCCTCTCCCATCGCACACCCATCCCCCGGGAGAGGGGCGCCCCCACCCGACGATTCCTCAACTTTCCTGCCTCAAGCGAATGCCGTGGTTCCCCCTCTCCCGGGGGATGGGTGTGCGATGGGAGAGGGGGTTAGGGGGTGAGGTCTCCTGACATCGACGTCCGCCTGCGCGAGATCATGGCCGACGTCCTGGACGTCGATCCGCAGATTCCGGACGACTTCAGCCGCGACGACGAATCCGGCTGGGACTCCATGGCCCACCTGCGACTGATCACCGCGATCGAGCAGGCGTTCGGCATCAAATTCACCATGAAAGAGATCGAGGAGATCCGGTCCTATGGAGACCTCCGCGCCCGCCTTGCCGCAAACCACGGTTGAGCCAGCGAAGAAATCGGGCCTGGGCCTGGGCGACCTCCTGCGGCGCTTCTTGACGCCCGGGTTCGTCGTCACCCTCCAGGGCCTGTCCAAATACGGCGCCAGGATCAGCCCCAAGGCGGAGGTGGAGATCACGCCGAACCTGCGCCTCGGCAAGAAATCCGTGATCAGCTCCTTCGTCAAGATCAAGTCGAAGGACGGCCCGTTGCACATCGGCACGAACGTCGAGATCGCGAATTTCTGCGTCATCACCTCGCACACCGCCGGCACCTACATCGGGGACGACACCCTGATCGGCCCGAACTGTTCGATCATCGGCAACAACTACCGCTACGACCGCCTGGACGTCCCCATTCGCCTCCAGGAAAAGGTCTCCCCCAAAGGCATCCACATCGCCAACAACGTCTGGATCGGCGCCGGCTGCACCATCCTCGACGGAGCCGACATCGGCCCCGGCTGCATCGTGACGCCGAATTCGGTCGTCTCCTCGAAGCTGCCGGAAAACTCGATCGCCCAGGGGAACCCGGCGAAGGTGATCTTTACGCGGCGGTAGGGCCTACTTCTCCGCGATTGCCTTGAGGTTTGCCAGCCCCGTCTCGAAGTCCTTGCCGACCACCTTGTTCATGTCGAAGAACGTCGTCATCACCTTCGCCAGGTAGGAGCTGGGGCCGTGCATCGCCCACGTGACGTTCGTGGAGCCGCCCTTGTCCTGCCGCGTGAATTCCGCGACGTTGTGGGTTTCGAACGGCTTGAGGAAATCCAGTTGGATCCTGGTGAGAAAAGGAGACGTCTCCACGATCTCCATACGGCCCGCGCCGGCCTTGCTGTTCCCTGCCCACGCATACACGGCCCCCGGGCCGCTCGCCGCGCCGCTGAAGCTCTTCTGCATCGCGGGGTCCAGCTTCTCGTAGGGCGACCAGGAGCTCCAGCGGTGGAAGTCGGTGAGGAGAGGCGCGATCTTCTCGGGCGGAGCGGCGATGTTCATCGTGCGCTGAACCCGGAACGTATCCGGCTTGGTCGAGGCATAGGCGAGAAGAGAAGCGAGCAAGACGGCGACTGTGGCGGCGATGATCTTGAACATGGCGTCCTCCGGGTCCGTTGGGTTGAGCTCTGCCGGCACCCCAGCGTGCCGGCTCATCCCCTAGTCGAACGGACCCCGGGGAAATCGACAGGCGCTCCAAGCGAGGAAATTGAGGTGCTTCTCGATCGCTTCTCTTTCCTTCCCAGGTAACAGGAAGGGTGGACTCAGGAGACTGGTATACTAGTGTCATGAAGCTGACCGAGCTGCAGAGCGAAGTGCTGAAGCTTGATCCACCCACCCGTGCCTGGCTCGCGGAGGTCCTGCTCCGGAGTCTGGATGAGCTCTCCGAAAGGGAGGTCGAGGCCTTGTGGCTCGACGAGGCGGAGCGCCGCGAACGGGCTTGGGATGCCTGTGAGGTCCAGGGGATTCCGGCCGAGCAGGTGATGCGCGAGCTGAGATCAGGTTCCGAGTGACGCGGACCCTCTCGTTCAACGAGCAGGCGCGTAGCGAGCTTCGGGAGGCTGCCAACTACTACGGCCTGGAGTCTCCCACCCTTCGGATTTCTTTCCTCGACGCCATCGATGCGGCGCTCGCCCAGCTCCTTGCCCACCCCGAGTCGGCCCCGGTCGTCCGAGGGAATGTCCGCCACATGCTCCTCCGCCGGTTCCCCTACAGCCTTCTCTACACACTCCGCCCGGGTGAGATCCGCATCCTGGCGGTCATGCACCAAAGCCGACGGCCCTTCTACTGGTGGGGCCGCACTTGATCAAGCCCGGCCGGCATGTCCTCCGGGTCCGTTGATCCAAGTGCCGGCACCCCAGCGTGCCGGCTCATCCCCTAGTCGAACGGACC
>DATFPH010000348.1:0-13504 GCA_035264905.1 Thermoanaerobaculia bacterium
TCGGCAGCTCCCGCGCGGCCGGCTCGCCGCCGGTCCAGCGGTGGATCGTCGAGGTCACGGCGGTCTCGGTCAGGCCGAACACGTGGAACACGGGGATGCCGTGCCGGCCCCAGCGCGCGAGCCGCGGGAGCGACGGCTTCTCGCTGCCGAGGAGCAGGCGGCGCACGGACCGCGGCGGCGCCTCGCCCCGCCGTTCCAGGTCGTCCGCCCACTCGTTCCAGTACGGCGTAGGCAGCTCCAGGGCGGTCGCGCCGTGGCGCTCCAGCACCCGCTCCAGGCCCGCGGGGGTGAGCAGCTCCTCCTGCGGCGCGAAGACGACTGCGCCGCCGCGCGACCAGACCGGGAAGAGCTCTTCGATCAGCACGTCGAACCCGGGCGAGGCGAATTGCAGGAAGCGGTCCTCCGCGCCGAGGCCGCACCGCGCCGCCACCTCGATGGCGAAGCTCACGGCCGCGCCATGCCCGACGATCACGCCCTTCGGGCGGCCGGTCGATCCCGAGGTGTAAAAGACGTAGGCGGCGGCGCCCAAGGACTGGAAGGACGCCAAGGCCGCCAAGGACTCCAAGGACGAAGCTTCCGTGTCCTTGAAGTCCTCTTGCGTCAGCAGCAGCCGCGCTCCGGCATCCTCCAGGATTGCAGTGCGCCGCGCCGCCGGCCAGCTCGGATCGAGCGTCAGGAACGCGCCGCCGGCCTTCAACACGCCGAGCAGGCCCAGCGCCAGCTCCGGCCCGCCGGCCGCCAGCACGCCCACCACGCTCTCGGGTCCGACGCCGAGGCGGCGCAGCCGGCGCGCCAGCCCGTCCGCCCGCCGGTCCAGCTCGGCGAAGCTCCAGGAGCCGTCGTCGAAGAAGACGGCCGGAGCCTCGGGCCGCTGTCGCGCCCAGGTCTCGAAGAGCCCGTGGAGACCCGTACCGAAGACCGGCTCCGCGGCCGTGTCGTTCCACTCGGTCAGGACCTGGTGACGCTCTTCCGGGCTCCACAGCTCCACCTCGTGGAGACCTGTCGCGGGCGCGGCCGCCAAGGCGTGGAGCATCCGGCGCAGGTGCCCGTGCAGGCGCTCGATCGTCGTGGCGTCGAAGAGGTCGGTGCTGTACTCGACGACGAGCCGCGTGCGCTCGCCCGTCTCGGAGAACGACAGTGTCAGGTCGAAGGGGGCGATCCCGCTCCGCACGCCGTCGACCGAGCCGAGGGAGATCCCGGGAAGCTCCAGCCCCTGCTCGCCGGTCTCCAGGTTCATCATCACCTGGAAGAGCGGCGCGTGGCTCAAGCTGCGCCGCGGATTCAGCTCTTCGACGAGCAGCTCGAACGGCAGCTCCTGATGCGCGTGCGCCGCGAGCACCGTCTCGCGCGTCCGCGCCAGCAGGTCGCCGAGCGTGGGGCGTCCGGACAGGCTCGCGCGCAACGCCAGGGTGTTGACGAAGAAGCCGATGAGCCGCTCGGTCTCCAGGCGGTTGCGGCCGGCGATCGGCGTGCCGACGACGATCTCGCTCTCGCCGGTGAGACGGCCGAGCAGCGCCTGGAACGCCGCCAGGCAGAGCATGAAGGGGGTGGCGGAGCGGGCCTGGGCCGCCGACCGCAGGGCGCTCGCCAGCTCGGCCGGCAGGAGCTGCGCCGAGCTGGTGCCTTGGAACGTCTGGACCGCGGGGCGCGGCCGGTCGGTGGGGAGCGCGAGCAGCTCCGGCGCGCCGGCGAGGTGCCGGCGCCAGAACGCCAGCTCCGTGGCCAGCACCTCGCCCCGCAGCCAGCCGCGCTGCCAGACCGCGTAGTCCGCATACTGCACCGGCAGCTCCGGCAGGGACGCGGGGGAGCCGCGAAGCTCCTCGACCAGCACGCGCATCGACCATTCGTCGCTGACGATGTGGTGCAGGGTCAGCAGGGCGGCCATCTCCTCCGGGCCGAGCGCGATGAAGTGGGCACGCACCAGGGGACCACGCGCGAGGTCGAACGGGCGGAGCAGCTCGGCCTGGGCGAGGCGCCGCAGCTCGCCGTCGCGCGCGGCGGGCGCGAGAGCGGTGAGGTCGATGCCGGCGATCTCCGGGGGGAGCCAGGCGTGGACGATCTGCACCGGCTCGCCATCCTTCTGCGCGAAGGTCGTGCGCAGCGTCTCGTGGCGGCGGACGACCGCTTCGAGGCGCGCCTGGAGGAGGTCCTGGCGCGCGGCGCCGGAGAGGCGGACGGCGTTGAAGACGTTGTAGACCGGGCTGTCCGGCTCGAGCTGGTCGAAGAGCCAGAGGCGCCGCTGCGCGAACGAGAGCGGCAGGTCCCCCTCGCGCGGCACCGGGAGGAGGGGAGGCGCCGCGGTAGCCTGTCCCTGGGCCACGGCGCGCGCCAGCCCGGTGACCGTCGGCGCCTCGAACAGGGCGCGCAGCGGCAGCTCGACGCCCAGCGCCTGGCGCACCCGCGACACCACCCGGGTGGCGAGGAGGGACTGGCCGCCGAGCGCGAAGAAGTCCTCCTCGCGGCCCACCGCCTCGCGGCCCAGCACCTCGCCCCAGATCCCCGCCAGCAGCGCCTCGACCGGCGTGCGCGGCGCCTCGCCCCGCTCGGTGTCCCGGTCCGGAGCCGGCAGCGCCGCGCGGTCGATCTTGCCGTTGGGCGTCCGCGGCAGCGCTTCGAGGATCAGGAAGGCCGAAGGGATCATGATCTCCGGCAGCCGGACGTGGAGCCAGGCGGCGAGCCCGGAGTGGAGATCGGACCGATCGGTCGGATCGGTCGGATCGGTCGGATCGGTCGGATCGGTCGGATCGGTCCGATCCGGGACCACATAAGCCACCAGGCGGGCCTCCCGAACCAGCACCACCGCCTCCCGCACCCCGGGGTGCGCCAGGAGCGCCGCCGCCACCTCGCCCGGCTCGATCCGGACGCCGCGCACCTTCACCTGCTCGTCGATGCGGCCGAGGAAGTCGAGCGCGCCGTCCGCCCGGTAGCGCGCGAGGTCGCCCGTTCTGTAGGCGCGGGCGCCCGCTGTGGCGCCGAACGGATCGGGCACGAAGCGCTCCGCCGTCAGCTCGGGACGCCGCAGGTAGCCGCGCGCCACGCCGGCGCCGCCGATGAAGAGCTCGCCGTTCACGCCGCGCGGCACGGGCGCGCCCTCGCGGTCCAGGACGTACAGGCTCGTGTTGCCGATGGGGCGGCCGACCGGCAGCTCCCGCGCGGCCGGCTCGCCGCCGGTCCAGCGGTGGATCGTCGAGGTCACGGCGGTCTCGGTCAGACCGAAGACGTGGAACACGGGGATGCCGTGCCGGTCCCAGCGCGCGAGCCGCTCCACGGAGGGTTTCTCGCTTCCCAGGAGCAGGCGGCGCACCGGCCGCGGCGGCGCCGCGCCGCGCCGTTCGAGGTCGTCCGCCCACTCGTTCCAGTAGGGAGTGGGCAGCTCCAGCGCGGTCACCCCGTGGCGCTCCAGCACCCGCTCGAGACCCGCGGGCGTGAGCAGCTCGTCCTGCGGCGCGAAGACGACCGCGCCGCCCCGCGACCAGACCGGGAAGACCTCCTCGATCAGCACGTCGAACCCCGGCGAGGCAAATTGCAGGAAGCGGTCCTCCGCGCCGAGGCCGCACGTCCGCGCCACCTCCAGGGCGAAGCTCACCGCCGCGCCGTGCCCGACCATCACGCCCTTGGGACGGCCGGTCGATCCCGAGGTGTAGAAGACGTAGGCGGTGGCTTCCAAGGACTGCAAGGACTGCAAGGACTCCAGGGGCGAAGCTTCCGTGTCCTTGAGGTCCTCTTCTGTCAGCAGCACCCGCGCCCCGGCGTCCGCCAGCAGCTCCGCGTGCCGAGCCGCCGGCCAGCGCGGATCGAGCGGCAGGAACGCGCCGCCGGCCTTCAGCACGCCCAGCATTCCCAGAGCCAGCTCCGGGCCTCCGGCCGTCCGTAGTCCCACCACGGTCTCGGCGCCGACGCCCAGGCCGCGCAGATGGCGGGCCAGCCCCTCCGCCCGCCAGTCCAACTCCGCGAAGCTCCAGGAGCCGCCGTCGAAGAAGACGGCTGGCGCCTCGGGCCGCTGTCGCGCCCAGACTTCGAAGAGCCCATGCAGGCCCGTGCTGGGGACCGGCTCGGTCGCCGTGTCGTTCCACTCGGTGAGGACCTGGTGGCGCTCCGCCGGGCTCCACAGCTCCACCTCGTGGAGGCCCGCCGCGGGCGCGTCCGCCAGGGCCTGGAGGACGCGGCGCAGGTGCCCGTGCAGGCGCTCCACCGTGGAGGCGTCGAACAGGTCGGTGCTGTACTCGACGACGAGGCGCGTCCGCTCCTCCGTGTCCACGATGGAGAGCGTCAGGTCGAACGGGGCGATCCCGCTGCGCAGGCCGTCCAGGGGGGCGATCGAGACGCCGGGAAGCTCCAGGCTCTTTGCTCCAGCGGACCCCGCGGTGCCCAGGTTCATCATCACCTGGAAGAGCGGCGTGTGGCTCAAGCTGCGCCGCGGGTTCAGCTCCTCGACGAGCAGCTCGAACGGCAGGTCCTGGTGGGCGTGGGCCGCGAGCACCGTCTCGCGCGTCCGCGCCAGCAGGGCGGCGAGCGTGGGGCGGTCCCCCAGGCTCCCGCGCAAGGCCAGCGTGTTGACGAAGAAGCCGATGAGCCTCTCGGTCTCCAGGCGGTTGCGGCCGGCGATCGGCGTGCCGATGACGATCTCGCGCTCGCCGGTGATGCGGCCGAGCAGCGCCTGGAAGGCTGTCAGATAGAGCATGAAGAGGGTGGCGGAGCGGCTCCTGGCCGCCGCCCGGAGAGCGCTCGCCAGCTCCGCCGGCAGGATCTGTCCGGAGCTGGTGCCGCGGAAGGTCTGGACCGCGGGGCGCGGCCGGTCGGCGGGCAGCGCGAGCAGCTCCGGCGCGCCGGCGAGATGGTTGCGCCAGAAGGCCAGCTCGGCGGCCAGCGTCGCGCCCTGGAGCCAGCCGCGCTGCCAGACCGCGAAGTCGGCGTACTGGACCGGCAGCTCCGGCAACGCCGCGCCGCGGAGCTCCTCGACGAGGAGCCGCATCGACCACTCGTCGCTGACGACGTGGTGCATGGCGAGCAGGGCGGCCGATTCCTCCGCGCCGAGAGCGACGAAGCGCGCGCGCACCAGGGGGCCGCGGGAGAGGTCGAACGGGCGGAGAAGCTCGGCCTGGGCGAGGCGCCGGAGCTCGCCATCCCGCGCGGCGGGAGCGAGAGCGGTGAGATCGATCGTGGCAATGTCCGGAGCCAGCCAGTCGTGGACGATCTGCACCGGCGCGCCGCCGCGCTGCGCGAAGGTGGTGCGCAGCGTCTCGTGGCGTTGGACGACCGCTTCGAGGCGCGCCCGGAGATCGCCCGGGCGGGCCGGGCCGAGCAGGCGCACGGCGCTGAACAGGTTGTAGACCGGGCTGTCCGGATCGAGCTGATCGAGGAGCCAGAGGCGCTGCTGCGCGAAGGAGAGAGGCAGGTCGCCGGTCCGCGGGACAGGAAGGAGCGGGGGAGCCGCCGGCGCCTGTCCCTGCCCCACGATCCGCGCCAGACCCGCGACGGTCGGCTCCTCGAACAACGTGCGCAGCGGCACCTCGACGCCGAGCGCCTGGCGCAGGCGCGACACCACCTGGGTGGCGAGCAGCGAATGGCCGCCCAGCTCGAAGAAGTGGGCCTCGGCGCCGACCGCCTCGACCTGCAAGACCTCGGCGAAGAGGCTTGCCACCAGCTCTTCGGCCGGCGTGCGGGGCGCGACGAAGGTGTCTGCCGGCTGCATCGCCTCGCCGAGCGCCAGCAGCGCCTTGCGGTCCACCTTGCCGTTGGCGGTCAGCGGCAGGGCATCGAGCAGCACGAAGGCCGAGGGGAGCATGTACTGGGGCAGCCTGTCGCGGAGCCACGCGGCCAGCGCGGGCCTTGGATCGGACCGATCGGTCGGATCGGACGGATCGGTCCGATCGAGGACAACGAAGGCCGCCAGGCTGCTCTCCCGCACCAGCACCACCGCTTCGCGCACCTTCGGGTGCGCGAGGAGCGCGGCCTCGATCTCGCCGGGCTCGATGCGGAAGCCGCGGATCTTCACCTGGTGGTCGATGCGGCCGAGGTATTCGAGCTCGCCGGTCGCCAGGAAGCGGCCCAGGTCGCCGGAGCGGTACAGGCGCGCTCCGGGTCCGGAGAAGGGATCGGGCACGAAGCGCTCGGCCGTCAGATCCGGCCGGCCGAGATAGCCGCGGGCGAGGCCGGCGCCGCCGACCGCGAGCTCGCCCGGCACCCCGATCGGCGCCAATTGCCCGGAACGATCGAGCACGTGCACCGCGAGATCGGGGATCGGGATGCCGATGACGCTCCGCGTGTCCTCTGTGGAGAGCGGCCGGTAGGTGACGTGCACGGTCGTCTCGGTGATGCCGTACATGTTGACCAGGCGCGGCCGGACGTCGCCGTAGCGGGCGAACCACGGAGCCAGGCGGGCCGGCGCGAGCGCTTCGCCGCCGAAGATGACCAGCCGCAGGTCGGTGAGCTCCCCCGAGTCCACCCGCAGCAGCTCGCCGAAAGCTGTGGGCGTCTGGTTGAGCACCGTCACCCGCTCGGCCGCCAGCAGGTCGTGGAACGCCTCCGGCGTGCGGCTCACCTCCCAGGGGACGACGACCAGGCGCCCGCCGGTGAGCAGCGCGCCCCAGATCTCCCAGACCGAGAAGTCGAAGGCGGAGGAGTGGAAGAGGGTCCAGACGTCGCCGGAGCCGAAGCCGAACCAGGGTTGGGTGGCCGCGAGAAGGCGGACGACGTTGGCGTGGGTGACCTGCACGCCTTTGGGCTTGCCGGTGGAGCCGGAGGTGTAGATGACGTAGGCGGTGTTCTGGGGATTTGCCGGCCGCGGAGGACCCTCACCCGACGGCAGAGGGGGAACCTGCTCAATGCCGTCTGCCCCCACGATCACCTGCACGCCGGCATCCTCCGCGAGAAACGCCAGCCGCTCCTGCGGATAGCTCGGATCGAGCGCCACGTAGGCGCCGCCGGCTTTGATAATGCCGAGCATCCCCACGATCAGCTCGGGTGAGCGCTCGACGCGGAGCCCCACACGGACCTCCGGCCCGACCCCCATCTGCCGCAGGTGCCGGGCGAGCTGGTCGGCCCGGTCGTTCAGCTCGCCGTAGGTCAGATCGCGTCCCTCGCAGGTCACCGCGCGGGCACCGGGAGCCTGCCGCACCCGCGCTTCGAACAGCGTGGCCAGCGTCTCTCCGGGCGTGTGCTGCTCCCGGATACCGCCCCATTCCAGGAGCTGCCGTTGCTCGGCGGGCGAGAGCAGCGGCAGCTCGCGGATTCTCTCGCCGGGATCGCCGGCCGCCGCTTCGAGGAGCCGCAGGTAGCCACCGGCGAGCCGCGCGACGGTGGCGCCGTCGAAGAGGTCCTCCTTGGACAGGAGCGAGGCACGCACTCCTTCTGGCGTCTCCCGGAGGCTGCACGCGAGGTCGAACATCGCGGCCCGGCTGGCCGGCGGCAGCAGCGTCATGCGGAAGCTCTGCGCCTCCAGGTCCGGGGTGGGCACGTTCTGCAACGTGAAGATCACCTGGAAGAGCGGCGTGTGCGTCAGGCTGCGCTCCGGACGCAGCTCCTCGACGATCTTCTCGAACGGCAGGTCCTGGTGCGCATAGGCGCCGAGGGTCGTCGCGCGCACCGCCGCCAGCAGCTCGCGGACGGTGGGATCTCCGGCCAAGACTGTGCGGAGCGCGAGCGTGTTGACGAAGCATCCGATCAGCCCCTCGATCTCGGCGTGGTTGCGGTTGGCGATCGGCGAGCCGACGACGAGGTCGTCCTGCCCGGAGATGCGGCCGAGCAGGGTTTTCCAGACCGTCAGGAGGACCATGTAGAGCGTCGCTCCTTCGGCCCGGCCGAGCCTCTGGAGCGCCTCGGCGAGCGGTCGCGGAATGTGCAGCGGCACGCTCAGCCCGGTGGAGCCGCGCGCTGCGGAGCGCGGGCGGTCGGTGGGCAGCTCCAGCACCGCCGGCGCGCCGCTCAGCTCCGCGCGCCACCAGGCGAGCTGGCGCTCCAGCACCTCTCCGGCCAGCCACTGCCGCTGCCAGACAGCGAAGTCGGCGTACTGGATCGGCAGCTCCGGCAGGGGAAGGCCGCGGTCGAGAGCCTGCACCTCCCGCATCAGGAGGCCCATGGACCAGCCGTCGGAGATGACGTGGTGCAGGGTCAACAGCAGCAGGTGCTCGCGCGCGTCGAGCCGCAGCAGGGCGGCCCGCCACAGCGGCCCCTGCCGCAGGTCGAAAGGCCGCAGCGACTCCTCCTCGGCCAGCCGGCGCCCCAGGGCCTCGCGCGCCGCGGCCGGCAGCGCGGAGAGGTCGACCACCGGCAGCTCTATGTCCCCGCGCTGCGGATGGATCACCTGCACCGGCCGGCCCTCGGGGGATGCGAACGTCGTGCGCAGCACCTCGTGGCGGCGGGCGATCTCGGTGAAGATCCGGGCCAGCCGGGGGACGGAGAGATCGCCGGCGAGGCGCACCGCCGCCGGGATGTTGTAGCTCGGGCTGCGCGGCTCGAGCTGGTGGATGAACCAGAGCCGCTGCTGCGCGAAGGAGAGCGGCAGGGAAGCGTCGCGCGGCACCGGGACGATGGCGGGCGCCGGCGCGGGTCCCTGGCCCGCTGCCACGATCCGCGCCAGCCCCGCCACGGTCGGCTCCTCGAACAGTGCGCGCAGCGGAACCTCGACGCCGAACGTCTGGCGCAGGCGCGACATGACCTGCGTCGCCAGTAGCGAATGGCCGCCCAGCTCGAAGAAGTGGGCCTCGGCGCCGACCGCCTCGACCCGCAAGACCTCGGCGAAGATGCGTGCCACCAGCTCCTCGGCCGGCGTGCGGGGCGCCACGAAGACATCTGCCGGCTGCGCCGCCTCGCCGAGCGCCAGCAGCGCCTTGCGGTCCACCTTGCCGTTGGCGGTCAGCGGCAGGGCGTCGAGCCGCACGAACGCCGAGGGGAGCATGTACTGGGGCAGCCTGTCGCGGAGCCAGGCGGCGAGCGCGGGCCTTGGATCGGTCGGATCGGTCCGATCGGTCCGATCGAGGACCACAAAAGCCGCCAGGCTGTTCTCCCGAACGAGCACCACCGCTTCGCGCACCTCCGGGTGCGCCAGGAGCGCGGCCTCGATCTCGCCGGGCTCGATGCGGAAGCCGCGGATCTTGACCTGGTGGTCGATGCGGCCGAGATACTCCAGCTCGCCGGTCGCCAGGAAACGGCCCAGGTCGCCGGAGCGGTAGAGGCGGGCGCCGGGTCCGGAGAACGGATCGGGCACGAAGCGCTCGGCCGTCAGATCCGGCCGGCCGAGATAGCCGCGGGCGAGGCCGGCGCCGCCGACCGCGAGCTCGCCCCGCACGCCGATCGGCGCGAGCTGCCCGGAACGATCGAGCACGTGCACCGCGAGATCGGGGATGGGGATGCCGATGACGCTCCGCTGGTCTGTGGCGGTGAGCGGCCGGTAGGTGACGTGCACGGTCGTCTCGGTGATGCCGTACATGTTGACCAGCCGCGGCCGGTCGTCGCCGTAGCGGGCGAACCAGAGAGCCAGACGGGACGGCACGAGGGCTTCGCCGCCGAAGATGACCAGCCGCAGGTCGGTGAGCTCACCCTCGCGGTCTTCGTCCACTCGCAGCAGCTCGCCGAAGGCGGTCGGGGTCTGGTTGAGCACGGTGACACGCTCCGCGACCAGCAGGTCGTGGAACGCCTCCGGCGTGCGGCTCACCTCCCAGGGGACGACGACCAGGCGCCCGCCGGTGAGCAGCGCGCCCCAGATCTCCCAGACCGAGAAATCGAAGGCGGAGGAGTGGAAGAGCGTCCAGACGTCTCTGGGGCCGAAGTTGAACCAGGGCTGGGTGGCCGCGAGGAGGCGGACCACGTTGGCGTGCGTGACCTGGACGCCCTTGGGCTTGCCGGTGGAGCCGGAGGTGTAGATGACGTAGGCGGTGTTCTGCGGCACGGCCGGCCGCGGAGGACCCTCACCCGCCGGGAGAGGGGGAATCTGCTCAATGCCGTCTGCCTCCACGACCACCTGCACGCCGGCATCCTCGATCAGGAAGGCCAGCCGCTCCTGCGGATAGCCCGGATCGAGCGGCACGTAGGCACCGCCGGCTTTCACGATGCCGAGCATGCCGATGATCAAGTCGAGCGAGCGCCCGACGCGGAGCCCCACCCGGGTCTCCGGCCGCACTCCGGCCCGGCGCAGCCACTGGGCGAGCTGGTCGGCCCGCCGGTTGAGCTCGGCGTAGGCCAGGCCGGTCCCGTCACAGGTCACCGCGTGGGCCTCCGGCGCCTGCCGCACCTGCGCCTCGAACAGCGTGGCCAGCGTCTCTTCGTACGTGTGCTGCTCCCGGATACCACCCCATTCCAGAAGCTGCTGTTGCTCGGTGGGCGACAGCAACGGGATCTCGCGAATTCCCTGGCCGGGATCGGCGGCCGCCGCTTCGAGGAGCCGCAGGTAGCCTCCGGCGAGCCGCGCGATGGTGGCGCCGTCGAAGAGGTCCTCCTTGTACATGAACGAGGTGCGCACCCCGTCGGGCATCTCCTTCATGGTGCAGGCGAGGTCGAACATCGCGGCCCGGCGCGTCGGCGGCATCAGCGTCATGCGGAAGCCCGCCGTCTCCATGTCCGGAGAGGGGACGTTCTGCAACGTGAAGATCACCTGGAAGAGCGGCGTCTGCGTCAGGCTGCGCTCGGGACGCAGCTCCTCGACGATCTTCTCGAACGGCAGGTCCTGGTGCGCGTAGGCGCCGAGCGTCGTCTTCCGTGCCTCGGCCAGCACCTCGCGGAAGGCGGGATCTCCGGCGAAGGCCGTGCGGAGCACCAGGGTGTTGACGAAGCAGCCGATCAGCCCTTCGATCTCGGTGCGGTTGCGGTTGGCGATCGGCGAGCCGGTGACGACGTCGTCCTGGCCGGAGACGCGGCAGAGCAGGGTCTGCCACACGGCCAGAAGGACCATGAACAGCGTCGCCCCCTGCGCCTGGCCGAGCTCGCGGAGCGACTCGGCGAGCGGCTGCGGGATGAGCAGAGGCTGGCGGTCCCCGCGGTTGCCGCGCATCCCGGAGCGCGGGCGGTCGGTGGGCAGGTCGAGCTCCGGCGGCGCTCCGGCGAGCTGCTCCTTCCACCAGGCGAGCTGCTCCGCGAGCACCTCGCCGGTGAGCCACTGCCGCTGCCACACCGCGAAGTCCACGTACTGCACCGGCAGCGGCGGGAGGGCCGGCGGCAGGCCGCGCGCCAGCGCGGCGTAGACGAGGCCCATCTCGCGGAACAGGATGCCGGTCGACCAGCCGTCGCTGATCACGTGGTGCATGGTGCTCGGCGCGACGAAGTCCTCGGCGTCGAGGCGCAGCAGGAAGACCCGCAGCAGCGGCCCGCGCGCGAGATCGAAGGGGAGCCGCGCGTCGTCCTGCGCCAGCCGCCACGCCTCGGCCTCGCGCCGCGCGGAGGGGAGACCGGCGAGATCGACCAGCGGCAGCGGCAGCTCCAGCGCGGGCGCCACCACCTGCACCGGCTGCCCGCCGTCCACCGCGAACGTGGTGCGCAGCGCGCCATGCCGGCGCACGATCTCCCGCAGGCTCGCCGCCAGGAGGTCGACCCGCACCTCACCGCGCAGGCGCATGGCGCGCGCCACGTTGTACTCGACGCCCTCGGGGAACAGCTGGTGGAGGAGCCAGAGCCGCTGCTGCGCGAACGACAGCGGCGGACGCTCGCTGTGCGCCGCCTCGATCCGCGACGGGGCCCCGGAGCGGCGGGCGACGTGGCCCTGGCGCAGGAAGCCCAGCAGCTCCGTTTTCCGCTCCTTGATCTCGGTCAGCAGCTCGGGCGTCAGCGCGCCCGGCGGAGCGCTGTACCTGAGCTTCTCTCCCTCGGTCCAGAGCTTGACGCCACGGCTCCGCAGAAGGGACAGGACCTGGACGGTCGTCCGGGTGGCTGCTTCGGCCAGCTCCTTCACCTCGCCTCCGGCACCAGGTGAAGGATCGCGACCGCCTTGCCGGGGAGCAGAGGGGCCGCGGCGCCCGTGGCCCAGGAGTCGTAGAGGTCGTCGTAGTGGTCGGAGATCGGGTTGCCGCTCTCGCCGCCGGGCATCTGGAAGAAGCCTTCCGCCTCGCGCCCGGGCGACACCACCAGGCGCAGCGTGGCGCCGTAGTCGGGCGATTGGACGCGCGGCATGTCGTCGTCGCCCGGCAGCGGGCGGGGCGGCATCGAGAGGCGGCTGCCCACGAGCGGCAGCGCTCCGCTCAGCGGATGCTCGATGGCCGACGTGTTGCGCTCGCCCCAGGTGCGCTCGGCGAGCGGCCCCTGCCGGGCGAGCAGCTCGATCACCCGGTCCGCCGACGCCAGCAGCAGCTCGTCCCAGCTCTCGGCGCGCGGATCGAGCAGGTGGGGCGGCCGGCGGGTGAGGAGCTGCCAGAGCGGCCCCTCCCACTGGTTGACCGTGTCCAGGTAGTCGAAGTCCGGATCGGCTGCGCGGCAGGGAGCGGTGAGGGGCGCGAAGACGGCGCGGGCGACCGCCTGGCGGTAGGCGCGGACGATCCGGTAGCCGACCGAGCCCACGGTGGCGCGCCCTCCCCAATCCTCGGCGAGATCGCGCAGCTCGCGGCGGCGCGGGTCCGCCGCCACCGCCCGCGGCGTCAGCACCTGGAGCAGCAGGGCCTGCCAGCGGCTCAGGAAGAGCGCCCGGTCGTCGAGCTGGAGGCGGCGCATGTCGTCGGCCGTGGCGCGCGGCAGGGCGAGCAGGCCGTCGCGGATCTGGCGGGCGCGGGCGCCGAGCACGAAGTTGCCGCGGCCCAGAGGCGCCGCCGCCTCGCCCGCCAGCACCAGGTTGTTGGCGGTCCACAGGCGCCCCGAGGGAGGATCGAGCAGCCGCGGCACCTCGGACGGGGGGACGAGGCCCTGCCACCGGCGCGCTCCATTCGTCCACGCGCCGGCGGTCTCGCCGTCGAAGCCGGCGCGGCGGGGGACCCGTCCGGCGATCGTCCAGCCGATCCGTCCGGCGCGGTCCACGGCGACGAAGTTGAGCGCCGGGATGCCGCTGCCGCGGGCGACGTCGAGCGCCGGCTCGACCCCGGAAACCGTCTCCAGCCGCAGGATCGAGAAGTCGGCGGCCCCCGGATCGTCCACCACGGCCCGCACGGCCCGGTGGTGCCCCCGGTTGTCCGTGTCGACCACCGGCCCCCAGATCGTCCAGTCGACCGCCAGCTCCTGGTCGGGCGCGCCTTTGATCCGCAGGACCTCGGCATGGCGCTCGAACGGCCGCGGCCCCTGCGGCGTCAGGTACCGGCCGGGATCGCGGGGATCGATCTCCAGGAGCACCAGGTCGCTCGTGTCGAGCACGCTGTTGGTCACCCCCCAGGCGACCTCGCCGTTGCTTCCCACGACCAGCGCGGGCGTGCCGGGCACGGTGGCGCCGGCCAGCGTGCGGTGAGGCCAGGCGAGCACGGCGCGGTACCAGATGTTGGGCACGGAGAGCCCGAGGTGCAGCTCGTTGGCGAGGAGCGCGCCGCCGTTCGCGGTCCAGGGACCCGCCACGGCCCAGCTGTTGCTCGCCGCGACCTTCCCCCTCGCCCACCCGGAGACC
>DATFPH010000349.1:0-7144 GCA_035264905.1 Thermoanaerobaculia bacterium
GGCCACCGGGGTGGAAGAGATGATGATGCACGCCGGCCTCTACGACGACAATCCGCGGGTGCGCGAGATCGTCTGGATCATGCTGGCCCAGCGCGCCGCCCGCGGGCTGGGCTCCCTCTACGTCCACGCCAACGACTTCACCCTCCAGCAGGCGCGCGATTTCCACGTCGAGTGGACCCCCCGCGGCTGGATGCGGAAAGACCTCGACCTCCTCGGCTTCGAGCAGCAGCTCTATTTGCGCCAGCCCGGCTATGGCAGCAGCTACATCACGGGCAAGTACCAGATCGAGCGTCTGCTGGCCGAGCGCAGCCACCAGCTCGGCGACATGTTCAAGCTCGCCGACTTCTTCGCCGAGGTCGACGCCGCCGGGGTCATCCCGGTGTCGTTGATCCGCTGGCAGCTGACCGGCAAGGACGACGAGATCCGCGCGCTTCTCGCGGACGGCGGTACGCTTTCTTGTAGGTTGCGTCCTTGATCTTTTTCTTGTCGGCAAACTGAGGCCCCATCCAGCTCGTCACCTGCCCACGATTGGCCTTCTCGTCGCCACGGAGCCCGGTTTGTTCGTCCGCCATCTTCATGAAAGCCGCCGAAAAGAGAAACGCGAGCAGGCGGCGCACTTGCGTTGGACGGCGGGCTCGGGCATGCGCATCACCGCGGCTGCGACGCGATCGGCTTCCGCCTCCGCCGGGTCCAGCGGCGCGCCGACTGCCAGCTTCGGCTGGACGCCCAGCGCCGAGCGACCCCAGGCCGGATGGACCGCGGTGGGCGGCGCTGGCGATGTTGATCTCGATCGAGGAGATTGGTTCTTTGCAGTTGGCATAAAGTGATCTCATGGCTT
Organism: Thermoanaerobaculia bacterium; assembly: GCA_035264905.1. Taxonomy (GTDB): domain Bacteria; phylum Acidobacteriota; class Thermoanaerobaculia; order Multivoradales; family UBA5704; genus UBA5704. Next base: position 839 of record DATFPH010000349.1, read on the forward strand.
TGGGTAACGAACCGAGGAGATATAGATGTTCTTTTCTACATACCCGGGCGGAACCTTGCTTGGATCATTGTCGAAGGGAGCAGCGGAGATCGCCTTGATGATCGCTTTTTCACTCTGCGCGTCCACGAAGGGATAGGCGGAGTATTCGTCCAAACCGATCTTGGTCGCATTCTCGTTGGCAAAGTCGCAGAACGGGAGATTCGGATTTTTACCACATTTTGCAGCAGCGTCTTTGTTGCTCCAGATGACCTGCGTGCCGATCGGCGCGTCACGGAGAATCTCGGCCCATTTTTTCCCGACGGGAATCTTCTTCCGCTCATAAGTGGTCACTCCGCCTTTCATGACGCCTTTCTCTGGACCGTAGCGAAATGGTTCTTCTTTCGGCCCGGCCGTCTCGATCGGATCGTCCCACGCAAGACCGGTTCTCTTGTCGACATCCGCGAAGAAGCCGAGGGTCAGCGGGTTGAATCGCTCGTTGAACTCGGCCCTGGGCAGTGTGCGGAAATACGCATAGATGCGCGAGAGAATCACGAACTCGAAGCAATCGAAGCTCCAGTGCGTGACGCCCCCGCCGGCCTTGGGAACTTCGGCCCTGGCGTTCTTGACCAGGTTGCTCATTGCGATCCAAGGTTCCTTGTTGGCCACGAGCACGCCGCGCGAGCTCGTCTCTTCGGAGAAGTCGCGGGCATCGTAGCCGTCTTTCGGGTCCTGGCCACGTTCGGTGCCGCCGGACATACCGAATCGGCCTTTCAGCACCGTCATGGCTTCTCGCAACGCTTCTTCGAACGAGATGCCGCCTTCGCTCCCCATCTCGCCCAACTCGTTGGCGACTTCGGTCAGCAGCCTGGCCTCGGTTGGAATGAGCTCAGCCTCGAGCGGGCCCAGCGCCCGTTTTTTGTGCTCCTGCGTCACCATGTTCGTATAGACGGCGCGCAGCAGTGAGCCGGCGCGCGAGCTTTCGCCGCTCGTTTCGGCAGGCAGATCGAACCACGCCGGGCACACATGGAAGACCCCGTCATACGTGATGGGAGCACCTTGGCAGCCAAGCGCCGGCTCGCAGCTCATGACCGGCTCCTTGTCCAAGAGCTCCTGCGCTCGCGTGTAGGCCGCCACATACGCTTGCGCGTTGCGCTGCCCCATCTCGGCCGTCATTGTGAGCTGTTCGCCTTTGGCCCTTCCATAGAGAAGGTATTTGCCGAGGATATCCGTCTGCCGGGCGCGCCGCCCCTTATCCGGCAGGAGCGTCTTCGCGAGCTCGTTCATCGCCCGGGCGCGCAGGACGGCTTGAGTCCATTTAGCCTGGCGATCCGCTCCGGCGCATCCCTCCTCCGGCTGGCGCTGAAGCGCCTGGCCTGCCGACCTCTGCTGCACGACGTGCACCAGCTCGTGCGCCAGCAGGCTGCGTCCGCCCTCGGACTGCGGATCGTATTCTCCAGCCGCGAACGCGACGTTCCTTCCGAGGGTGAAGGCCCGCGCCTGGATCGCCGCCGCAGCGGCCTCGGCCTCCGATCCGGTATGCACCCGCACGTCGCCGAAGCTGTGGCCGAAGCGCGGCTCGAAGAAGGCGCGGCTTGCCGGATCGAGCGGGACGCCGCCGCGCAAGCGGCTCGTAAAATCCGCGCTCACCTCACCGGCGTCTTTGGCGGTGGTCGGAGCGTTCGGCGCCTTGCGCTGCACGCGCGCCTTCTCCTCTTCGCAGTGGGGGCACGTGGCGCCTCCCGCCGAGCAGACAGTGCACTTGCGTTGGACGGCGGGCCCGGGCATGCGCATCACCGCGGCCGCGACGCGATCGGCCTCGGCTTCCGCCGGGTCCGCCGGCGCGCTGACCGCCAGCTTCGGCTGGATGCCCAACGCCAACCGGTTCCAGGGCGGATTGACCAGGGTGTCCGGCCGTGGGTGGGAGAAGCGCCTGGTGATTTCCGCCAACGGCGCCGGTTTCGCATGGACGATGGCAGCCCGAAACATCAAGGTCGCTCCGGGAGGGGTATCCGCCTGCCGCGATACAGATAATAGTATCCGCCGGAATCGTGCCAGACTTCTACGATCTCACCCCGGTCTCTCAAACCTTGATAGGGTGTCAGCCGGTGATAAATCAGAGGCGCGTTGTCCGGATCCTCCACAATGAGATAGATACCGATCGGGATGTCCGAGCTCTTCTGTCCGGGGGTGGTCGGGCGCGGCTGGAGCAGACGGCTCTGCCACACGTTCTTCCGATGATCGAGGAATTTGTAGCGCCTCGGGGAACGTGACTGCAACAGGGACGGGTTTTCCACGTAAACCATGACGGCCTCGGCGAAGTCTTCCTTGGGCCCCTCTCCGACCATGTAACCGGACACCGGCTGCTCCACCCAGTTGGGGGAGTTCCAGCGATCCTGCTCGATGCGGTACTGCTCCGGGGGAGCCACTCCGAAACGTAAGGCATTCCTGACTTCAGGGACGCCGACGTCGTAGAGCTGGGGAGGCGTGCCCTCGGTCCAGCCGGCCTCAAACATGTAGGCGCTCAGCATCATGGGGTCGAGAGCGTTGTGGATAGGTCCTGTGGCGGCTTCTTCCAGTCCATGGCCCAGCTCGTGGATCACGACGCGCCGGGCATTCTCCTCGGTTGTCGGCTGCGGAGTCGGGGCGCCGGGGGACGAGCCAGGGCCCTGGACGCCGAGCCCGGATACCGGGGGATACATTCCTGTCGTATTGCTGCGGGCGATCGGCAGTGCTTTCCAGCGGTCCTCGGCAAGCTGGAAGAGGACCAGCTTTCCGTGGGAGAAGTGGGCGCCGGCCGTTTCGTCCTCGACCACTACACGTCCACTGGCAGATCTCTCGATCCTGTAACGTGTTCGGAAGAAAACGATTTCGCGGACATTTGGAGTACCGCCGAAGGAGGCGGCGAAGTTTTCGAATCCTTCTAGAATCGAGGCATAGGTTGTGGAAGGATCGTCAGGCGCCCAGGGCCGCCAATTGGGAAGATCCTCTGGCGGCAGGTTCAGTGAGTTGGCCTGTTCTTCCCGCGTGCCGGTGCGGATGTCTGCGACAGCGAAGCGCCGCTTGAGTGTGTCATCGAACTGCGCGCGCGTGAGAGGCGCAGGCACGGCCGCCGGCTGGCGGAAGACTCCTCGAGGGGTTCCCGCCTGCTGCACGACGTGCACCAGCTCATGGGCCAGCAGGCTGCGGCCGCGCTCGGACTGTGGATCGTATTCTCCGGCGGCGAAGGCGACGTTGCGTCCGAGGGTGAAGGCGCGCGCGTGGATGCTCCGGGCCGCGGCATCGGCCTCCGGTCCGGTGTGCACCCGCACGTTGCCGAAGCTGTGGCCGAAGCGCGGCTCAAAGAAGGCGCGGCTTGCCCGATCGAGCGGAGCGCCGCCGCGCAGGCGGCTCGCAAAATCCGCGCTCACCTCGCCGGCATGGCGCACGCCCTCCACCTTGCGCTGCACCCGCGCCTCCTCCTCTTCGCAGTGGGGGCACGTGGCGCCTCCCGCCGAGCAGGCGGCGCACTTGCGTTGCACGGCGGGCGCGGGCATGCGCATCACAGCGGCTGCGACGCGGTCGGCCTCGTGCTCGTAGGGATCATCCGGAGCGCTGACCGCCAGCTTCGGCTGGACCCGATGGAGAGCGATCTTGAGCGATGGTTGGGCCGGGCTCGTGGTTGTCCCCGCTTTCGCCGGCGCCACGCGTTCCCTTGCTGCATCCATCGCCATTTGTTGGATTGGGCGAAGGACCGGATGAAACGTTACAGAGAGCTTTTCAGGGAGAGCGAAGTCAAGCTCTCTTCGAGCCAGACTTTTTGTACGCTCTCGGGTAAACTTCTAGCCGCACTGGAAGCCGCTTCAACAATCGGGGAGTGCTCATGCGCGACCGCCGCGCGGAAGCCGAAGGGGGCCAGCCGGTCTGGGATCCGGGCGGCGGCGCCCCTGGGCTGGACAGCACCGTGTCTCACTATCGGGTCCTCGGCCTGCTCGGCCGTGGTGGGATGGGCGTCGTCTACCGGGCTCTCGACGAGAAGACCGGCCAGGAGGTGGCGCTCAAGCTCCTCGCCGCGGACCGGGTGCAGGGCGACGGCGACCGCTTCCGGCGCGAGGCGCGGGCCGCGGCGTCCCTCGATCACCCGAACATCGCGAAGGTCCTGGAGATCGGGGACCACCAGGGGCATCTCTTCCTCGCCATGCCGCTCTATGAGGGGGAGACCCTCAAGAAGCGGCTCGACCGGGCGGAGGAGATCGCGCCCATGCCGCTGTCGGAGATCGTCTCGATCGCCGCGCAGCTCGCCTCGGCCCTGGAGACGGCGCACACCGCCGGGATCGTCCATCGCGATCTCAAGCCGGCCAACCTGATGTTGACCCGCGGCGGAAGGCTGAAGCTGCTCGACTTCGGCCTCGCGCTCTGGGAAGGGTCGAGCCGGCTCACCGACGTGGGCCGGGCCGTGGGCACCCTGGCCTTCATGGCCCCCGAGCAGCTCCGCGGGGAAGAGGTCGACGCCCGGGCCGATCTCTGGTCTTTCGGAGCCGTGCTGTACGAGATGCTGGCGGGACGCCCCCCCTTCGTCCGCGGTCCCCACGGCTCTCTCGAGGAGCAGGTGCAGATGATCCTGGAGAGCGAGCCGCCGCCGCTCCGCGAAGCGCGCCCCGATACGCCGGACGTTCTGGCCCGGATCATCGAACGCTGTCTGCGGAAGGAGCCGAAGGAGCGCTATGCGACCGCCGGCGAGATCGTCGACGAGCTCCAGGCGGCCGCGGTGCTGGCCGATCCGCATCCGCGGCCGGACCGCGAAGCCGAAGGGCTGCGCGTCTGGCTGCTGCTCGCCGCGGGCATCCTCCTCGTTTTCGTCTTCGCGGTGATGCACCGGCTCACCCAAGGGAGCACCGGACCGATCCATGTGAGGGTGCGCGAGCCGGAGGTCCAGGGTCTTCCGCCCGGGGAGATGGTCCGGATGACCTCGGATCTCGGGCAGGCGCTGCGGCAGGCACTGCGGGAGGTCGACCGCGTCCGCGTTCTCGACGGGCCGCAGCCCGCGCAGGAGGAGCTCACCGCCAGCGCCTATTGCGGTCCCCAGGTCTGCCAGGTGGTCCTCCACCGCCTGAATGCCCAGGACGGCCGCGAGCTGTGGACCGAGAGCCTGCAGGTGCCCGTGGTAAAGCCCGCGGATCTGGCGGTTCAGATGGGGGCGCGGTTGCGGCGGGCGTATCCGGCGGCGCAGCGCTGAGAGACTTCCCCTCAAACCACTCCAGCGGCCGAATCAGCCGGTACCGCCGCTCGCGCCCTTCGAGGTCGACCCCGAGCGCCAGCCGCCTCCAGCGGACAAAGAGATGCCCGTGCCGCCTCTCTCTGGAGAGCCGGAGCCGCGAGCGGATGTCGAAGTGGCCGCCCAGCACCTCCAGCGGCTCGACCTCGATGGCCCCCTGGGCCAGCCGCAGCTCTCCCCGCGCCACCAGCGGCGTCTGGCGCAGCCGGTTGCCGAACCAGGCGAGATAGGGCCTCTGGCGGGAGAGCAGGTTGAACAGGAACCCGGCCTCTTTCACCTCCAGCCGGACCGAGCTGCTCAGAGCGAGGGGCCGCGTCCACTCCATCGACCCGCGTTCCAGATCCACCTGCGCCCACCAGGCCTCCTCTCTCCTCCTCCCGCGCGGAGGACCAGCGTCCGGACCGACGTGGCGCAGCTCGACCCGCTCCAGGGAAAGGCTGGTTCCATCCAGCGCGAAGCGGCGCGTCCGCAGGTCCGGACTGGTGAGCCGGGCGCGCAGATCCAGAGCTCCGGCGAGCTCCAGATCCTCGACCCGCACCCGCACGGCGTCGGAGCGCAGGGTCAGCTCGCCTTCCGCGGTCTGGCTCTCCGTCTGCAACCTGAAATCGAACCCCAACCGGCCCGTGCCTCCGAGGATCGACACGCCGGTGCCCGGGGGCAGATAGCCGTTGTAGAACGCGAGGTCCCGCACGTCGGCCTCCGGCAGGACGATCCGCGCCAGCGCGTTCTTGCCGCGCGTGGCCAGATCGAGGTCCGCGGAGGTCAGGCTGAGCTGCAGCCCCTCTCCCACCACGTGCGGCGGCGCCTCGTTGCGGTCGCGTGCCGCGAGCTGGAAGCGGCCGAAGTTGACGCCCAGGACCAGGTGCGGCTCCGGCCCCGCCACCACCAGGCCCTGCACCGTGGCCGAGCCCGCGGCCCGGCTCAGCAGATACTCCGCCTCGACCTCGGCCGGGTCGACGGTGATCCGGGTCCCCGGCAGGAGGACCCCGTCCGCCAGACGGACGTCGGTCGAGAGATGGCCGCGGCCATCCAGCGCCAGCGCCTTGCGGAAATAGGGACGCAGGAAGCCGAGGGAT
>DATFPH010000350.1:0-21436 GCA_035264905.1 Thermoanaerobaculia bacterium
GCCTGGGGCGTGCTCCTCGGGCGGCATGCGGGCCAGGAGGACGTGCTGGTGGGCTCGCCGGTCGCCGGCCGCACCCGGCGCGAGGTCGAGGACCTGATCGGCCTCTTCATCAACACGCTGGTCCTGCGGACCGATTGGGCCGCGGGGCCGAGCTTCGGCGAGCTGCTGGGGCGTGTGCGCGAGACCGCGCTCGACGCTTTCACGCACCAGGACCTGCCGTTCGAGCGGCTGGTCGACGAGCTGGCGCCGGACCGCGACCTGAGCCGCTCGCCGGTGTTCCAGGCGTTCTTCATCCTCCAGAACGCGCCGCTGGGCGCGCTGGAGCTGCCCGGCCTGACCCTCTGCCAGCTCCCGTTGCAAGGAGGGACGGCCAAGTTCGACCTGACGCTCAACCTGATGGAGACGGAGAGCGGGATCGCCGGCTGGCTGGAGCACGACGCCGGCCTCTTCGACGCCGCCACCGCGGAGCGCCTCGCGGAGCACTACGAGAGGCTCCTCCAGGTCGTGACCGCGGCGCCGGACGCGTCCGTCCGCCACCTGCCGCTGACGCCGGAGGCGGAGCGCCATCAGGTCCTCTACGAGCACAACAACGCCGCGGCCGCCTATCCGTCGGGTCTCTGCGTCCACGAGCTGGTGGCGGCGCAGGCGGCGCAGACGCCGGACGCCGTGGCCGTCTCCGGAGCCGGCCGGACGCTCCGCTACGGCGAGCTGGAGACCCTCGCCGACCGCCTCGCCGGCCGCCTGGCGGCGCTGGGAGTCGGCCCGGAGGTCCTGGTCGGGATCTGCGCCGAGCGCACGCCGGCCCTCCTGGTGGCTCTCCTCGGAGTGCTCAAGGCGGGCGGCGCCTACGTGCCGCTCGATCCGACCCATCCCCGCGAGCGGCTCGGCTACATCCTGGAGGACTCCGGAGCCCGCGTCCTGCTGACCGAGAATTCGCTGCTCGACGCGCTGCCGCCCCACGCGGCGCAGGTCGTCCTGCTGGACTCCTTGGAGGAGGGCGAGCACCGCGTACCGCTGCCATCCGCCGGTCCCGAGAACCCCGCTTACGTGATCTACACGTCGGGCTCGACCGGCCGGCCCAAGGGCGTCGAGGTCCGCCACCGCGGCGTCGTCAACTACCTCGCCACCATGGCCGCCAAGCCCGGCCTCGCTCCCGGCGACGTGATGATGGCGGTCACCACCCTCGCCTTCGACATCGCGGTCACCGAGCTGCTCCTGCCGCTCTCCGTGGGAGCCCGCGTCGAGCTGGTGGGCCGCGAAACCTCCAGCGACGCGACGCTCCTGGCCGCGGCGATCGACGCCGCCGGCGCCACCTGCATGCAGGCGACCCCGGCCACCTGGACCCTGCTCGTCGAAGGGGGCTGGCCCGGGCGGCCCGGTCTCAAGGCCCTGTGCGGGGGCGAGGCCCTGCCGCGCGCTCTGGCCGACAAGCTGCTGCCGCGGGTCGGCGAGCTGTGGAACGTCTACGGCCCGACCGAGACCACGGTCTGGTCGGCCCTGCTGCGGGTGGGCGCGGGCGACCGGCCGGTGCCCGTGGGGCTGCCGCTCGGCAACACGACCCTCCACCTGCTGGCGCGCCACGACGAGCTGGCGCCGCTCGGGGTGGCCGGCGAGCTGGCGATCGGCGGCGACGGCCTGGCCCGCGGTTACCACGGCCGGCCCGACCTGACCGCCGAGAGGTTCGTCCCCAGTCCCTTCCCGGATCGGTCTGACGTCCCCGGCTCCCGCCTCTACCGCACCGGCGACCTGGCGCGCCGCCTGCCCGACGGGACCCTGGAGTTCCTCGGGCGCATCGACCACCAGGTGAAAGTGCGCGGCTTCCGCATCGAGCTGGGCGAGATCGAAGCGGTCCTCGCGAGCCATCCCGCGGTGCGGGCGTGCGTGGCCCTCGTGCGCGACGGCCGGCTCGTCGCCTATGTCGTCCTCGATCCGACCGATCGGTCCGATCAGTCCGATCTAAAAACCGAGCTGCGCGGCTTCCTGGGTGAGAAGCTGCCGCCCTACATGGTTCCCGCGGCGTTCGTGACGCTCGACGCCCTGCCGCTCTCGCCCAACGGCAAGGTCGACCGCAAGGCCCTCCCCGCGCCGGGCCGCGAGCGCGCCGAGTGCGGCGAGGCGCCGCCGCGCACGCCGGCCGAGGCGGCGTTGGCCGGCATCTGGGAGCAGGTCCTGGGCGTTGCCGCGGTGGGCCCGCACGACAACTTCTTCGAGCTGGGAGGCGACTCGATCCTCGCGGTCCAGGTCGTCTTCCGCGCCCATGAGGCGGGCCTCTCGCTCTCCCCGCAGGACCTGTTCCGCCATCAGGTGCTCGGCGAGCTGGCGGCCGTGGTCAAGGCGGCCGCGGCCCAGCCCGGCGGCGAGGCTCCGGAGGACGGCGAGATCCCCCTGACCCCGGCCCAGCAGCGCTTCTTCGGCCTGGACCTGGCGGAGCCCGACCGGTTCAACCAGGCCCTCCTCCTCACCCTCCGCGAGCCGGTCGCCCCCGAGCGCCTCGACTGGGCGCTCGGCGCAGTGGCCGCCCGCCACCCCGCGCTGCGCGTCCATTTCGTGCGCGGCGAGGGCGGCGCGTGGCGGCAGATGCCGGCCCCCTGGCTCATTCCACCGCTGGAGATCCTCGACCTCTCGGCCCTGCCGGCGACGGAGCGGCGCGCCGCCCTCGAAGCCGCGACGGACCGGCTGCAGAGCAGCCTGGACGTCGGGCGCGGGCCGCTGCTGCGGGCCGTGCTCTGCCGGCTCGGGGACGGGGAGCAGCGGCTGTTCCTGGTCCTCCATCACCTGATCGTGGACAGCGCCTCGTGGCGCATCCTGCTCGCCGACCTCGAAGCCGCCTGCCGCGCCGCCGCCGCGCTGCCGCCCCTGCCGCCGGCGTCCACGTCGCTGCGGCAGTGGGGAGCGCGCCTCGCCGAGCACGCGCAATCCGCCGCCGGGAACGAGGAGCTGGGCTTCTGGCTGGGCCGCGACCGGAGCGTCCGGCCGCTGCCGCTGGACCGGCCGGAGGGGCGCGCCGCCAACACCGTGGCCTCGGCGCGCCGCCTGCTCGTGGAGCTCGACGAAGAGGAGACGCGCGCGCTCCTCGAAGACGTGCCGGCGGTCTACAACACCCGTCTGGAGGACGCCCTGCTGACCGCCCTGGTCCAGGCCTTCGCCGTGTGGACCGGAGAGCCGCGCCTGCTGGTCGACGTGGAGGGCTCCGGCCGCGACGGCTTCGGCGGCGCCGACCTGTCACGGACCGTAGGCTGGCTCGCACCCCTCTATCCGGTGCTGCTGGAGCTGGACCGCCGCGAGCGCGATCCGGGCGCGATGCTCAAAGCCGTCAAGGAGCAGCTCCGCGCGGTGCCGCGGGGCGGCTGGAGCTACGGCGCGCTGCGGCTGGAGAACGGCGCCCCGGTCGTCCTGCGCGACGCCGGGCCGCTCCCCCCGGGAGAGCCGGAAGCCACGTTGTTCGCCGCCGCTCCCGAAGCGGCCGGCGCGCCGGCCGGCCCGCGCGAGGAGCGTCCGTGGCTGCTGGAGATCGACAGCGGGCTCGCCGGAGGCCGCCTGCGCTGCGCCTGGACCTGGAGCGAGAGCCTGCACGAAGCGCGCACCATCCAGGGGCTCGCCGACCGCTTCGCCGGCGCCCTGCGGGCTCTGATCGAGCACAGCCGCACCGCCGGGGCCGGGGGCTTCACCCCGACCGATTTCCCGACGGCGCGCATCAGCCAGAAGGATCTCGACAAGATCATGGGCCGGATCGGCGGCAAGCGCGGAGGCGCGACGCGGTCCGGTGGAACCAAGACTCCTTGAGGGGACGTATGCTGGGACATTATCTGAAGATCGCCGTCCGTACCTCGGTCAAGCACAAGGGCCACTCCCTGATCAACATCCTGGGTCTGGCTCTGGGCATGGCTTGCTGTCTCCTCATCCTGCTGTTCCTGCGTGATGAGCTGAGCTACGACCGGCACCATCCGGCCGCCGACCGGATCTACCGCGTCACCGAGGATATGGAGATAACCGGCCAGGCGGCCGATTCCATGGCGATCACGCCGGCCCCGGCCGCGCCGGCCCTGTTGCAGGAATTCCCGGAGGTCCAGGCGGCGGCCCGGCTGATGCCGTACCCCGAGGGAGCCCTCCCGGGCAAGCACGCGATCAGCTACAAGAACGAGAAGCAGTTTTATGAGCTGCTCTTCTTCGCGGATCCGGGCATCTTCGAGATCTTCTCCCTGCCTCTGGTCGAAGGGGACTCGGCCCGGGCGCTCGTGGCGCCCAACTCGGTGGTGATCAGCCAATCGGCGGCGCGCAAGTACTTCGGAGCCGGCAAGGCGCTCGGCAAGGTGCTGCGGATCGACAGCGGCTTCTCCGACGAGGAGTACCGGATCACCGGGGTCTTCCGCGACATCCCGGCCAGCTCCCACATTCACTTCGACGGCCTGATCTCGTTCTCGACCCTCGACCACGTCAAGGACGAGCGGATCGCCCTCGACGAGTGGTATCTGAGCGACTTCTACACCTACGTGCGCCTGGCCGAAGGGGCGTCGGCGGCCCAGGTGGAGGAGAAGCTCGCTCCGTTCGTGGAGAGGCACGTCCCCAAGATCGAGGGGGCGCCCAGGATCGCGCTGCATCTCCAGCCCGTGACGGACATCCATCTGCGTTCGAAGCTGGATCATGAGCTGGAGAAGAATGGGGACATCTTCTACATCTACATGTTCAGCGCCATCGCGGTGCTGACCCTGTTGATCGCCTGCGTCAACTTCATGAACCTGGCCACGGCCCGCTTCGCCGGGCGCGCGCGGGAGGTGGCGGTCCGCAAGGTCGTCGGGGCGCGCCGCTCGCAGCTCATCGCCCAGTTCCTCGGCGAGGCGACGCTCCTCTGCGCCGTGGCGATGGTCGTCGCCGTGCTCCTGGTCTGGGCCGTCCTGCCGGCGTTCAACGCGCTCGCCGGGAGGCACGTCGCGCTCCGGCTCGACGCGGCGGCCTGGCTCGCCCTGGTCGGGTTGACGCTCCTCGTGGGGCTCCTCGCCGGCAGCTATCCCGCCTTCTTCCTGTCGTCCTTCGAGCCGAACCGGGTGCTCCGCAGCTCGCTGGCCGGCGGCGTGGGGAGCAGCGCCTTCCGCAAGGTCCTGATCGTCTTCCAGTTCGCCGTGTCGGTGGCGCTCCTGATCGGCGTCGGCGTGGTCTGGGACCAGCTCCGCTACATGCGCTCGCAGGACCTGGGCTACGACATGGAGAACGTCGTGGTCCTGCCGATCCGCGACGTCCGCCTGCGCGAGCGCGTCGCCGAGGTCAAGGCCGAGGTGGAGAAGGTGCCCAACGTGCAGGCCACCACGTTCACCGCGCTGATCATCGGCCGCGAGACGCCGCAGATCTTCACCGCTGTCCATGGAGTCAAGAACCTCGACATGCTCGGCTCGCTGGTGGTCGACTGGGACGTGCAGAAGGTCTTCAAGCTCCAGCTCGTGGCCGGCCGTCCGCTCCAGCCGGGCGAAGAGAGCGACACGGCGGCCGGCTTCCTGGTCAACGAGGCGGCGGTGCGCCACTGGGGCTTCGCCTCGCCGCAGGAGATCATCGGCGTCAGGGCCGCCTGGGGCGGGTGGAAGATCGGGAACATCGTGGGCGTGGTCCGCGACTTCCACCACCGGCCTTTGCAGTTCGAGGTCGAGCCGCTGGTCCTGCACGTGCGGCCGCTCGTCTTCCACTACATGTACGTGCGCATCGCGCCGGAACACCGGGCGGAGACCCTGGCGGGCCTGAAGAGCGTCTGGCGGCGGCTCATGCCGTCCAAGCCGTTCGAGTACTTCTTCCTGGACGACGAGTTCTCCCGGTACTACCGCTCGGAGGAGCGGCTCGGCCAGCTCCTCGGCTTTTTCGCGCTGGTCACCGTCTTCGTCGCCTGCCTCGGCCTGCTCGGCCTCGCTTCTTTCACCGCGGAGAAGCGCACCCGCGAGATCGGCATCCGCAAGGTCCTGGGCAGCTCGGTGGCCGAGGTGGTCCTGCTGCTGTCGAAGGAGCTGACGCTCCTGGTGATCGTCGCCAACCTGATCGCCTGGCCCGTGGCCTGGTACCTGATGCGGAGCTGGCTGCAAGGTTTCGCCTACCGCACCGACCTCCATCTGTGGAGCTTCCTGCTCGGCGGGCTGGCCGCGCTGTTGATCGCCTGGCTGACGGTGAGCTACCAGGCGCTCAAGGCAGCCCTGATCGCTCCGGCCGAAGCGCTGCACTACGAATAGGTGGACGCGGTGATTCGCAACGACGTCGGGCTCATCTCCGAGCTCTCGCCCATGCAGCAGGCGATGCTGTTCGCCAGCCTGTATGCGCCGGGGTCCGGCGTCTACGTCGTCCAGCTCAGCCTGCGCCTGACCGGCCGGCTGGACGTCGCCGCCTTCGAGCGGGCCTTCCGGCGCGTGGTCGACCGGCACGACGCGCTGCGGACGGGCTTCCACTGGGAGGATCTGGAGAAGCCCATGCAGGTCGTCCTCGGCGACGTCGACCTGAAGCTCCGGCGCGAGTCGTGGCGCGGTCTGGACGGCGCCGGGCAGGAGGCGCGGCTGGGGGAGTATCTGGACGCCGATCGGGAGAGCGGCTTCGAGCTGAGCGAGCCGCCGCTGATGCGCCTCGCCCTGTTCGAGCTCGGTGCGGAGACCTGGCATCTCGTCTGGAGCCTGCACCATCTGGTGGTGGACGGCTGGTCGGTGGGCCTGCTGCTCAAGGAGCTGTTCACCTGCTATGCGGCGCTTGCCGCCGGCCGGGAGCCGGCGCTGGCGAGGGCGCGCTCCTACGGCGACTACATCGCCTGGCTGCAGCGGCAGGATGCGGCGGAGGCCGAGGCGTTCTGGCGCCGGAGCCTCGCCGGGCTCGCCACGCCGACGCTGATCGCGGGAGGCGACGGCCGCGGGGCGGCCGGCTTCCGGCAGTCGCAGCGGCAGAGCGTACGCCTGAGCCAGGAGGCGACCACGGCCCTGCGCGAGTTGGCGCGGCGGCACCGGCTGACGCTGAACACGTTGATGCAAGGGGCCTGGGCGCTCCTCCTGGCCCAGACGAACGGGGGCGGCGAGGTGGTCTTCGGCGGCACGGTCGCCGGCCGGCCGGGCGACCTCCCCGGGGTGGATTCCATCGTCGGCCCGTTCATCAACACCCTGCCGGTGCGGGTGGAGGTCGATCCCGAGCGCCCCCTGCTGCCGTGGCTCGAGGAGCTGCAGGAGAGGCAGTCCGAGGCGCGGCGCTACGAGCACGCTCCGCTCTACGAGATCCAGACCTGGAGCGGCCTGCCGGCGGGCACGGCGCTGTTCGACAACATCCTGGTGTTCGAGAGCTATCCGCTGGACGGCTCCCTCGCGGGGCTGCTGCCGGAGCTTTCGATGTCGCGGCTGACGGTCAACGAGCAGACCAACTATCCGCTCAACCTGGTGGTGGTTCCCGGGCCGGAGCTGTCGCTGGAGGTCCTCTGCGACAGCCGGCGCATCGACGCCCCGGCCGCGGTCCGCCTGCTGGAGCGCCTGACCGGGGCGCTGCGGGCCTTCGCGGCCGATCCGGAGCGGAGAGTGGGAGAGGTGCCGTTGCTGCTGGAGGGAGAGCGGCATCAGCTCCTGCTGGAGTGGAACGACACGGCCGCCGGGTTCCCGCGGGAGGCGAGCCTCCCGGCGCTGTTCGCCGCGGTGGCCGCGGCCATGCCGGAGGCGCCGGCGGTGGTCGAGGGCGAGGAGGTCTGGAGCTACGGCCGGCTGGCCGAGGCGGCCCGCCGGCAGGCGGGGCAGCTGGCGGCTCTGGGGGTGGGGCCCGGCGCCCGCGTCGGGGTGGCGATGGAGCGCTCTGCCGATCTGGTGGTGGCCTTCCTGGCCATCCTCGAGGCGGGCGCGGCCTACGTGCCGCTCGATCCGGGATACCCGGACGAGCGGCTCCTGTTCCTGCTGGAGGATACCGGCGCGGCGGTGGTGCTGGTGCATGAGCGGACGCGCGAGCGGATGGCGGGGCTGTGGACCTGCGAGGACGTCAAGGACATCAAGGACTCCAAGGACCCCAAACCCTTGCAGTCCTTGCCGTCGTTGGGGGGCGGGGGCTCCCAGCTCGCCTACGTCCTCTACACCTCCGGTTCGACCGGCCGCCCCAAGGGAGTGGCGGTGCCCCACCGGGCGGTGGTGCGTCTGGTGCGAGAGACGAATTACCTGACGCTCGCACCGGGCGATCGCCTGGCCTTCAACGCCAACCCGAGCTTCGACTCGACCACTTTCGAGATCTGGGCGACGCTGCTTTCCGGGGCCGCCCTGGTGGTGGTCCCGCAGGAGGTGCTGCTCGCGCCTGTGGAGCTGGCGGCCCTGCTGGAGCGGGAGAAGGTGACGGTGCTGCACCTGACGGCGGCCCTGTTCGCCCAGGTGGCGCGGGAGGCCCCGGCGGCCCTGGGGCGCCTGTCCTGCGTCCTGTTCGGCGGCGAAGCGTCGTCCCCGGCGGCCGTGGCCCGGGCCCTGGACGAGGGAAGGCCGCGGCGGCTGCTCCAGATGTACGGTCCCACGGAGAGCACGACGTTCGCCACCTTCCATCGCGTGGCCGAGGTGCCGGCGGGTGCGACGACGGTGCCCATCGGCCGGCCGCTGGCAAATACCGCCGCATATGTGCTGGATCCCCGGCAGCAGCCGTCGCCGCTGGGGTCCGCGGGGGAGCTGTGGCTCGGAGGCGCGGGCCTCGCCTGGGGCTATCTCAACCGTCCGGAGCTGACGGCGGAGCGGTTCGTGCCCGACCCCTGGAGCCTGGAGCCCGGCGGGCGGCTGTACCGCACGGGCGATCTCGTGCGCCTCCGTCCGGACGGATGGCTGGAGTTCCAGGGCCGCCTCGATCATCAGGTCAAGATCCGCGGCTTCCGGATCGAGCCGGGGGAGGTCGAGTCCGTGCTGGCTGGACATCCGGCGGTCGCGGAGTGCGCGGTTCTGGCGCGGCGCGACGCGCCGGGCGCGGCCCGCCTGGTGGCCTACGTGGTTTGGCATCCGACCGATCCGACCGATCGGTCCGATTCAACATCAGCTCTCGCCGCCTGGCTCCGCGAACGGCTGCCGGAGTACATGCTGCCCGGGTTCTTCGTGACCCTGGAGGCGCTGCCGCTGACCCCCAACGGCAAGGTGGACCGCCGCGCGCTGCCGGTGCCGGAGCTGGCGGTCTCCCCGTCGGACAGCTTCGTGGCGCCGTCGGATCCGGTCGAGGAGCTGCTGGCGGGGATCTGGGGCGAGGTGCTGGGGCATGAGCGGGTGGGGGTCCACGACGACTTCTTCGCCCTGGGCGGGCACTCGCTGCTGGCCACTCAGGTGGCGTCGCGCATCCGCGGGGTTCTCGGAGTGGAGCTGGCTCTGCGCAGCGTGTTCGAGGAGCCGACGGTCGCGGGGCTCGCCCGGGTCGTGCGGGAGGGGCTGGCCGGGGAGGCGCTCGTGGCGCCGCCGCTCGTCCGCGTGCCGCGCGATCTCGCGCACGACCTGCCGCTCTCCTTCGCGCAGCAGCGCCTGTGGTTCATCGACCAGCTCGAGCCGGGCAACCCCGGCTACAACATCCCGTCGGTGATGCGCCTGCTCGGCGAGCTGTCCATCCCTCGCCTGGCCCAGGCCTTCACCGAGGTGGTGCGCCGCCACGAGGTGCTGCGCACGACCTTCGCCTCCCGCGAGGGGCGGGCGGTGCTGGTGATCCATCCTCCGGCCGCTCTGGAGCTGCCGGTGCTCGACCTCGCGGCTCTGCCGGACGAGGAGCGCGAAGCCCGGGCCGGCCGGCTGGCGGTGGGGGAGTCGCTGCGGCCGTTCGACCTGGAGCAGGGGCCGCTGCTGCGGACCGTCCTGCTGCGGCTGGCCGAGCGGGAGCACGTGTTGGTGCTGACCATGCACCACATCGTCTCCGACGGCTGGTCCATGGGCGTGCTGGTCCGGGAGCTCCAGGACCTCTACCGCGGCCGGACCTTGCCGGAGCTGCCGATCCAGTACGCCGACTTCGCGGCCTGGCAGCGGCGGTGGCTCGCCGGCGAGGTCCTCGAGCTCCAGCTCGCCTGGTGGCGCGAGCACCTGGAGGGGACCTCGGGGGTGCTGGAGCTGCCCACCGATCATCCACGGCCCGCGGTGTTGAGCCTGCGCGGCGCCGAGCACCGCTTCGCTCTGGACCGCGAGCTTTCGCGCCGCATCGCCGAGCTCGGGCGGCGCGAGGGCGTGACCCCGTTCATGATCCTCGGCGCTGCGCTCGCCGCGTTGCTCTCGCGGCTCTCCGGCCAGTTGGACTTGAATCTCGGCGCGCCCATCGCCAACCGCAACCGCATCGAGACCGAGGGGCTGATCGGCTTCTTCGTCAACACCCTGGTCCTGCGGGCACAGGTGGGAAGCGCCGAGGTCTTCCTCGACCTGCTCGCGCAGATGCGGGACGCCGGCCTGGGAGCCTACGCGCACCAGGACCTCCCGTTCGAGAAGCTGGTCGACGAGCTGCAGCCGGAGCGCGACCTGTCGCGCTCGCCGCTGGCGCAGGTGGCGCTGGCGGTCAACAATGCACCGGCCTCCCGGACCGACCTGGAGGGTCTGCGGCTGGTGCCGGAAAACCCGCCGTCGGAGGTCGCCAAGTTCGACCTGGCCTTCATCTTCGCCGAGATGGAGGAGGGCTGTTTCTCCGGCTCGCTCCAGTACGCCACCGAGCTGTATGAGGCCACGACGGCGGCGCGGCTGACCCGCCAGCTCACGACGTTCCTGGATGCGCTGAGCGCGGAGCCGGAGCAGCCGCTGTCCGATCTTTCGCCGCTGACCCCGGAAGAGCGGCACCAGGTCCTCTTCGAGTGGAACGACACGGCGGGCGGGCTCCGCGCGGGCCTGCTGATGCATCAGCTCTTCGAGGAGCAGGTCGATGCCCGGCCCGAAGCGCCGGCCGCGGCCTGGAAAGGCAGGACGTGGAGCTACGGCGAGCTGGAGGGCCAGGCCAACCGGCTCGCCGGGTTGCTCCGAGGTCTCGGCGTCGAGCGGGGGACGCCGGTGGGCGTGTGGCTGGAGCGCTCGCTCCACATGCTGGCGGCGGTGCTGGGCATCCTCAAGGCCGGCGGGACCTACGTGCCGCTGGACGCCGCCTGGCCGGCGGAGCGGGTCGAGACGATCCTCGCCAGGACGGGCGCGCCGGTGATCGTGGTGGACCGGTCGACGCTGCCGGTGGTCGAGCAGATCCGCTGGCGGCTGCCCCGCCTTGCCGACGCCGTCTGCCTCGACGTGCAGACCCCGGAGCTCGAGCCGGAGCGGCTGGACGTCGAGAGCATCCGCTCCCTGTTCGACTTCGTGGCCGAGCGCGCGACCGACCGGAATGATCGGGTCATGGCCGGCGGCTTCATCAGCCGCGCCACCGGCCTGCCGTTCAGCGAGGCCGAGGTGGACGAGTACCGCGACCGGGTGCTGTCGCTGGCGTCTCCCTGGCTGCGGCCCGGCGCGCGGGTGCTGGAGGTGGGGAGCGGCTCCGGGCTTCTGCTCTGGGAGATGGCGCGCCAGGTGGAGCGCTGCGTGGGCCTCGACCCATCGGAGCGCACCCAGGAGCGCAACCGCGAGCACGCCCGCGCCGAAGGGATCTCGAACGTCGAGCTGCCGGTCGGCTTCGCCCACGAGATCGGCGGGCTGTTCGCCCCCGGCTCTTTCGACCTGGTGCTCCTGGCGAGCACGGTGCAGTTCTTCCCCGGGCCGCGCTACCTGGAGAAGGTGGTGGCCGACGCGCTCCGGCTGCTGGCGCCGGGCGGCGCGCTGCTGATCGCGGACGTGGTCGATGCGCGGATCGAGCAGGCCACGGACCTGCTGGCGCTCGACGAGGACCTGTTCCGCGACCTCGCACCCGCGGAGATCCACCACCGCGCTGATTGCAGGGGGGGCTTCGCCAACGAGCTGGGCGAGCGCTACGACGTGATCCTTCACCCGGGGGAGACGGAGCGGAGGAAGCGGACGTGGACCGGCTGGCACGTGGAGCGCGCCTCCTCCGTCCGTCCGCCGACGGTGGGCTCGCCGGAGGACGTCGCCTACGTGATCCATACCTCCGGGTCGACGGGGACGCCCAAAGGGATCGCGGTACAGCACGCGCCGGCCGTCAACCTGATCTCCTGGGTCAACCAGACGTTCGGCGTGGGGCCAGCCGACCGGCTGCTCTTCGTCACCTCGCTCTGCTTCGACCTGTCGGTCTACGACGTCTTCGGGACCCTGGCCGCGGGCGGCACGGTGCACGTCGCCTCGGAAGAGGCGCTGCGCGAGCCCGCGCAGCTCGTGCGGATGCTGCGCGAGGAGCCGGTCACCATCTGGGACTCGGCGCCCGCGGCCCTGCAGCAGCTCGCTCCGCTGTTCCCGGCGGCCGAGGCGCGCCCGCTGCGCCTGGTGATGCTCTCGGGCGACTGGATTCCGGTGCCGTTGCCGGACCAGGTGCGCGCGGCGTTTCCTGGAACGCGGGTGATGAGCCTGGGCGGAGCGACCGAGGCCACGGTCTGGTCCAACTGGTACCCGGTCGGCGCTGTGGACCCGCGCTGGCCGAGCATCCCGTACGGCCGGCCGATCGCCAACGCGCGCTACCACGTCCTGGACGACGGGCTGCTGCCGTGCCCCATCAGCATCCCCGGGGACCTCTACATCGGCGGAGAGTGCCTGTGCGTGGGCTACGCCGGCCAGCCGGAGCTGACCGCGGCAGCGTTCGTGCCGGACCCGTTCGCGATGGAGCCGGGAGCGCGCCTCTACCGCACCGGCGACCGCGCGCGCTTCTTCCGGGACGGCAACCTGGAGTTCCTGGGCCGCGCCGACCAGCAGGTCAAGGTGCGCGGCTACCGCATCGAGCTGGGCGAGATCGAGGTGGTGTTGCTGCGCCACCCGGCGGTGCGCGACGCCGTGGTCCTCGCGCGCGACGACCGCCTGGTGGCCTACGTCGTCCCCGATCCGACCGATCCGACGGATCCGACCGATCGGTCCGATTCCACATCCGCGCTGGCCGCCTGGCTCCGCGACCGGCTGCCGCAGTACATGGTCCCCTCGGCCTTCGTGCTGCTCGATGCCATGCCGGTGACGGCCAACGGCAAGCTGGACCGCAAGGCGCTGCCCGACCCGGAGGTCGGTTCCAGCGAGGAGAGCTATGAGGCGCCGTCCGATCCGGTGGAGCAGACGCTGGCGGACCTCTGGGGCGAGATCCTCGGCCTCGACCGGGTCGGCGTCCGCGACAACTTCTTCACGCTGGGAGGCCACTCGCTGCTCGCCACCCAGCTCATGTCGCGGCTGCGCGGCACGCTGGGCGTGGAGCTGGCGCTGCGCGAGCTGTTCGAGGCGCCCACCATCGCCGAGCTGGCGCGCACCGTGCGGCGGGCCCGGCAGGCGGAGGCCGCGCCGGCGCCGCCGCCGCTCGTTCCGGCGCCCCGGGATGCCTGGCGGGGGGAGCTGCCCCTTTCCTTTGCCCAGCAGCGGCTCTGGTTCATCGACCAGCTCGAGCCGGACACGCCCGTCTACAACGTCTTCAACGCCGTGCGGCTGATCGGCGCGGCGCGCCAGGACCTCCTGCGGCTCAGCCTCGAGCAGGTCGTCCGCCGGCATGAGACGCTGCGCACGACGTTCTCGCACCGCGGTGGCGCGCCGGTCCAGATCGTTCATGCCGCGCTGCCGCCGGACGTCGCCACCATCGACCTCGCCGGCCTGGCGCCCGAGGGGAGGGAGCGCGAGCTGCACCGCCTCGCGGAGCACGAGCTCCTGCGCCCCTTCGACCTGGCGAACGGGCCTCTCGTGCGCGCCCGCTTCGTCACGCTCGGCGAGCGCGAGACCGCCGCCCTGCTGACGCTCCACCACATCGTCAGCGACGAATGGTCGATGCGGGTGCTGGTCGAGGAGCTCTGCACCGTGTACGCGGCCCTGGCGCGGAGCGCGAACCCATCCCTGCCGGAGCTGCCGGTCCAGTAC
Source organism: Thermoanaerobaculia bacterium (assembly GCA_035264905.1). Taxonomy (GTDB): domain Bacteria; phylum Acidobacteriota; class Thermoanaerobaculia; order Multivoradales; family UBA5704; genus UBA5704. The sequence goes on from DATFPH010000350.1 coordinate 13,866, forward strand.
GCGGATTACGCCGTCTGGCAGCGCGGCTGGCTGCGGGGCGACGTGCTGGCGGCGGAGCTTGCCTACTGGCGGCGGCATCTCGACGGCGCGCCGGAGCTCCTCGAGCTGCCGGCCGACCGGCCCCGGCCCGCGGTCCAGAGCTTCCGCGGCACGACCTCGTGGCAGATCCTGCCGCTGGAGCTGGCGGCTGCCCTCCGGTCCGCGGGCCGGGACCGGTCCACCACCCTCTTCATGACCTGCCTGGCGGCCTTCCAGGTGCTGCTCGCCCGCCTGACCGGAGAGACCGAGATCGTGATCGGGACGCCGATCGCCGGCCGCAACCGCCTGGAGACGGAGAGGCTCATCGGGTTCTTCGTCAATACGCTCGCCATGCGGGGACGCCTGTCCTTCCGGCTCCCGCTCGGGGAGCTGCTGGAGCGGACGCGCGAGACGGCGATCGAGGTGCAGGCGCATCAGGATCTGCCATTCGAGCTCCTCGTCGAGGAGCTGAACCCGCGGCGCAGCCTCAGCCATACGCCGCTCTTCCAGGTGATGATGAACGTGGGGACCATCCCGCTCCAACTGGAGCTCCCGGAGCTCTCCCTGGCTCCGGTCGGGGACTTGCGGACCGGCACCGCCCCCTTCGACCTGACGCTGACGGTCCTCGATCTCGGCGAGTCGCCGCGGCTCGGCCTGGAGTACAGCACGGACCTGTTCGACAGTCCGACGGTGGAGCGCCTGCACGGCTTCCTGCGCGAGGTGTTGCGGGCGCTGGCGACCCGGCCCGAGCTGCCGGTCGGCGAGGTGTCCCTGTGGAGCCCGGCGGAGCGCCACCAGGTGCTCACCGAGTGGAACGACACGGTGGCCGAGCCGGTGGGGAGCCTCAACCTGCACGGTCTCGTCGAGACATGGGCACGGCTGAGCCCGGGTGCGCCGGCCGTCCTGTTCCAGGAGGGAGCCTGGAGCTTCGCCGAGCTGGACGGGCGGGCGAACCGGCTGGCGCGCCGACTGCGCGGCCTGGGCGCCGGCACCGAGGTGGTGGTGGGGGTGCAGGCGAGCGGCGGGCCGGAGCTGGCGCTGGGGATTTTGGGCGTGCTGAAAGCCGGCGGCGCGTTCCTGCCGCTCGATCCGAGCTGGCCCGCGTCCCGGCGGATGTCGCTGCTGGAGGATGCCGGCGCGCGGGTGCTGGCCGGGTGCTGGACCGGCGAGCCGGACGAGGTCCTGCCGGCGGGCTGCGTGGCTCTGCGGATCGATCCGGAGGAGCCGTGGAGCGGCTCCGCTCCGGACGTGCCGGAGGTGAGCCCCGATCAGATGGCCTACGTGATCTACACGTCGGGCTCGACCGGACGTCCGAAGGGCGTCATGGTGGGGCACGGCGCGGCGGTGCGCTTCGCGGTGGAGGTGGCGGCGCAGTGCGGCCTGGGCTCCGAGGACCGCTTCCTCCAGTTCGCCTCGCCCGGCTTCGACGTGCTGATCGAAGAGGTGTTCCCGGTCTGGTCGCGGGGCGGCGCGGTGGTCTTCGCCGGGCAGGACGAGCTGCTCACGCCGGCAGGCCTGGAGCGGGTGCTGTCGCGCCAGGGGGTGACCGGCCTCGAGCTGCCGACGCCCTACTGGCAGGAGTGGGTGGACGACCTGGACCGGCGGGGCGAGGCACCTCCGCAGCCCCTGCGCCGGCTGCTCCTCGGCTGCGAGAAGCCGTCGCTGGACCGTCTCGAGCGATGGGGGCGGCATGGCGTGCCCCTGGTCCACGTGTTCGGCCTGACCGAGACGACCGTGACGTCGGCGCTTCATCGATGGAATGGGGAGCCGGTCGAGCGGGAGCTGCCGATCGGCCGCCCGGTGGGCGGCACGTCGCTGTACGTGCTGGACCAGGAGGGCGTTCCGGTCCCGGGCGGTGTGCCGGGCGAGCTGTTCGTCTGCGGCGCCGGGGTGGCGCGGGGATATCTGGGCCGGCCGGACCTGACCGCGGAGCGTTTCGTGCCCGATCCCTTCTCTGTCGAGCCGGGCGCGCGCGCGTACCGGACGGGCGACCTCGCGCGCTACCGCCCGGACGGGACTCTGGACTTCCTGGGGCGGATCGACCAGCAGGTGAAAGTGCGGGGCTTCCGCGTGGAGCCGGGCGAGGTGGCGGCGGTCCTGGAGCTGCATCCGGCGGTGTCGGAAGCCTTCGTGGCCGCGCGCGAGGTCCGCCCGGGCGACCGGCGGCTGGTGGCGTATGTGGTGCCCGCTCCGGGAGGCGTGGTGAGCCGGGCGGCGCTGCGCTCCCACGTGGGGGTGCGACTGCCGGAGTACATGGTGCCCTCGGAGATCGTGGAGATGCCGGCGCTGCCGCGCACCGCCAACGGCAAGATCGACCGCGCGCGGCTGCCGGTGCCGGACCTGGGGGAGCGGCCGGAGGAGGGCGAGGGGCCGCGGACCCCGATCGAGGCGCTGCTGGCGGGGATCTGGTGCGAGGTGCTGGGCCTGGAGTCGGTGGGGCGGAATGAGGATTTCTTCGCGCTCGGCGGCCATTCGCTGCTCGCCACCCAGGTGGTGTCGCGCATCCGCGGCGGGCTCGGCGTGGACCTGCCGCTGCGCACGCTCTTCGAGGCCCCCACGGTCGCCGGCCTGGCCCGGGCGGTGGGGGAGATCCGGCGCGGCCGGCAGGCTCCGCCGGTGCCGGCGATCCTCCCCGTGCCGCGGCCCCAGGAGCCGCTCGCCTCGGATCTGCCCCTGTCCTTCGCGCAGCAGAGGCTCTGGCTCATCGATCAGCTCGATCCCGGTACCGCGACCTACAACGTCCCCTCGGCGGTGCGGCTGCGAGGCGCCTTGCAGGACGGGCTGCTGGCGCGGATCTTCACCGAGGTGGTGCGGCGCCACGAGACGCTCCGCACCACCTTCGTGCCGCGCGCCGGAGGGCCGGTCCAGGTCATCGCGCCTGCCGGGAGCCCGGCCGCCCGGCCGGAGCTGCCGCTGGTCGACCTGGCGCATCTCCCGGAGGCGGCGCGGGAGGCGGAAGGGCGCGCCATCGCGCAGTACGACGCCCGGCGCTCCTTCGATCTGCGGAACGGTCCGTTGCTGCGCCTCCTCCTGCTGCGGATGGGCACAGAGGACCACCTCCTGCTCGTCACGATGCACCACATCGTTTCGGACGGCTGGTCCGTAGGGATCCTGGTGCGCGAGATCACGGCTCTCTACCAGGCGTTCTCCCGCGGGAAGGGCTCGCCCCTGCCCGAGCTGCCCGTGCAATATGCCGACTTCGCGGTCTGGCAGCGGGACTGGTTGCAGGGGGAGGTGCTGGACGAGCAGCTCGCGTACTGGCGAGGCCAGCTCGCCGGTGCCCCGCAGGTGCTCGACCTGCCCACGGACCGCCCGCGCCCGGCGGCGCGGACCTACCGGGGAGCCACGCGCCTGGTGAGCCTGTCATCCGGCCTGTCGGCGGCCGTGCGGGAGCTCAGCCGGAGGGAGGGGGTGACCCCCTTCATGACCCTGCTGGCCGCGTGGGCGGTCCTCCTGGGGCGCCATGCGGGACAGGACGATCTGCTGCTGGGAATGCCCGTGGCCGGGCGCAACCGGCAGGAGATCGAGGCGTTGATCGGGTTCTTCATCAACACGCTGGTCTTGCGGGTCGACCTGGCGGGCGCTCCGGCCTTCGGCGAGCTGGTGGGGCGTGTGCGGGAGTCGTCCCTCGGCGCCTTCTCCCATGCGGACATCCCCTTCGAACGGCTGGTGGAGGAGCTCGTCGCGGAGAGAAACCCGGCGGTCTCCCCGCTCTTCCAGGCCCTGTTCGTCCTGCAGAACGCTCCGGTGGAGGACCTGGCCGTGGAGGGGCTCGTCCTTTCGCCGATGCCTCTGGACAGCGATCTGGCCAAGCTCGATCTGACGTTCTCTCTCCTGGAGGGCGCGGAGGGCTTCACCGGCGCCCTGGAGCACAACACCGACCTGTTCGACGGCGGGACGGCGGAGCGCCTGCTGGCCCGCTTCGTGGGCCTGCTGGAGGCCGCGATGGCGGATCCCGGCCGCGCGCTGCCGGATCTGCCGCTGCTGCTCCCCGCCGAGCTGGAGCAGGTGCTGCGCACCTGGAACGACACGGCGCGCGAGTACCCGCGGGATGCCTCGCTCCCCGAGCTGTTCGCGGAGGTGGCGCGCGAGCATCCCGAAGCGCCGGCCATCCTGGGCGAGGACGGCGCGGTGTGGACCTACCGCCGGCTCGACGAGGAGGCGGACCGCCTGGCGCGGTATCTGCGTTCCCTGGGCGTGGGGCTCGAGACGCCCGTCGGCATTGCCATGGAGCGCTCGCCCGAGCTGATCCTCGGCACCCTCGCGATCGTGAAAGCCGGCGGAACCTACGTGCCGCTGGACGCGAGCTATCCGGACGAGCGCCTGACCTTCATGCTGGAGGACACGGGCGCGCGGCTGGTGCTGGTGCACGCCGCCACGCGGGAGAGGATGGCCGCGCTGGGAAGCGCGCTCGTCGAGGTGGACTCCAAGGACGAATTGCCCTTGCCGTCCTTGGAGTCCTTGCCGTCCCTGGGGGGCGGGAGCCTCGCCTACGTCATCTACACCTCGGGCTCCACCGGCAGGCCCAAGGGCGTGGCCGTGCCGCACCGGGCCATCGTGCGCCTGGTGCGGGAGACGGACTATGTCCAGCTCGGCCCCGGCGACCGCGTGGCCCACCTCTCGAACACCAGCTTCGACGCCGCCACCTTCGAGATCTGGGGGGCCCTGCTCACCGGCGCGGCCGCCGTGGTGGTGCCGCGGGAGACCGTCCTGGTGCCGGCCGATTTCGCGGCCCTGCTGCGGCGTGAGAAGGTGACGGCGCTCTTCCTGACCACGGCGCTGTTCAACCAGGTGGTGCGCGATGCGCCGGGCGCCTTCGCCACCGTCCGAGCCGCGCTGGTCGGCGGCGACGCGGTGGACCCGGGCGCGGTCGCGCGCGCTTTGGAGCAGGAGGGACCGGAGCGTCTGCTGAACAGCTATGGCCCGACCGAGAGCACGACCTTCGCGGCCTGGCACCACTTCCGCGAGGTGCCGCCCGGAGCCACGACGCTGCCGATCGGCCTCCCTCTGGCCAATACGACGCTCTACGTCCTCGACCGTTGGCTGCGGCCCGTGCCGCCGGGCGTGACCGGCGAGCTGTTCATCGGCGGGGACGGCCTGGCCCGCGGGTACTGGAACCGGCCGGAGCTGACGGCCGAGCGCTTCATCCCCGATGAGTGGACGCGCGGAGGCCGCCTCTACCGCACCGGCGACCTCGTGCGGCGCCGCCTGGACGGTCCCATCGAGTTCCTCGGCCGCCGCGACAACCAGGTCAAGATCCGCGGCTTCCGTATCGAGCCGGGGGAGATCGAGGCCGTGCTGCAAACGCATCCGGACGTGCGGGAGGCGGCTGTCCTCGCCGTGGACGACGGGGCAGGAGGCCGCCGCCTCGCCGCGTGGGTGGTCGCCCGGGATCCGGCTGCGGATCTCCGCGCCTGGCTCGGGGAGCGCCTCCCCGCCTACATGATCCCCTCGGCCTGGGTATTCCTGGAGGCGCTGCCGCTGACCGCCAATGGCAAGGTGGACCGCCGGGCGCTGCGGCTGGAGCCGGAGAGCTCCCGCTCGGTCACCGGGAGCTACGCCGCGCCGGCCAATCCGGTGGAGGACAAGCTGGCCGCCCTCTGGGCCGACCTGCTGCAGATCGACCAGGTAGGAGTCGACGACGACTTCTTCGCGCTCGGCGGCCACTCCCTGCTGGCGACCCAGATGGTCACACGGGTGCGGGAGGTGCTGGGCGTGGAGCTGCCGCTGCGGCGCCTCTTCCAGACGCCCTCCATCCGCCAGCTCGCCCGCAGCTTGAGCGGGGTGCTGATGATGCGGATCTCCGGCGAGCTGTCGGCCGGCGCGCTGGAACGGGCTTTGGGGGAGCTCGCGCAGGCGATCGCACCGCCTGATGATCTTCCGGTCCTCGATTTGTCGAACGCGCCGGACGACGCGCGCGAGGAGTGGGCACTCCAGCTCGCCCTGGAGGAGGGCCGGCATCCGTCCGGAGATGGGTGTGGTCCGTTGCCGCGCTTCGGCCTGCTCCGTCTGGGCTCGCGGGAGCACCTTCTCCTGGTGACCCGGCATGGCGGAGCCGAGAAAGAATGATCCAGACCGACGTCGAGCTGATCTCCGAGCTCTCGCCCATGCAGCAGGCGATGCTGTTCGCCAGCCTGTATGCGCCAGGGTCCGGAGTCTACGTCGTCCAGCTCAGCCTGCGCCTGACCGGCCGGCTCGACGCCGCTGCGTTCGAGCGGGCCTGGCGGCGCGTGGTCGAGCGCCACGACGCCCTGCGGACCGGCTTCCACTGGGAGGATCTGGAGAAGCCCATCCAGGTCGTTCTCGGTGGCGTCGACCTGGGGATCCGGCGCGAGTCCTGGCTGGGCTCGAGCCGCGAAGAGCAGGAGGCCCGGCTGCGGGAGCACATGGAGACGGACCGCGAAGCCGGGTTCGCCTTGAGCGAGCCGCCGCTGATGCGCCTGGCTCTGTTCGAGCTCGCTCCGAACGAATGGCACCTCGTCTGGAGCCTGCATCACCTGCTGGTGGACGGCTGGTCGGTGGGTCTCCTTCTCCGGGAGCTGTTCACCTGCTATGCGGCGTTCGCCGCCGGCCGGGAGCCGTCGCTGCCCCCGCCGCGCTCCTACGGCGACTACATCTCCTGGTTGCAGCGGCAGGACGCGGCGGAGGCTGAGGCGTTCTGGCGCCGGAGCCTCGCCGGGATCTCGGGTCCGACGCTGATCGCCGGAGGGGACGGCCGCGAGGCGGCCGGCTTCCGGCAGACGCGGCGGCAGAGCGTGCGCCTGGGCACGGAGGAGACCGCTGGCCTGCGCGAGCTGGCGCGGCGGCACCGGCTGACGCTCAATACCCTGGTCCAGGGGGCCTGGTCTCTCGTCCTGGCGCAGGCGACGGGCGGCGGCGAGGTGGTCTTCGGCGGTACGGTCGCCGGCCGGCCCGGGGACCTGCCCGGCGCGGACACGATCGTCGGCCTGTTTATCAACACCCTGCCGGTGCGCGTGGCGGTCGACCCGGAGGGCCGCGTCCTGCCCTGGCTGGCGGAGATCCAGGAGCGGCAGTCCGAGGCGCGGCGCTACGAGCACGCGCCGCTCTTCGAGATCCAGACCTGGAGCGGCCTGCCGGCCGGCACGGCGCTGTTCGACAACATCCTGGTGTTCGAGAGCTATCCCCTGGACGGCTCTCTCGCGGCGCTGGTGCCGGACCTTTCGATGTCGCGCCTGACGGTCAACGAGCAGACCAACTATCCGCTCAACCTGGTGGTGGTTCCCGGGTCGGAGCTGTCGCTGGAGGTCCTCTGCGACAGCCAGCGTTTCGACGCCCCGGCGGCAGTCCGTCTGCTGGAGCGCCTGACCGGGGTGCTGCAGGTCTTCGCGGCCGATCCGCAGCGGAGAGTGGGAGAGGTGCCATTGCTGCTGGAGGGAGAGCGGCATCAGCTCCTGGTGGAGTGGAACGACACGGTCGCCGGGTTCCCGCGGGAGGCGAGCCTCCCGGCGCTGTTCGCCGCGGTGGCCGCGGCCATGCCGGAAGCGCCGGCGGTGGTGGAGGGCGAGGAGGTCTGGAGCTACCGCCGGCTGGCC
>DATFPH010000351.1:0-6794 GCA_035264905.1 Thermoanaerobaculia bacterium
GGCCGCCCAATCCCGGCGGCAGGCTCTCGCCCGCCTGGGCCTGCGCCACCTGGGCTCCCAGGCGGGAGACCGGATCGCGGGGCACTTCCAGAGCGCGGGTCAGCAGCGCCTGGGCCTTGCCGCCCCCTTCGTCGACCACCCGCAGGCGGAGCAGGAACCGCTGGCCGGGGCGGAGCGCTTTTTCGAAGACCAGGGGAATGGAGTCTCCGGCGGCCGGGACAGGCACCCGGTAGCGGACGCGGAATCGCTCGAAGATCTGGGGACCCAGCTCGATCACCCCCTCGATCAGCAGGCGGACGCGCGGCTTGCCGTCCATCTCGACGACGGTCAGCCCCTGCTCCCCGGCACCGCGGACGGCGACGAGACCGCGGGCCACCAGCCGCTGCCCGTCGCGGGAGGGGAAGTCGAAATCCAGCTGGTCGATCTCCAGGGTCTCCACATCCGCGGGCAGCCGCGTGGCCGCCGCCTTCCGCGCCCAGGCGGCGAGATCGGCCGGCGGCCCGAGCATCGCGGTGCGGTCCTTGGGGTTGGACCAGTAGTAGTCCTTGCCCTTGGACGGATCGATCGTGCCGTCCGAGCCGGTCCGCTCGATGCTGGCGATCACCGCGCCGCGCAGCCCCACGACACCGGTCGCGGCGTCGACCTTCTTGGAATCCGGGCAGAAGAAGCGGTCGACGCGCTTGCCGCGCATCCGCAGCTCGTCGAAGTCCTCGACCCAGCGCAGGGCCTCGGGGGTGTAGAGGACCTTCTTGGAATCGATGGGTGTCCAGAGGCGGAACGGCTCATGGGCCTGGGGCTGGTAGAGGACGAGCTGCATCGTCCGCTCCGGCGGGGCGCCGTAGGTCCAGAGCTCCAGCGGCTTGAAGATCCCGCAGTCGATGACCTCGCGGGCGTCCGGAGGTCCCTGGAGGAACAGGAGCCGGGCGCGGACGTCGAGCGGCGAGTCGGTCTCCAGGGCGGCGAGCCGCTGGCGGCGCTCGATCCCCTCGCGCAGCTCGTTCCTCGGGGTGTCCGGGGCCGGGTCCCTGGCCAGAAAGTCGCGGAGGAACGCCTCGCGCCCGGTCTCGTCGAGCACCAGGAAGGCCCCGCGCTGCTCCTCGGTGAGCAGCAGGCCCGGGCCGTCCTGCCAGAACGCCCGCTGCGCCTCCGGCCAGAGAAGAGGATCGGGCTCCGCCGCGACCGCCGGGAGGGCGGCGAGGAAGAGGAGAGCGGATGCAACAGCAAGTCGGACGCGCTGCATGGAAGACCTCCTCTCGTTATGGATAGACGCCCCGCGACACCCTCGTCTTGTAGCCCTTCTTGACCTTCACCTCGACCGCCCGCGCGCCCGACGGCCCCATGCTCGACGAGGCGTTGTAGGTCAGCAGATAGCGGCTGCGCAGCTCCTTTTCGATCTGGGCGTAGACGCCGGGGAGCTCCTCGGGCTTGTTGGCGTAGAACACCCGGCCCCCGGTCTCCAGAGCGAGCTGCTCCAGCTTGCCGCGGAGGCCGCCCAGCGACGGCACGTTGAACCCGATCGGATAGATCGCGACGCCGCTGCGCCGCGCATAGTCGAGCGCGTCGTTGTACTTGAACCAGCTCGCGTTGTCGTCGCCGTCCGACAAGAGCACCAGCGCGCGCTGCCCGGTCATCCCCCGGAAGTAGTAGAGGCTGTGGACGATCGCGTCGTGGAGCGCGGTGTCGCCCACCGCCTGCAGGCTGGAGAGGGCCAGGGCGACCCCCTCGGCGTCGTCGGTCGGCGGCATGTCGAGGCGCGTCCGCGAGGCGAAGCTCACGGCGAAGGCTTTGTCGCGCGGCTTCAACACGCTGCGCAGGAACCCGGCCGCGGCGCTCTGCGCCTGGGCCAGCGACTGCGCCATCGAGCCCGAGGTGTCGAGCAGCATCCCGATGGTGAGCGGGCGGTTCTCCACCAGCTCGAACTTCGAGATCTCCTGCCGCTTCCCCCCCTCGAGAACCTCGAAGTCATCCTGCGCCAGGCCGGTGACGAGCTGGTTGTTGCGCTCGGTCACCGTCACGTACAGCTCGACGAGGTTGACCTCCACCTCTTCGACGTACTCGGGCGAGCGGAGGAAGCGCACCGCCTCGGCGCGCGTCCTGTCGTCGAGGATCGCCACCGCGGTGACGTAGACCACGTCGTCCGACGGCAGCGTCAGGTCGGCCTGCCAGGGGGGCTTGGTGAGCGAGGCCGCCACCTGGTCGTTGAGGCGGAATTCCAGCGTCTCGATCCGCCGGCCGTCGGGGACCATGACCTCGGCGCGCACCTTCGCCCGGTTCCCGGTCACCTTCGTCCCCTTGGGCGGATCGGTGATCCAGACGCCGAGAGCGCCGCGCGGCTGGTTGATGATCACCTCGTCCGAGACGACCAGCTCGCCCTGGGCGTCATAGCCCTCGGCGCGCACCACCTGCTCGGTGGGGAAGCGCGACAGCCGGAGCTCGGCCGAGAACGGCGGTGCGGTGCGGATGAGCTGCTCGACGCCATCCACCTTGAAGATGACCTTCTTGATGCGCTCGCCGGTGACGATGGCCTCGGCGCGCCAGAGGCCGAGGACCACGTCCGCGGGCGGCGGCAGGAGGACGAGGGCGTCCTCGCCCTGCTTCACGTCCCCCGGCACCAGCTCGCCGGTCGCCGCCTTCACGGGCGCGACGCCGGGCGTGGGCTTGGCCGGCGCCGCGAAACCGCGGGCCAGGCGCGTCTCGGCCTCGCCGCGCTGGTCGGTGATGCGCAGCCGCAGCACGAACGGCTGGCCGGGCCGCACCGAGCGGTCGATCGCCAGATACAGGGGATGGGCGTACTGCTCGGGAACCCGGTAGCGGAGCCGGAAATCGTCGAACGGCTTGCCGTCCTGCTCCAGGACCCCCTGGACCGCCACCTCATACACCGGCACGCCCTTCTCGCCGTCCGGATCGGAGGGGGTGAGCACGAGCCCCTGAGGGTCCACCTCGACCTGGGCGTGCATCCGGAGCCGCTGGCCGTCGCGCTCCGGGAAGGCGAGCTCGAAGGAGCGGACGTCCACGGCCGGCGGCGCGGGCGGCACGTCCGTCTTCGCGGCGGCCTTCGCCCAGGCCGCCAGATCGCGCGGCGCCTCCAGGAAGGAGGAGTTGTCGATCGGCTTCACCTTGAACCCGCCGTTGTCCTTGGCGCCGGTCAGTCCGGGGACGCCGGTGGCGAGGTCGATCTTGCGCGTCGTCTCCCGGCAGGTCTGGAGGTCGAAGCGCGCGGCCTGGATGCGGCCGCGCAGCTCCTCCCACTGCATCAGCCAGTACTCCATCTGCGGGATGTAGAGCACCCGCTTGGAGTCGCTGGGGAGCCAGAGCTGGAACGGCTCGCCGGGGCCGGAGAGGTAGACGACGAGATTGCGCTCCAGCGGCTTGCCGGTGGCCGGGTCGATGCCGCGCGCCGGGTAGGTCCAGACCTCCATGGGCTTGAACGCCTGGCCGCAGTCGACGACCATCTTCTCGGTGGGCTTGCCGTTCAGGAAGAGGAGCTGCCAGCGGGCATCGCTCGGCGCGGTGATCTCGCCATCGGCGAGCCGCCGCCGCCGGTCGATCGCCTCGGTCAGCTCGTTCTCCCGAGTCTCCGGGATCGGGTCCTTCTCCAGGAAGTCCTGGATGACGCGCTCGCGCGCGTCGGGATTGAGGGTCCGCAGCTCGGTGCGCTGCTCCGCCGTCATCAGCAGGCCGGGACCGTCCTGAAAAAAGGACCGCTGCGACTCCGGCCACAGCGTCGGATCCTCGCCGAGCGCCTCGGAGGGAGGCTGCGCCGCCGCCGGAAACGCCAGGAGGACGAGGGAGAGAACGAGGGAAAGACGGACAGCGGGCAACGGGTACAACTTCGCACGCATGGCTGGACGATATCTCACGAAAGGCCGCCTTGCACGGCAGGTGCCATGGGTCTTCCCTGGAGGCGTTGCGGTATGATGCCCCTCGGTCATGAAGCGCAACGCACCGATCCGGACCTGGGAGAGCGGCGACGCCGTCCAGGGCTACGCTCTGCTCACCAAGAAAGAACGCCGCGAGGACCGCAACGGCAAGGCCTACTACGATCTGGAGGTCGCCGACGCGAGCGGCTCCATGGTGGCCAAGATCTGGGCGGACAGCCCGGCCATGCACGGCAATTTCGAGACCCACCGCTTCGTGGCGCTCAGCGGCTCGGTCAAGAGCTACCGCGACCAGCTCCAGCTCAGCATCGACAATTGCCGGGAGACGACGGAGGACGATCGGCGCCGCGGCTTCGACGAATCTCTCCTCATTCCGTCCACCCGTGAGGACATCGGCGATCTCTGGCGGCGACTGACCCGGCTGTTGGAGGAGAAGGTGGACCGTCCGATCCTCCGCCGCCTGGCCCGCGAGACCCTGGATCTGCATGGCGTCGAGCTGCGCGAGCACCCGGCGGCCAAGTCCATGCACCACGCCTACCGCGGCGGTCTTCTGGAGCACGTGGTCTCGATGGCCGAGCTGGCGGTGCGCATCTGCGAGCACTACCAGGACGTGGACCGCGACCTGGTGGTCCTGGGCGTGCTCTTCCACGACCTCGGCAAGCTGCGCGAGCTCGGGGCCATGCCGGCCAACGACTACACGCTCGAAGGGCGGCTCATCGGCCACGTGGTGATCGGCCGCGACCTGCTGCGCGACCGCTGCCGGGCCATCGAAAGCTTCCCGGAGGACCTCCAGCTCCTGCTGGAGCACCTGGTCCTCTCCCATCAGGGAAAGAAGGAGTTCGCCTCGCCGGTCGAGCCGATGACCCCGGAGGCGCTGGTCCTCCATTTCGTGGACGACCTCGACTCCAAGCTGAACCAGCTCCGCGCCTCGCGCGAAGCCGCTCCGGGCATCCAGTACCACCGCGGCCTGGCGCGCTTCGTCTATCTGCCGCCTGTCGTCGAGCGGCAGACCGTCCACGAGATCGATCCGCACGCCGACGAGGCCTTCGAATCCGAGGCGTTCGAACCCGAGCCGGAGCCGGCGGTCCCGGCGGAGACGGAAGAGATCCAGCCTCCGCTGTTCGGCCGGTAGGGTCTCAAGTGCCGCTGCCGATTGCCTGTTGTGCGGCTTTGGCCAGGAACCCGCTTCGGGTCATGTGATGCTCGGCTGCATAGCGGTCGATCTGTCCGACCAGATTTGCCGGCAGCGAGATGTTGAGGCGCACACTCTTGGTATTCACCTTGGAGAGATCAAGGTCGAGCAGGATCCAAAACCCGCCTTCGTAGCCGGGATCAGCCGCCAGCTCCTCAATCGGCGTAGGAGACGGGATCTCCACGTCCTCGCCTTCGAAGTGCACCTCGACCGCCTCCTGCGCCAGGCGTGGAACCGCCCCAACGTCGTCAGCCGCCGAAAAGCACCCGGGAAAATCCGGGAAGGTCAAACCATAGGCGCTCTCAGGGTCCTTGTGGACGTACACCGGATACAACATCGCTCAGCTCCATTCCCAGCCGGCCTGCCGGAAGATGTTGCGCAACGTGCCGATCGCGAGGTCCTTGCGCGGGTGAGGCACCGTCACGTGGCCAGGTTTCACCGGGTGCTTGAGCTTCCGGTGGTCGCCTTTGCCGCCGACGCATTCCCAACCGTCGGCTTCGAGTCGCTTGACCACGTCGGCGCTCCGCACATTGTGTATGTTTACACACATTGACGGGTAACATCAAGCGGCCCCTCTTGCCGCACCGCGATAGACGAGGTACGTTTGATCAGCCGCCTTGAGGGGGGCTTCGCGCGAGGGAGGTCGAAACACATGGCAACAGATCTCGAGTCAGGGACGGGTCTGACGACATCCGGAATCAAGGTGGTGGGCAAGGCGGGTCCGCGGCAGGCACAGATCCTCACCCCTGAAGTGCTGGAATTCCTCGCGCATCTCCAGCGCAACGCAGGCGATGCGCGCGAGGATCTCCTCCTCCAGCGCGAGCGGCGCCTGGAGGACCTGGCCGCCGGGCTCGTCCCCGAATTCCTGGACGAGACCCGGACAGTGCGGAATGACCCCGCCTGGCGGGTGGCCCCCGCGCCGCCCGACCTGCAGGACCGCCGGGTCGAGATCACCGGCCCGGTCGAGCGCAAGATGATGATCAACGCGCTCAACTCCGGGACGCGCGTCTTCATGGCCGACTTCGAGGACGCCCTCTCCCCCACCTGGGCCAACGTGATCGAGGGGCAGGCGAACCTGATCGACGCCGTGCGGCGGCAGCTCTCGTTCACCAGCCCGGAGGGGAAGGAGTACCGCCTCGCCGAGCGGACGGCCACCCTGCTCGTCCGCCCGCGCGGCTGGCACCTGGAGGAGCGGCACGTGCTGGTGGACGGCCGGCCGATGTCGGCCAGCCTGTTCGACTTCGGCCTCTACTTCTTCCACAACGCCAAGGAGCTCCTGGCGCGCGGCACCGGGCCGTACTTCTACCTGCCGAAGCTGGAGAGCCATCACGAGGCGCGGCTCTGGAACGAGGTCTTCCTGAACGCCCAGAACGCCCTCGGCATCCCCCGGGGCACCATCCGTGCCACGGTCCTCATCGAGACGATCACCGCGGCCTTTGAGATGGAGGAGATCCTCTGGGAGCTGCGCGAGCACGCGGCGGGCCTGAACGCCGGGCGCTGGGACTACATCTTCAGCATCATCCGCAAGTTCCCCTCCGGCCACGGCGTCCTGCCCGACCGCTCGCAGGTCACCATGGGCGTCCCCTTCATGCGCGCCTACGCCGAGCTGCTGGTCGCGACCTGCCACCGCCGCGGCGCGCACGCGATCGGCGGCATGGCGGCCTTCATCCCCAGCCGCCGCGACCCCGAGATCAATCGCGTGGCGCTCGCCAGGGTCAGCGAGG
>DATFPH010000352.1:0-3000 GCA_035264905.1 Thermoanaerobaculia bacterium
ACCACCGCCGCCGGGGCTGTAGCCGCCACCGCCACCAGCGTAGCCGCCGCCGGCATAGCCACCGCTGCGGGGGGCACTTGCACCGGCGCCCGCGCCGCCGCCACCGCCGGCCGTGCGCTCACGGGCCTCGTTGACGTTCAGATTGCGGCCTTGGAAGTCATGCCCGTTGAGCTGCTGGACAGCCTTCTGGGCCTCCTCGTCCGTTCCCATTTCAACGAAGCCGAAGCCGCGGGACTTGCCCGTCAGGCGATCGCTCATCACCGTGGCCCACTCGCAAGTTCCGGCGCTGCCGAACAGCTCCTTCAGATCCTCGCTGGTGGTCTTGAAGTTGAGGTTGCCCACGAAAAGCCTTCTACCCATCGATCCGTCGTCTCCTGGCGGCCTCCTTGGGGGCCGCGGTCTGCGTGCCGGATGGTCCGGCCGGTTTGCTGTGGCGGTCAACTCAACGCCGGATGACGGAGAGACCTCGCCTTGGTCAGTGCATGAAAGAGTAGCAGACCTTCAATGGTGCGGCAATCAAAACCCTCACCCCCGGCCCCTCTCCCACAAGTGGGAGAGGGGAGAGGGTTAGAGGGCGATGTTCACTTCGGATCTGCCTTGGCTAACCTGCACCCCTCTCCCGCTCGCGGGAGAGGGGCCGGGGGTGAGGGCCTCTTCTACGGACACGTCGCGAACGCCGACGTATCCGTCACCAGCGGCGACGGCCGCCCCTGCGGGTTGAAGTACACCTGCACCTGACCGGTCTTCGTGTCGACCACGGTCAGCGTGTACTCCACGTCGGTCACCGCCACGAAGAAGACCCAGTAGTGGTTGTTGACCGAGCAGCCGTCGAGCGCTTTGACCAGCATCTCCCAGTTGTCCTGGTCGAAGAACCAGAGCAGCCCGGAGTCGGACGACGGCACGGCCACGTGGGTCGCGACGCCCGTCTGTCCGGCGCTGGTCTTCCAGCTCACGCTCACCTTGAAGCGGTTGTCGTTGAGGCAGAGCGTGTGGCTGTCGGCCACGCAGGCCGCCACCGGCGCGAGGGTGGCGGCGACCGCCTCGTTCGAGACGGCCGAGGAGCCGGTCTCGCCGATCGCGACCACGCGGAAGGAGTAGCCGGTCGCGGGCGTCAGGCCGCCGGCCACGGTCGAGGTGCTGTTCGCCGGCGCCGTGGCAACCTCGGCGTAGGTGCCGCCGAGCGTCTTCGCCTCGACGCGGAACCCGCTCTCGTTGTTGGCGACGTCGTCCCAGACGAGCTTGATCTCGGTCGTCGACTGCGGCGCCGCCGTCAGGTGGACCGGCGCGGCGGGGACCTGGCTGTACAGCTCCTCGATGGCCGCCTTGTCGTCGGGGGAGAGCCGCGCGCCGCGCTGGTCGTCGTGGATGAAGGCGCGCATCAGCGCTTCGTCGAAGTCCGGGTCCAGGCAGTTGGGATCGGGACCGCCGGAGTCGCCGCAGGAATGGCCGAGGCCGAGCGTGTGCCCGAGCTCGTGGCCGAACAGCTCCTGCGCCGCCTTGGTGGCGTCGGGGCTCCCGTCGAAGAAGCAGGCGAGGCCGCTGTTGATGACGATGTCCGCGTTGAGGATGCTGTGGAAGGCGCGCCCCCCGAAGTCGGTCGTCTGCGTCTGATACCAGGGGCCGCCCAGGGCCAGCACGCCGCCGGACGCGCAGCTGAAGGCCGGCAGGATGTTGGTCGGATCGTTGAAGACGATCGAGTTGAGCGTGTCGTAGGTCTCCAAGCCATTCTTCGACGAGGTCTTGCCGTCATATCGGTAGTCGATGGGCGTCGCGGCGTCGGCGTTCCACGCCTGCAGGGCGGCCTGGAACTGGCCATAGCCGCCGCCCGGCACGCCCGGCTGGCCGGTGGAGTACGCCTTCCAGGCGACGTTGCCGGCCGTGTCGAACTCGAACCAGCGCATGTTGAAGCCGTCGTCTCTGTCCTCGAACAGCGTGTACCTGCCGATGATCTGCCGCAGAAGCTGGGTGTCGACGTAGCCGACGAGGTAGTCGGGCTCGGGGCGGGCGCCCGCGCCGCGCGCGGCCACCCAGCGGGCGAAGGCGTCGAAGTCGCGCACGCGGTCGTTGCCGGGGACCGTCTCGACGCCCGCGGCGGTCTTCCGCACCTCGGTCGCCTCGCGCAGGTTGCGCACGGCGAGGGAGCGCTCTCCGGCCCGGACCTCGCGGAACGCGCCGAGGAGGAGATGGGCCGGCCGCCAGGCGCCATGGCCGTCCGGCTCGAGGAAGACCAGCGTGCGCTCCCCCAGGCGGAAGCTGGGCATGCCGAAGATCTTCAGACCGGCCCCGTCGGGCATCACGCCGCCGGGCAGGCGCATCCGGAGGACGCGGCCCGGGGCCTCGCCCTTGAGCGGCTCCTCGATCTCCAGCACGTACTCGGTCACCAGCGCCGAGCCGTTGCGGTCCTTCACCACCACCGAGCGGTCGACCGCGGTGACGCGCGCCACGACGGCGAGAGGGGATTCGTCGACGAGCGCCTCGTCGCTGACCCGGACGTAGCTCGTGGCGGACAGAGGACCGGTGAGGGCCGCCGCGGCAAGGACCGCCAGCAGGGCGCGCCGCGAAATATTCTGGATGCTCATGCCATCTCTCCCGTAAAGGGGGTTCAACATCGAACGCCTGACGAATTGGAACAACCGAACGGGACCGATGAGCGAAGGGAGCTTGACGAAGGGAGGCTCGACGCTGCACTTCGGACGTCCGGGAACAGATCGAAAATTGTACACCAGTCGCTGCCTCCGGCCCCCCGTGCTAGGATTCTTAAAAATTCGGACCGAGGAGATGTAATGCTGCGCACCCCGGGTACCGGCCCCGCGAGCCGTTGGATCTTCTTCGCATTGCTCCTGCTGATCGCCCAGGCCGCCCTGGCGGCCGAGCCGTGGGACGGCCCCGCCTTCGCGGCCGCGCCGGCCGACGTCGTCCGCGCCACCGCCGAGATCCCGACCGGCAAGGAAGGGGTCACCGTGCTGCTCTCCGAGACCCACTATGCGTATGACGCGGCCG
>DATFPH010000353.1:0-5907 GCA_035264905.1 Thermoanaerobaculia bacterium
GGTTCTCGCGGTGATGATGGCGACCGACGAGTTCTACGAGCGGGTGAAGGAATCCACGGACCTCCCCCCGGTCTACCGCTTCCCCGAGTCGGCGGCCCGCGCCATGTTCCTCCTCGCGCGCTACGCCGCCTGGGTGCGCCGCCCCGAAGAGGCCGCGGTCCCCGACTTCCCGGTGGACGCCGCCGCCGCCGCCGCGATCCTCGAGCGCGCGCCCGAGGGGTATCTCGACCCGGCGGATGCCTTTCGCGTCCTCGACCTCTACGGCATCCCCCTGGCGCGCTGGCGGATGACCGGAAGCCGCGAGGAGGCGCTGGCGGCCGCGCGCGAGATCGGCTACCCGGTGGTCTTGAAGGCCGTGGCGCCGGACCTGGTCCACAAGAGCGACGTCGGGGCGGTCCAGGTCGACCTGCGGGACGAGGCCGAGCTGGCCCGCGCGCTCGACCGGGCCGCGGCGTCGGTCGAAGGAGCCGGGCACCGCATCGAGGGCTGGCTCGTCCAGGAGATGGCGCGCGGCGGACACGAGGTGATCTACGGCATCACCACCGATCCGCGCTTCGGGCCGCTCCTCATGTTCGGGCTGGGAGGCAAGTACGTCGAGGTCTTCCAGGACGTGCGCTTCGGCGTCCTGCCGCTGGGAGCGGGCGAAGCGGCGGACATGATCCGGGGCATCCGCGGCTTCAAGCTGCTCGAAGGGGTGCGCGGCGAGCCCGGGGCGGACCTCGACCTCCTCGCCGAGATCCTCCTCCGCCTGGCCCAGCTTTCGAAGCGCCACCCGCGCATCCAGGAGCTGGACATCAACCCCTTCCTCGCCGGCCCCTCGCGCGACCGCGCCCGGGCGCTCGACGCGCGCATCCGGCTGGCCGGCGCCTGAGACGAGACCGAGATTGGCTCGACGGCGCGCTCTGATCGTCCTGATCCTGATCTCTCTGCTCGGCACGGGCGCCTGCTCGCGCGACCGGAGCGGACCGCCGCGCCGGCTCAACCTCCTCCTGATCGTGGTCGACACTCTGCGGGCCGACCACCTCGGTGTCTACGGCTACGCCCGGAACACCAGCCCGCACGTCGACGCCTTCGCCCGCCGTTCCCTCTTTTTCCGGAACGCGCGCAGCCAGGCGGCGTGCACCTTCCCGTCGGTCAACTCGATCCTCACCTCGCGCTACCCCTTCGCCTTTCTCGACCAGCTGGACCAGGCCATGGGCATCCCCGAAGCGATTCCCTCGATCGCCGAAATCCTGCACCCGCGGGGATATCGCACCGTGGCGATCTCCACCAGCGCCATCGTCCGCCAGAGCCCGAGCCACCGCAACCCGACCGGCGGCTTCGGCCGCGGCTTCGACGAGTTCCATGAGGACTGTCTCTGGCGACCGGCGAAGTGCGTCAACCAGCAGGCCTTCGCCGAGCTCGACCGGGCGCGCGGCGGGGACGCCCCCCTCTTCCTTTATCTTCATTACATCGACCCCCACGACCCCTACGCGCCGCCCGACAGCTACGAGCGCCGCTTCGCCCACGGGTGCCCCGCGAAGGACTTCATCCGCAAGGGGAGCCCGAACCCGATCGGCAAGTGGATCTACCGGGGAGGTCCGGACCCGGGGGTGACGCCCGAGGACCTCCAGCACCTGCGCGACCTGTACGACGACGAGATCGCCTACTTCGACGGCCAGTTTAAAGAGCTCCTGCACGCCCTGGAGAGCGGCGGCTGGCTCGACAACTCGATCGTCGTCTTCGCCGCCGACCATGGCGAGGAGTTCCTGGAGCATGGCCACATCGAGCACTGCCGCGCCGTCTTCGACACGCTGGTGAAGACGCCGCTGTTCGTCCACGTCCCGGGCGTGGCGGCGCGGACGATCGAGGAGCCGGTACAGAACCTCGACATCATGCCCACGCTGCTCGATTACGCAGGAGTCCCGGCCGGCCCCGCGCGGCTCGAAGGGCGGAGCCTGCGGCCGCTGATCAATCAGAAGATTGACAAAGCGCAGGCGCCGCCGGGCGATCCGCACCAGTACAGCCTGGCGGGCCCGTACCGCGGCGTCGCCGACGGCCGCTTCAAGCTGATCGAGCACCTGGGCACGGGCGACTTCCAGCTCTTCGACCTGCGGCGCGACCCCGGGGAGACGAACGACGTCCGGGCCGCGGAGCGCCGGAGCTTCCACCGCCTGCGCGGCGCGCTGTCCGCCTGGATCGACCGCACGGAAGGCGTCGGCCAGACCGGCGAGAGCCTGCGCAAGACCCGGGAGGCGGAGGAGAAGCTCAGGGCTCTCGGGTACCTGCAATAGACTGGGAGGCGCAATTTTTCGAGGAGGGGCTTTCCATGCTGAAGAGACTGATGCAGACGGACGACAGCGTCGGGCTGTTCCTGGTGCGCTTTTTTCTCGGGCTGGTGATCTTCCCGCACGGCGCGCAGAAGCTGCTGGGCTGGTTCGGGGGCCACGGCCCCGCGTGGACCATGGACTTCTTCACAGAGCGCCTGGGCATCCCGGCCGTGCTCGTCGTGCTGGTGATCATCGCGGAATCTTTCGGAGCCCTCGGGCTGATCCTGGGCTTCCTCGGCCGGATCAGCGCCTTCGGCGTCCTCTGCGTGATGCTGGGAGCGATCTACACGATCCATCTGAAGAACGGTTTCTTCATGGACTGGTACAACACCGGCCAGGGAGAAGGCTTCGAATACCACCTCCTGGCCATCGGCATGGCCCTCGCGGTGATGGCCCAGGGAAGCGGCCGGTTCTCGATCGACCGCTGGCTGTCGAAGAGGGGCTGAGGCGGCGCAAGTCCGCGTGGTTCAAGCTGATCAACGTAGCGCGCGCCAGCCTGGAGGAGCCGCTGGCCGACTACCGCGACTTTCTGCGCCTTCGCGGCCACCAGGAATGGCCGAAGGATCACCCCTATACACGCCGGCTGCGCGAGCTCAACCGGATCCCCAATGCGACCTACACCGACTCTCGCAAAGGCATTGAAAACCCCGACCCGGTCATTTCGGCCAATGTGATCATCGGCCTCATCCGCGTCGCCAGCTACCTGCTCGAACGCCAGTTGCGCCAACTGGAGCAGGCCTTCGTCCAAGAGGGCGGCCTGCGCGAACGCATGACCCGGGCACGGCTGAAACACCGGGGGCAGCTCAAGTGACCGCGCCTGCGCCCGAGCACCTCCAAGGACATCAAGGTCTCCAAGGACTGCAACGGCGTGCTTGGCCTTACCGTCCCTGAAGACCTTGCTGTCCTTGAAACGCTCACCCCTTCCACCCAAACTGTAACCCCGGCTCATTCCGCGCCCTCCGCAAATACGCCGCCACCTCGAGCGCCGACTCCACCGTAAGCCGGCCCTGCCGGGCGGCCTCCTGGAAGAGAGCGAGAGCGGCCAGCGCCTCGCGGTGGACGTCCTGGGCCTGAAAGAGAGGAATCATCTCCTCGGCGATACGCCGGACCTCCGCCCGCCGTCCCTGCCGCAGATAGAAGACCGCCAGGTCGAGAGACACCATGGCCGCGTCATACCCGATCCCCTGCGCCACAAAGCCATCACGGGTCTCGACATACGCCCGCTCGGCCGCCGCGAGATCGCCCAGCCCCGCGGCGATGTCACCCCGCAGCCAGAGCAGACGGAGCTGCGTCCAGGGCTCCGGGAACTTCTGGAACAGATCCTCATTGTGCTCCAGCAGCTCCGCCGCCTCCTCGAACCTGTCCGCCCCCGTCAGATAGAACGCCAGATTGTAGAGACCGCAGAGATGGAGCCGCAGCTCCGACTCCCGCCCCAGAAGAGCTAGAGCCTCCCGGGTGGTCTCGATGGCACGGTCCACGTCCTTCTGATGGTTGTATACCGCCCCCAGGTTGATCAGAGCCTTCGCCGCATCGTCGTGCGCTTCGATCAGCTCAAACTGCATCGCCGCCCGCTTCAGAAGCTTCGCCGCCTCCAGGAAACGGCGCTGATCCTTGCGGAGAGAGCCGAGGAGGTCGTCCACCCGGGCCACGACGGCCGGGTCCGTGACCCCGTGCTCCACCAGCACCCGGCGGGCGGTAGCGAAGAGCTCGCTTGCCTCTTGAAGATCGCCGCCTGCCCGGCGGGCATTCGCCATGGCAGCGGTGGAGAGGACATACAGGCCGAAATAGCCCGGAATCTGGGGAGCTCGGTTGGCTGCCCTCCGGGCGAGATCGGCAAGATCGAAAGCCTCCGCGGGCCGGTCAGGGATGCACCGCCGGCTCTCCTCAAGCAGCCCCGTCACGAAGGCCGCGCCGCGAAAACGATCCCGGGCGCGCTCGATCCGCTGCAACCGTTCGTCTGGAGACGCTCGAAGCAGCTCCAGGAGGTCCCGTTGAGCACGCGAGGAGTCCCTGGAGCTCAGGGCCGTCACCCTGTCGAAGAGCCCTGAGAGAGTTTGGAAGATCTGGTTCAGGACGGAAGCCTCCGCGCGCCGCGCCGCCTCATAGGCCGCCACTTCGGCCTGGCAATGAGGGCAGCGCCCCAAGAGATGGTCGGTCTTGATCTCGTCCAGGACGTTCGGTGACAACTTCCCAGTCTCGACGGCATGAAGGATCTCGCGTGATAGGTGGATGTCGTCCATCGGTTATAGTCTCGCCCCCGGTGGCAGCCAGTTGCGGGCGAGGATAACAAAAAGGCAGGCCGGCGACATCCACTTGGCTCAGGAAGAGGTCGCCGGCACCGGAATGCACTTTCTCCTACCCGTTCGGATCCATCTCGTGGCCAAGGTCAGAGGACAGGCTCTGAGGGTCGAGGTCGATCCAGCCTTGGGGGAAGAAGCCGAGCAGGCTGAGGAGCGAGTTCCAGATGGTGCCAAGCATGGTGCTCTCCTTTCGGGCGCGGCGGCTACGGCGGAGGGGTTCCAGATTCCGCGAGGCAGCGCCTATAGGAGAAGGTGCGGGGGAGGGCTTCTGCAGCACCAGTCTGTCACGTTGAGCAGAAGCCGAGCGCCAGAATGCCCTGGAAGTCGCTAGTTATATGCCCCTGCCTTCGCGAACCGCTGCACTATCGCGAGCTTACTACAGGGTCAAGGATTACCTAATCTCAAATGGCTTCGCTGCTGAGATCGACTGGCAATACGAGGTAAGCCTGGACTCTCTCGATGAGCAAAGCTTTTTGAGAGAATCTGCGTGGGTTATTTTGAGTAGCGGCATGCGCGAGTCGGTTGTCAGACAGAGATTTAAGCTTGTTTCAAAAGAGTTTCTTTTTTGGCAATCTGCGTCAGATATCGCCGAACAGGCTGACCAATGCATTCGTCGCGCGCACCCGTACTTCAGGCATATTGGAAAGCTTGAGGCGATTACGCGTGTTGCAGAACGAGTACGAGAAGAAGGGTTCACTTCGGTCAAGAAGAGAATACGTTGCATGGGGCCAGACTACCTTCGTACATTTCCCTTTATTGGCCCTATTACATCGTACCATCTTGCCAAGAATATAGGCTTTTCCTGCGCAAAGCCTGATCGCCACTTGGTAAGGATCGTCGAAGCACTGGGCTACGAAGACGTTGATGCGCTTTGCTCCAGTATACAGAACTTGACGGGAGAGCCTGTAGCGGTAGTTGACTTGGTTTTGTGGCGGTATGCAGCTCTGGATCATTCAAATGTTGCATCTTTTGTTGAAACTGTACGGGCGGAGCTAATGTAGGCCCGCATGTCGCAGTCGCCGAAGAGTTAAGACCATTCTCAAGGTTCATAGATTGGGTGCTGATACCGGGATATGGCAAGCCTGGCTACGTCAACGCTACGTCCTCAAAGCCTGGATCGTGGATCTAGGAGTCCCGCACGGCGCTTGACCTCCTCCCAACTCAAACCCGAGGCTGGGTTTCGCATGAGGTTCTCTTTCCTTCGATCCAGCTCTTCCTTGTGTCCCTCGTGAATCGGCACAGCCTAGGAGCCTGCGCGCCAGGATGAGGCTGAGTTGTTGAGGTTGGGGGCTACGAGG
>DATFPH010000354.1:0-1774 GCA_035264905.1 Thermoanaerobaculia bacterium
AGATATCGGGGTTGAACGGCGAGAGAATACCATCTTGACCGCCGATTTCACCAGGGCTAGACTGCGTCCAATCATGCAAGCGACCCAATGGTCGGACGACGGATTCCTCGACGGTCTCCGGCGCCAGGGAGACCCCCTCGCGGACGGCGCCGTGGAGCGCCTGATCCGCGAGCGGGACATCTCTGAGGTCAACCGTCTCTTCCAGATGATGCGGTCTGACGATCAGCCGCTGCCGCCGGACCTGCCGGCGCCGCTCCAGGAGCTCGTGGACCGGACGAACGCGCTGCCCGCGGGCGTGGACCTGGAGCGCGTCCGCCGCGGCGAGGCCGTGTACATGCGGCACGCCTTCACCGGCGCCCTCGTCCTGCTGGCCAAGAGCCTCCCCGAGGGCTATCAGGCCCCCTGCCTGACGGAGATCCTGATGATCTCCAGGGACCTCGCGCGCAACCCCTACGACCGGCTCCTGGGAGTCCTCCAGATGCTCGTGCGGGTCTGCTCCGTCCATGGCTTCGAGCCGGCGGGCGCCGTCATCCTCACGGCCCAGAAGATGCGCCTCCTGCACGCCGGCATCCGCACCATCGTTCCCCGCCACCGGCGGCATTACGAGGAGCGCTACGGCGTGCCGGTCAACCACGAGGACATGCTGGCGACGCTGATGGCCTTCTCCTACCTGGTGATCGACGGGCTGCGGCGGCTGAACGTGGGGCTCTCGGATGCGGACGCCGAGGATCTCTACTATCTCTGGCAGGTCTTCGCGCGGATGGTGGGCATCCATCCCGTGGACGACCCGGACAGCACCGCGTACATTCCGCAGGATCTGGCGCAGGCCGCCGAGTTCTACGCCGCCTACGCCCGCCGCCACTACGTCGAGGCGGCGCACAACCCGGGCGGGGGGATCCTGGCGCAGGACAACCTGAAGATGCTGCAGGACAGGATCCCCCGGCTCCTGGGCTGGCTGGGGCTGCGCACCATGCCGCGGATCTACATGTGGGACCTGATGGGGCCCGCGACCTGCGGCCGGCTCGGGATCGCGCCCGTCGCCGGCCACTCGTTCCTCAAGTGGCTGCTCCTGAAGGCCGTCCGGTCGGGGCAGCGCGCCGCCGACCATCTCCCCGCGAAGGGGGTCGAGGCGTTCTCCCAACTGGTCTTCCAGGGCCTGATCAACCAGCAGTACGGCGGGCAGGTGGAGTTCCTGATCCCCGACTCGATCGCGACCCTGCACCGCCTGGCGCCGGAGAAGGGTTAGGCCGATTCAGGCCAGCTCGGCCAGCAGCGCCCGGGCGTCGATCAGGTCCGCCGTGCCGAGCCCTTCGTCGAAATTGCCGTAGACCTCCGCCAGGAGGTCCCGCGCGGCCTCCCTCCGGTCCTGGCGTGCCCAGAGGCGGGCCAGGCCCATGGCCGCTCGCAGCTCGAAGGAGCGGGCGCCGCGCTCGCGCCCACCCTCCAGGGCCTGCCGATACCAGCCCGCGGCCTCGGCTTCCGCGCCGGTGTGCAGGGCGAGCTCGCCGCGCAGGCGGTGGATCTCGGCCGCCCAGAAATGCTCCCCCGTGGCCTCGATGATCGAGAACGCCGTCTCCAGGGCTTCGCGCGCCTCGTCGAAGCGGCCGTGGAGGAGGCAGACCTCGATGAGCAGCGAGAGGTAGTACGGCTGGGAGAGCCGCGCGCCGGTCGCGGCGTTGTCGGCGTAGGCTTGGCGGAACATCGCCACGCCACGGTCCACCGCCTCGGCGTCGCCGCCGGCGCTCACCGCGGTGGACCAGCCGCGGAAGAGCTT
>DATFPH010000355.1:0-14927 GCA_035264905.1 Thermoanaerobaculia bacterium
GCCTACTGCGCCAGCAAGTGGGGGCTGGCCGGCCTCGTCGCCGCTCTCCGCGAGGAGCTGCGCGGCTCCGGCGTGCGGGTGACGGCGCTCTATCCGGGCGCCACCGACAGCCCGCTCTGGGACGAGCTCCCCGGCACCTGGAACCGCGCGCTCATGGTGCCGCCGCGCGAGGTGGCCCGGGCCGTGGTCACCGCCCTGGAGACCGATCCGTCCACCCTGATCGAGGAGATCCATCTCGGCCCCGTGGGAGGCGCTCTGTGAGCCGTTCCCTCTGGATCCTGCTCACGCCGTTCCTCCCGCTGCTGGCGGCTCTGCCCGGGGGCAGGTGGCTGTTCCCCCTGCTGGCGCCGCTCACGCTCTATCCTTCCTTCGCGGAGCGGGTGCGCGAGCGCGACTACTTCAAGGCCTGGCAGCTCGGGATCGCCTGGGCCGCCCTGCTCTCGGCCGGCGTCATCGCCCTGGTCTTCTGGCTGCCCGACGCCGCCCGCGCCGGCATCTTGAACGGCGAGGCCTACCGGGAGGAGATGTTCACCTGGGTCAACACGGGCGTCGGCCGGGAGAACGACTGGCGCGCCTTCCTGCCGACGCACGCCTCCCACTTCGCCATCTTCCTGGTGCTGACCTGGTTGAGCGGCGGCTATCTGGGGCTGGTGCTGGGCGCCGTGCTCATGGGGTACATGAGCTACTTCGTGGGGAGCTACGCGGTGGAGAGCAGCCAGCCGGTCCTCGGCTGTCTCGCCGCCTGGGTTCCGTGGTCGGTGCTGCGGGTGCTCGCCTACGTGCTGTTCGGCACCGTGTTCGCACGGCCTCTCCTGGTGCGGCGGATCTGGCCGTTCGAGCGGGAGGAGCTGAAGCTGATGGCTCTCGCGGCGAGCGGCCTGGTGGCCGACGTCCTGATCAAGGCCTTCTTCGCGCCGGGCTATGGCATCTTTCTGCGCCAGATAGCGCGGAACGTCCTTCCGTGAGCGCGCCACACGGTATACTCTTCGTTCCCGCAAAGGGCTTGGAATGGATCAGATTCGAGAAATCACGGGTTCCTTGAGCGGAGCCGGCCGGCGGTTCGCGGTCGTGGCTTCCCGCTTCAACTCACGCATCGGCGACCAGCTCGTGGCCGGCGCCCTGGAGTGCCTGCGGCGGCATGGCGTCGAGCCCGCGGACATCCAGGTCGTGCGGGTCCCCGGAGCCTGGGAGATCCCACAGGCCGCCGAGGAGATCGCCGCCGCCGGGAAGGTGGATGCCCTGGTGGCCCTCGGGGTCGTCATCCGCGGCGAGACGCCGCATTTCGACTACATCTGCTCCGCTTGCAGCCAGGGACTGGCGCGCGTCGCCGAGCGCCACCGCCTGCCCGTGGGCTTCGGCGTGCTGACCTGCGACACCTCCGAGCAGGCACAGGAGCGCGCCGGCGGCAAGGCCGGCAACAAAGGTTGGGAGGCCGCCATCGCGGCACTGGAGATGGCCGACCTCTTCGCCCGCCTCCGGGCCTGAGTTTTGCTGAAGGCGAGAGACGCGCGCGCCGGCCGATCGAAGGCCGGAGCGCTGCTCGAATGTTTTGATGTCTTGGAGCTTTGGGACTGGAATGACACCAGGAAAACGGCGCACGGCACGGGAGATGGCGGTCCAGATGCTCTACCAGAGCGACCTGGGGGGCAGCGCGCTGCCCCACATCATCGCGACCTTCGACCTGGCGGAATACGTGGCCCGCGAGGGCGCGGCTCCGCGAAAGAAGGGCCCGCTGACGGCCAAGGAGCGGGAGGAGGCCGACCGCAGCCGCAAACGGGCGGTCGAGGCCTTCGAGTATGCCCAGGAGCTCGTCCGTGGCACTCTGGACAACCAGGAGAAGATCGACGACCTGATCCGCAGCCAGGCGGACAACTGGCGGTTGGAGCGGATGCCCGCCGTGGACCGCAACATCCTCCGCCTGG
The DNA here is from genome assembly GCA_035264905.1 of Thermoanaerobaculia bacterium. Taxonomy (GTDB): domain Bacteria; phylum Acidobacteriota; class Thermoanaerobaculia; order Multivoradales; family UBA5704; genus UBA5704. The sequence goes on from DATFPH010000355.1 coordinate 1,923, forward strand.
CGATCTACGAGATGATGTACGAAGAGGACACGCCCAAGCTCGTGGTCCTCGACGAGGCGATCGAGCTGGCGAAGAAGTTCGGTTCCGAGCAGTCGGGGCGCTTCGTCAACGGCCTCCTCGACGGGCTCCTCAAGCAACACACCTTCCGGGGAACCCTCAAATAGACAGAGCCCCGGGCAGGCGTCCCGGGCCGCGGCCCGCCGATCGGCCGGCCGTGGGGAGCGGATAACCGATGAGCAGCCAATACGAGCCCAAGGCCCTCGAGGCCAAGTGGCAGGACCGGTGGGAGCGGCAGCGCGCGGCGGAGGTGGATCTCCGCCATGCCCGCAGCAAGTACTACATGCTGATGATGTTCCCCTATCCGTCCGGGGACCGCCTGCACGTGGGCCATGGGCGCAACTACATCCTCGGCGACGCCCTGTACCGCTATCTGCGGATGAACGGCAAGAAGGCGCTCAACCCGATGGGCTGGGACGCCTTCGGCCTGCCGGCGGAGAACGCGGCCATCCAGCGGGGCGTCCATCCGCGCGACTGGACCTTCGCCAACATCAAGGTCATGAAGGAGCAGTTCCGGCGCTGGGGCATCCTCTTCGACTGGACCAAGGAGATCGCCTCCTGCACGCCGGAGTACTACCGCTGGAACCAGTGGCTCTTCCTCCACATGTTCGAGAAGGGGCTGGCCTACAAGAAGGAGGCCCCGGTCAACTGGTGCCCGAGCTGCCGCACGGTGCTCGCCAACGAGCAGGTGGTGGACGGCGAATGCGAGCGCTGCGGCACGCCGGTGGTGCAGCGCGACCTGGAGCAGTGGTTCTTCCGCATCACCGACTACGCCGACCGCCTGCTCGCCGGCCTCGACGGTCTCGAGGGGTGGCCCGAGAAGGTCAAGGTGATGCAGCGCAACTGGATCGGGCGCTCCGAGGGGGCCGAGATCGACTTCGCCATCCCGGCGTTCAAAGAGTCCGTGACGGTCTTCACCACCCGGCCGGACACGATCCACGGTGCCACGTTCCTGGTCCTCGCGCCCGAGCACCCGCTGGTCGCCCGCCTGATCGCCCGGCACCCCCGGCGCTCCGAGCTGGAGGGCTGGATCGACTACGTGCGCAACACGCCGCGCATCCAGCGCGAGGGGGAGACGACTCCCAAGGACGGGCGCGACACCGGCGCGAAGGCGGTCAACCCGGCCACCGGCGACCGCATCCCGATCTGGATCGCCAACTACGTGCTGCCCGACTACGGGAGGGGCGCGATCATGGCCGTGCCGGCGCACGATGCCCGCGATCTCGCCTTCGCCCGGCAGGAGGGGCTCCCGGTCCGCCTGGTCTACCACCCGGAGGGGGTGGCCGACGCAGCCGGCCTGCGCGAGCCGGTCCTCCACGAAGGGGTGATCCGCAACGCGCCTCCGTTCGACGGCCTGGCCAGCGGGCCGGAGACGATCCGCAAGTTCGTCGAGTGGCTGGAGGAGAAGGGGATCGGCCGCGCGAAGGTCACCTACCGGCTGCGCGACTGGCTCATCTCGCGCCAGCGCTACTGGGGCACTCCCATCCCCATCGTCTACTGCGAAGCCTGCGGCACCGTGCCGGTGCCGGACGACCAGCTCCCGGTGGAGCTGCCGTACGACGTGGAATTCACCGGCCGCGAGGGGAACCCTCTGTCGCGCCACCCGACGTTCGCGGAGACGAAATGCCCGCGCTGCGGGAAGCCCGCCCGGCGCGAGACCGACACCATGGACACGTTCATGGACAGCTCCTGGTATTACCTGCGGTTTCTCTCGCCGCGCGACGAGACGCGCATGTTCGATCCGGAGCTGGTGGACAAGTGGGCGCCGGTCGACCAGTACATCGGCGGGGTGGAGCACGCGATCCTCCACCTGCTGTACGCCCGCTTCATCTGCCGGGTGCTCCACGATTTCGGTCTGGTGGGCTTCGAGGAGCCGTTCAAGAACCTGTTCAACCAGGGGATGATCACCCGCTACTCGGAGAAATCGGGCCGGGTGGAGAAGATGTCGAAGTCGCGGGGGAACACGGTCTCGCCGGACGAGCTCATCGAGCAGATGGGCGCGGACACCGAGCGGGTCTACACTCTGTTCATCGGCCCGCCGGAGAAGGAGGCGGACTGGAGCGACGAGGCGGTCAGCGGCGCCTGGCGCTTCCTCCAGCGGGTCTGGCGGATCGGCGAGCGCCTGTCCGATACGCCGCCCACCGCGCCGGCGGACGCCAATCTGGAGCGGGAGCGGCACGCGACCATCCAGCGGGTGACGCACAGCTTCGAGAGCTTCCACTTCAATACGGCGGTGGCCGCGCTCATGGAGCTGTCGAACGCGCTGTCGCGGGCGATCGAGGAGAAGACCGCGTCACGGCTGCGCTGCGAGGAGACGTTCGATACGCTGTTGCAGCTCCTGCATCCCATGGCGCCGCACATGACGGCGGAGCTGTGGGAGCGGCGGGACCACGTGGAGGACATCCTCGACACGGACTGGCCGCAGCACGACGAGACCAAGCTGCGCCGCGCCCGTCTCGAGCTGGTCGTGCAGGTGGACGGCAAGCTGCGCGACCGGGTGGAGGTGGAGGCGGGGGCGAGCGACAAGGAGATCCGCGAGGCGGCCCTGGCGAGCCCCAAGGTGCAGGAGCACATGGGAGGCCGCGACCTGGCCAAGGCCGTGGTCGTCCCCGGCCGTTTGATCAATCTGGTGACCCGGAGGTCCGCATGACTGCGAGATGGTATTCCGGCGCCCTGCTGGGCGTCTTCCTGCTGGTTCTGAGCGGCTGTGGGTACGCGCTGGTGGGGCGGGGGAGCAACCTGCCGGCCGACATCAAGAGCGTCTACATCCGGCCGCTGGAGAACCGGACGCCCCGCTCGCAGGTCGAGCAGGCGCTGACGCGGGCGATCGCCGAGGAGATGGTGCGGCGGCAGCGCTTCTCGATCCTGGGAGCGCCCGAGGGAGCCGATGCCGAGCTGTCGGGAGCTGTGGTCTTCTTCGGAGCCACGCCGGTGACCTTCGACCCGAGCGGCCGGGCCACCGAGTACGAGATCTCCTTGACCGCCCAGATCGCCTTCAAGCGGACCGGGCAGGACCAGCCGATCTGGAGCAACGACCGCTACACCTTCCGCGAGACCTATCCGATCCAGGCCACGAACCAGAACTACGTGGACCTGGAAGACGACGCCATCGAGCGCGCCTCGGAGCGCTTCGCGGAGACGATGGTCAGCGATCTGCTGGAAGGATTCTGAGGCCCTCACCCCCGGCCCCTCTCCCGCAAGCGGGCGAGGGGTGAAAAGCAAAGGCAGGGGTGGTCTGGAAGAGTGAATTCGCTGTGCTCCCCTCTCCCGCTCGCGGGAGAGGGGCCGGGGGTGAGGGCCCCCAGGGTCGCGACCCTTTACAGGCTGGCGACCTTCTGCGCCAGGCGGGACTTGTACCGGTCCGCGGCGTTGCCATGGATGACGCCCTTCTGTGCGGTCTTGTCGATGATGGAGAGCGTCTCGGGCAGGAGCTGCTTCGCGGTCTCGGCATCACCGCTCGCCACGGCAGTCCGCAGCTTCTTGATCGCGGTGCGCAGGCGCGAACGGCTGCCCCGGTTGCGCAGCCGGCGCTGCTCGTTCTGACGATTCCTCTTCTCAGCGGACTTGGTATTGGCCATAACCTGTCGATCTCTCTCCGAGGTGGTCTTGTCTAAAGGGGGTACAAAGATGCCGCGCCGGAGTGCGGCAAAGCTTTATAGCATTCGTGGCTAGCCGGCGTCAACCCCGAGCTCGCGCAGGCGCTGCCGGGCCAGGTTCGCCTCGTCGCTCGTCGGGTACTGGCGGACGACCTGCCGGAGCTGGGTCACCCCCTGCGAGCGGTCGCCGAGCTCGATCAGCGCGTAGCCCTTCTTGAGCAGAGCGCCCGCCGACTTGTCGCTGCGCGGATAGCGGGAGAGCACCTCCTCGAACTGGTCGATCGCCTGGCGATAGCGCCGCTGCCGGTAGTAGCACTCGCCGATCCAGTAGGTGGCGTTGTCTGCCAGGTCGGTGCCCGGGAAGTTCTTCAGATACTCCTCGAACCCCTGCTGGGCCAGGTCGTACTTGCCGCGCAGGTAGTCGTTGTACGCGGAGTTGTAGAGGCTCTGGGGATCGGCCGCGGGGCCGGCAGGCCGCGCCGGCGCCGGGGGAGGCTGCGTGGTCCCGGGCTCGCCGCCCGGGCCGTTCGCCGGGTCCAGGGGCGCCGGCGCCGCCTGGGCCGGCTGCGAACGGAAGGCCTTCAGCTCCTGGTTGGTCGAGGCGATCTGCTGCGAGAGCTGGGCGAGCCGGTAGTTGGTGTCCTCCAGCTTGGCCTGCAGCTCGTCGATCTGGCTCGACAGGTCCTGCAGCTTGACCTGCATGTCAGCCTCGGTCTTGAGCAGCGAGCCCATCTGCTGGTCGACCGAGGTCCCCAGATCCGCCATCTCCTGCTTGCTGGGCGCCTGCCTCTGGAGCTGGAGCATCTGCCGCTGGATGTCGGAGAGCTGGGACTGGAGGCCCTCGATGTCCTGGGGACTGACACACCCCGCGGCGGCGAGGGCCGCCGCGAGGCATCCGATGCAGGCAACGTGACGAAGGCTGCGGAGGTGGCGCATGCTGGTCCGCCGCATCATCAGCCGACGTTCGCCCGTCCGGTGATGACCATGTGGCCCCGGCGGTTCTGCGACCAGCAGCTCTCGTCGACCTCGGTGCAGACCGGCCGCTCCTCACCGTAGCTCAGGGTGCGCAGGCGGCTCGCGTCCACTCCCAGCGACGTGAGGTAGTCACGCACCGCGTTGGCGCGCCGGTCCCCCAGGGCCAGGTTGTACTCGTTGGTGCCCCGCTCGTCCGCGTGCCCCTCGATGGTGACGAGGAGCTGCGTGGCCTTGAGCAGGTCGGCGTTGCGCGCCAGCTTCGCCCGCGTGTCGTCCGAGAGCGACGCCTCGTCGTAATTGAAATACACGTCCGGACTGAAGCCGCGGCGCTGCAGCTCCTGGTTGACCACCTGCAGGTCCGACGAGGCCAGGGGATCGACCTCCTGCTGGTCCTGCGGCGGCGTCATCGGGGTCTGCGGCTCCACCTCCTGGGTCGTCGGCGGGGGCGCCACGGTCGTGGTGTCCACGTCGAGGTCCTGCGCCGGGGTCGCCGGCTTCTTCTTGGGGCATCCGTACAGTACGGTCAACAGAACCGGTGCCATGATCCAGACCATCCACTTGCGGTTCATGCTCGCTATCTCCTCAGATCTGATACGACGTGTCCAACAACTGGAAAAAGAACTTCTCGGACCCTCATGGTATCACCGCTCCGCCGGGAGACGCGACCAATCCGGCATGTCGTTGTTTCCCTCTCTCGTCAACGGCCGCGCGTTGCCCCCGTCCAGATCCATCACGTAGAGCTGCTTGGTGCCGCTGCGGCGCGACACGTAGACGATCTTGCGGCCGTCCGGCGAGAAGGTCGGCGACTCGTTTTCGCCCGCCCCGGAGGTCAGGATCTGGGTCCCGAGCGTCACCACGTTGGTCACGGCGATCTGGAAGCGGCCGCCGCGCCGGCTGGTGTACGCGATCAGGTCGCCCGTCGGGCTCCAGGCGGCGCCGTCGTTGTAGTCCCCCTCGAAGGTCAGCCGTCGCTGGTTCGATCCCTCTTCGTCCATCAGATAGAGATGGGGGTTGCCGGCGCGGCCGGAGGTGAAGGCGATCTGGCCGCCCGAGGGGCTCCAGGCCGGGTTGGTGTCGATCGCGCCTGAATGGGTCAGCCGCCGCAGGCTGCCGCCGCCGCGGCCGGTCGAGAAGATCTCCACGTTCCCGTCCACCGAGCGGGCGAAAGCCACGCGCTGGCCGTCCGGCGAGAAGGTCGGCGTCGTATTGAGCGAGCCGGAATTCACGATAGGCTGCTTGCGGCCGCTCGCCAGCTCGGCCAGGTAGATCCCCGGCGGGCCGTTGAAGAACGAGGTGTAGGCCAGCGACTCGTTGTCCGGCGACCAGGAGGGCGACATCGAGGTCGAGCGGTGGCCGGTGATCCGCCGCTGGTTCTGGCCGTCGTAGTCCATCACCCAGATCTCTTTCTGCCCGGTGCGGTCGCTGGTGAAGGCGATGCTCGAAAGCGAGACCCCCCGTTTGCCGGTGAGGAAGAGGATCACCTCGTCGGCGAAGGTGTGGCCGACCCGCCGCGCAACCGGAAACGCGCCGCGGTATCGTTTGGCGAGGATGGCCTGGCCGCTCGCCACGTCGAAGAGGCGTCCCTCGAAGACGATCTTGTCCGCCTCGGCGCGCAGGTCGCCGATCAGCAGCGTCTCGACGCCGGTCGTGCGGTAGGCCTCCAGGTCGCGGGCGAAGTCGCCGGTGAGCTGCAGACCCTGGAAGGCCTCGGGACCGCTGATCTGGAAATACCCCGAATTCTGCAGGTCCTGCCGCACCACCTGCTCCAGCTCCTGCGCCGCCTGGGCCGCGCCGCCCGACAGGGCGCTCAGCCGGCGGAAAGGGGGGATTCCCAGCTTGATCGGCTTCTGGCCCTTCTGGTCGAGCACGATCGTGACGTTCGGCGGCTGGTCTTCCTGAGGCTGGGACGGCGGCGCGGCGGGAGGTTCCTGGGCGAAGATGCGGGGGAGCATGAGCCCCACGCCGAGCAGGACGACGGCGACGGCGAGATGGGTGGCTCTCGATCTCATGAGTCCTCTTCAATAGACGATCAGGTTGACCCCGAGAGAGTCGTTCTTGTAGCCCCGGGGAAGAGGGGGAAACGGAGCGGCGCTCTGCACGGCCCGCAGAGCCGCGAAGTCGAACGAATTGTACCCCGACGACTCGGCCACGCGCAGATCGGTGATCGAGCCGTCCTTCTCGATCTGGAAGTGGACGACGGCCTTGACCTCGCCCATGTTCGGGCGCTGCCATTGCGCATCGATCAGCGAGAGCAGGCGGTCCAGGTAGTAGCCGTAGGTGAACTCCGGGTTGTCGACGCCGATCCGGGAGCCGAACGCCGTGGTGCCGAGCGGGCTCCCCTCCGCCCCGCCGCGCCGGCCGAGCTGGTCGCCGGTCTCTCCGGGAGCGACGCCCGGCCGCGTGTCCGGGGCGGGTTTCTGCTCCTGCGGCTTGGGCTCGGGCTTCTTGGGCTCTTCTTTCTTCGGCAGCACGGGGACGTCGTCCGCCGGCTCGGGCGGCGGCGCGACCTCCTCCGGCTCTTCCTGCTTGGGCGGCTCCGGCTCAGGCTCGGCGGCGGGGGGCGCCTCCTCCTGGACCGGCTTGCGCTTGGGCGGCGCCGGCCGGCGCACGCCGAGCGCCTGGGCCGGGATGACCTCGACCGGCACGAACTGGAGCGGCTCGGGTCGCGGCTGCAAGCGGGGAAGGATCAGGGCGAGGACGATCGCCAGGGCGTGCAGCAGGAACGCGGCTCCCAGGCTCGCGGCCGCGGGGCGGCGCGACGCGCGCCGGGCGCGCGCCGAGAGGACCCGATGCACCTCCTGGCTCACCTCAGCGCTTCTTCCCTTTGGGTTGATCGGTGACCATGCCGACGTGGACGATGCCGCCGCGATGGAGCACGTCGAGCACCTCGATGACCCGGCCGTAGGGCACCTCGCGGTCCCCCTTGAGGAACACCGAGTCGTCGCCGCGCGCCTCGGTCTGCGCCTTGACCTGGTCGACCAGGTCCTCGATCTCGATCGGCGTCTCGCGCAGGAAGATCTTGCCGCCGCGGTCGATCGAGAGGACCAGTGGGTCCTCCATCCGCATCGGGAGCGGGGCCGCCTGGGCGCGCGGCAGCGCCACCTCGATCCCCTGGTGCAGCATGGGTGCGGCGATCATGAAGATGATCAGCAGCACCAGCATCACGTCCACCAGGGGGGTGACGTTGATGTCCGCCATCACCGGATCGTCGTCGCCGTCGCCGTTGCCGGAAGTGAAAGCCATCAGGTGAAGTTCCGCTCGGCCAGATTGAGGAACTCGAGGACGAAGTCGTCGAGGCGCATCCGCAGCCGGCGGATGCGCTGGCCGAAGTAGTTGTAGCCGATGAGCGCCGGGATCGCCGCCGCGAGGCCGGCCGCCGTGTTGATCAGGGCCTCGGCGATGCCGGGGGCCACCGCCACGATCGACGTGGAGCCGGACGTGCCGATGTCGCTGAACGACACCATGATCCCCCAGACCGTGCCGAACAGGCCGATGAACGGCGTCGCCGACGCCGTGGTTGCCAGGAACGGGGTCCAGCGGGTGATCCCCTGGAGCTCGACGCCGGCCGCCCGCTGCAGGGTGCGCTGGAGCGCGGGGAGCGAGGTGATGCGGTAGGCCTTGCGCTCGCCCGGCCGCTCCGGCTCCGGGGCGTTCTTGATCTGGCTGTCGATCTCGGCGTAGCCGGCCTGGAAGATGCCCACGAGAGGCGAGCTGGTCAGCTTGCCCGCCGTGGCGTTGACCTCGCTGAACCGCTGGCTGCGGTGGAACGCCTCGAGGAACTTCTCGCTCTGGCGGTCGGCTTTGTTGAGCTGCACGGCCTTGCCGATCATGATGGCCCAGGAAGCGAGAGAGAAGAGCACCAGCGTGGTGAGGATGACCTTCGCCATCGGGCCCGACTGCCAGAAGAAATCGAGCAGGCCCGGACCCCGATCGGGCCCCAGCTGGAAGAACAGAAAAGAGATCAAACCCATGCGCGCTCCCTCGGACTGTAACTCTGCCAAATTGGCCTCATCAACAACTCCCTTCGCCTGCGAAGCAAGCCTCGTGCCCGAGCGGACTTTTTCACGTCATCCGGGCTGCGAGCCTGCGGCCGGATCTTCGACGGCCGGCGGCGGAAGGATGACCTTGTGGCGGCGCAGGAACTCGTCGCGCGCCTGGCGCACCACTTCCAGGGCCTCTTCGATCGTGTCCACCCAGACCGCGATCTCCAGATCGCCGGGCGAAGCCAGGCCGCGGTTCACGATCTCGGCCTCGACCCAGCTCCGCAACCCCCGCCACATCGGCCCGACGAAGATGATGATCCGGTCGGAGAGCATCCGCACCTGCAGGAGCTGCCAGACCATCAGGGCCTCCAGGGTGGTGCCGATTCCGCCGTCCACCACGATGTAGGCGTGGGACAGGCGGATGAACTGGTGGAGGCGGGAGAAGAAGGTGGAGTGGTGGGCCACCTCGTCCAGAAACGGGTTCGGCTGCTCCTCGATGGGCAGGAGGATGGTCAGCCCGAACGAGCGCGTCTTGTGGCGATAGGCGCCATGCCGCGCCCCCTCGTTGGCCGCCCGCATCAACCCCGGACCTCCGCCGGTGACGATGTCGCACCCCATGAAGGACAGCTGGCGGGCGAGCTCGCGGACCCGGACATAGGTGGCGTCGTTCTCCTGAATGCGGCTCGATCCGAAGATGGCGACGCGGAAATAGCGTTTCTCGCCCGGCGCGGCGCGGTCCAGCCGGTGAATCAGCCAGTAGAGAAACAGGATCGCATGGTCGAAGCGCCGGAGCAGCCACGTCCTGAATTTGCGGCGCCGGCGCTGCCAGCGGGTCTCTCCGGGCGGGGCAGGCGGTTGGGGAAGGTTGACGCGGTGGACGGCGGACGTCATGGCAGGGGGATTGTACCCGGCCTGCACCTTGCTAAACTCTCCAGGACATGAGCCTGCTCGTCAGCGATGTGCGTTACGCGTCCCGCGTCCTCTGGAAGACCCCTGGATTCACCCTCGTTGCCCTGCTCACCCTGGCCCTGGCGATCGGCTCCAACACCGCGATCTTCAGCGTCATCAACGGCCTCCTCCTGCGTCCGCTGCCCTATCCGGAATCCGACAACTTGGTCCAGGTCCAGCGCGCCTTCCAGGGAGGCGAAAGCTCTACGGTCAACGTCCCCGAGTTTCTTTTCGTCCGCGACCACAACAGCGTCTTCTCTGGCGTGACCACCTACGACAACCTGGGTGCGGGCTTCAACCTTGTCGGCGACGGCGTGCCCGAGCGCCTCGTGGTCTCGCGGGTGAGCCAGCGGTTCTTCTCGGTCTTCGGCGTCCGGCCGCAGATCGGGCGCGATTTCCTGCCGGACGAGGACCGGCCCGGCGGCCCCAAGGTGGTGATCCTGAGCGACGGCCTGTGGCGGCGGCGCTTCGGCGGAGACCGCTCGCTGGTGGGCAAAACGCTCAACCTGAACGGCGAGAGCTATACCGTGGTCGGCGTCATGGCCCCGGGCTTCCGCTTTCCTCTCGCCGCGGAGCTGTGGACGCCGGTGGGCATCGATCCGGCCGACATGTCGAAAGCGAGCTATCTGGAGATCACCGGGCGGCTCAGGGACGGAGTGTCGTTCGCCAAGGCACAGGCGGAGATGAAGGTGCTCGCCCGCCAGTTCGGCGCGTCGCATCCGGATTTTGTGGGAGCCGACGAAACGATCCGGCTCAAGACTCTCCAGGACCGCCTCTATGGGCAACTGCGGCCGGCGCTGTTCGTTTTGCTCGGCGCGGTGGGTTGCGTGCTGCTCATCGCCTGCGTCAACGTCGGCAATCTGCAGCTCGCCCGGGCCGCGGCGCGGCGGCGGGAAGTGGCGATCCGCGCCGCGCTCGGCGCCCGCAGCTCGCGCATCTTTGCGCAGCTCATCACCGAGAGCGTGCTCCTCGCCCTGGCCGGCGGTGTTCTCGGGCTCTTTCTCGGCTGGGGGACCTTGAAACCGCTGCTTGCTTTGTCGCCTCTCGGCCGAGCGGGAGGACCCGCGGTGCAGGGCCTCTTGCCGCACATCGGCATCGATGGCAAGGTGCTCGCATTCACGTTCGGCATCTCCCTGATCTCCGGAGTTCTTTTCGGTCTCGTGCCGGCCTTGCAGGCGACGCGGGTCAATCTCCATGAGCCGCTCAAGGAAGGGACGAACAAATCGACCGGCGGACGCGCGATGCGGTTCGCCCGCCACCTGCTGGTGGTGAGCGAAGTCGCCTTGGCTCTGGTATTGGTCACCAGCTCGGCGCTCCTCCTCAAGAGTTTCGCGACCATCACCAATCGTGCGCCGGGCTTCCGTCCCGACCACGTTCTCTCGTTGAAGATCTCTCTCCCCGAGGCGCGCTATGGCAGGCCCGCCGCCCTCGATCAATACACCCGCCGAATCGCCGAACGGGTGCGGGTGTTGCCCGGTGTGAAGGCGGCCTCGGTGGCCACTTCGCTCCCCATGGAGCTCGGGCCGACCGTCCCGTTCGCCATCGAAGGCAAGTGGCTCGGCGGCAATAGCCAGGAAGGCATCGGCAGCGCCCAATACCGCGCCTCGACCGGCGGCTATTTCGAGACCCTGCGCATCCCCTTGGCCAGCGGCCGGTACTTGACCGACCGGGACGTCAGCAGCTCGGAGCCGGTGGCGGTGATCAACGAGACCGCCGCCAAGCAATTCTGGAAGGGAGAGAACCCTCTCGGCGCGCGCATCCGGATGGGAATGCCCATCGCGCCCGACCTCGCGGATCCGCAGCCACGCAGAATCGTGGGCATCGTCCAAGACGTCCGCGAGAGCGGCCTCGGCAACGACGTGCCACCGATCGTCTACGTGCCCATCGGCCAGGTCAATGCGGCGTTTACGGCGATGCTCGTCCGCCTGGTGCCGTTCTCGGTCATCGTGCAGACGGAGGGAGAGCCGACCGAGCGGACGGCGGCGGTGCGGCAGGCGATCTGGTCGATCGACGCGCAGCAGCCGATCTCCAATGTGGCGACCATGAGCGAGATCGTCATGCGCTCGCTCGGCTCGACCCGTTTCACCATGGTGCTGATGGGCGCCTTGGCGTTCCTCGCCCTGGTTCTCGCCGCGGTGGGGATCTACGGCGTGCTGTCCTACCTGGTCGACCAGCGCTCGCGGGAGATCAGTGTGCGCATGGCGCTGGGCGCGACCAGCCGGCGCGTCCTCCAGATGGTCGTGGGCCAGGGAATGGTCTCCGTCGGCATCGGCGTCGCGGCCGGCCTCGGCGGTGCCTATCTGTTCACCCGCCTCCTGCGCAGCCTGCTGGTGGGAGTGACCGTCCACGATCCTCTGACTTTCATCCTGGCGCCCATCATTCTCGCCGCCGTGGCGCTCATCGCCAGCTCCATCCCCGCCCGCCGCGCCAGCCTGCTCGATCCGGTGCTGGCGCTGCGCCGGGATTGAACGCTCTCGCGCTTGAGACGTGATCGGACATCAAAACGGGAGCGCTCGAAAGAGCGCTCCCGCGGTGGTTCAGCGCAGGATGGGAAGGCGGGCGCGGACCGGGGTCGCTGGATTGGCTGCGACGCGGAGGGGCTCGGCGAGCTCCGCCGCTCCGTAGCTCTCTCTGGCGATCAGGGGGCAGCGGAAGCAGACTTCCGCTCCCTCCTGGAGAAACCAGCGGCAGGCGTCTCGGATGGCGCACTCCGGGAGATCGTCGACCACCGAGGGGAGCTGCTCGATGATGCGGCTCGCGAGGCGGCAATCCGTCCCGTCGAAGTGCTGGCATGCACCGCCGGCACAGGGAGCTGCGAACCGGAAGACCTCTGTGGGGGCGACAGGTCCCGAGAGAGCGAGGAGCTCTTCGGTGACCGGCTGGGGTTGGTCAAGATAGGCGACTCGCGGCTGCTCAACACTGCCCAGGACCACGCCGAAGACGGCGCTGCCGGGCATCTCCGGCCGCGAGCTCGGACATTGGATCCGGGCGGGTGCCCGGGCGTGGTCCGCCGTCGCGGGCTGAAGTCGCGGAGCCATTGTGCCGGCCTCGGATCAGTCGTTGGGAAGGAACCCCACAATGGGTGTCAATTCGGCGGTGCCCTGGGGTCTGTTCTCCTGATCCTTGACAGCGCGGTTGATCGCCGTTGGCATGGCCGCTACGAGCTGATCGACAGTGATTTTCTTTGACTTGGACATGGAAACACCTCCAGTCAACGGTATGCCGACGCCATTGTCGCACACCTTTTGAGAGCCCCTATCATAGAGCGTTCCTGCCGAAGAATCCAGCCGTCGGCGATCCGGAACCAGGGCTCCGTCATGTACCCTCCTGAGGAGTTGATTTTCCAGAGAGATAGCTAGCAGTCTGGCTTTTCCGTCCGGAATCTGGTATTCCTTTACGGCGAAATGTGTCGGCCGACGGAGTCTCCAGCCCGAGGAGAGGTTCCA
>DATFPH010000356.1:0-1863 GCA_035264905.1 Thermoanaerobaculia bacterium
GCTCGTGTGCCCGCCCCCGACGTGCAGCACCTGTCCGGTGATCCAGCGGGCCTGCTCCGAGGCCAGGAAGACGATCACATCCGCCACGTCCTCCGGACGCCCGACACGCCGTAGCGGCGCTCGGGCCGCGAGCGACGCTTCCAGCTCCGGGCTGATCCAGCCGGCCTGGAAGGTAACTGAACACCTACGGCGACGCGGGGTCTGGCGAGGAGGCAGTCAGGCTGGGGCTGGGACGGCCTGAAGGGGCGAAGGACCGGCGATGGCGAGGAAGGCGTCGAGCAGGTTCCGGCCCTGCTTGCGGGCGGTGGCGAGGATGGTGGTCCGGATCGCCGAGGCCTCGGCGCCCCAGTCGGAGCGGAATGCCCCGATGACCTTGCGGTGGACGACGGACGGGCGGAGGTCGCGCTCGGAGCTGTTGTTGGTCGGCTCGACGTCGTCGCGGTGCAGGAACACGTAGAGGCTGTCGCGGTGGGTGCGGTAGCGCTGCTGGAGACGAGCCGCTTCGGTCTTGGGCGCCACGTAGCGGTCGAACACCAGCCGATCGGTGGCGTTCTCGATGAGCAGCCGTCGCCGTGCGAACGTCTCGGAGGTGACCTGCTCGCGCTCATGATGGAGCCGGATGGCCCGGCCGAAGACATGGCGCAGGTCTAGGGCCCAGACCCGTTCGTCGCCGGTGTCGGCCTCGCTCGCGAACGTCAGGTCGCGCGCCTGGTGGCTGTGGCAGATCTGGTGCGCGGTGGCCGGGGTCAGCATCTGGGGGGCGTACAGGTCCGAGCCCCAGACCTCCGGCTCGGCCCCGGCCAGGAACGCCTCGATCACCGCGCCGCCACGGCTCGGCGCGATCACGTGGTAGCTGGCCTCGGGCGTCTGGAACGTCCACTGCCACTCGGTCTTCCCGGCGACCCGCGCACTCGTCTCGTCGGAGTTGATGACCGGGCTGCCACGGACCTGCTCCCGGATCGCCGCGTAGGTCGGTCGGGCCTGTTCGATCAGCCGGCGCAGCGCGTTCTCGATCCCACCCTGGCTGATCGTGAGGCCGAAGACGTCCCGACACAGCTCGACCAGCCGCTCGTAGCCGACGTGATGCCGCTCGTGCAGGTACGAGAGCAGCGCCTCGATCCGGGGCCCGAACGTCCGGCGCGGCTCCAGCCCCGCCGGGTACGCGCCGACCGTCTCGACCCCGCAGTGCGCGCAGGTCACGGCGTACTGCCAGCCCTCGACCACCACCGGCGCGAACGTCGGCAGCTCGGTCACCTGACTCCGACCCACCCGGCGCCCGCCCGTCTGCGGGAGCACCTCCCCGCAGCCGTCACACGCGCGCGGCCGACACGCCACCACGACGTCCGGCTCGCTCCGCTCCCGGCTGACCCCGACGTGCCCGCGCTTGGGACCGGGCTTCCGACCTCGGCGCTCGACCCGGTTCGCCTTCCGGCCCCGCGACGGTGGCACCGACGAGTTCTCCGGCGTCTTCACCGGCCGACGGAACTGCGACAGCTCCTCTTCCAGCGCCCGGATCTTCTCGTCGCGCCGCTCGATCGCCGCCTCGCGCTCCGCCAGCTCCTCCTGCTGACGACGCACCAACCCCAGCAGCTCCTCGCGGCTCAGGCCACCCAGCTCGTCGCCTTCCATCGTGCCAGCAGGTTAACAGAACCCCGCCTCACTCCGCGACCTGGCTGCCCGGGGGCTGTAGGTGTCCAGTTACCTGGAAAGTGTCTATCGCCGAGCAGACGAGCTCTCTAGAAACACGCCACCCGGCCCGACGGCCCGCGAGATCCTGGAGCAGGGTCGGAGCCGCCTCGACTGATGCCGACCGAGTTGACAGTCGACGCGGCGCTGATTGAGGCGGCCACACGGATCGGTACC
>DATFPH010000357.1:0-4038 GCA_035264905.1 Thermoanaerobaculia bacterium
AGCGCCTTGGCCACCTCGATGGCCGCGTAGTTGCGGGATTCCATCGACTGGATCTTCAGCCTGATGACGTCGCCTTCCGCCGTACCGACCGCCCGGATCTTGCCGGCCTCGGCCTGGCCGGTGAGCTGGGTCACTTCCGCGTCGGCCGCGGCGTTGATCTTCTTGGACTCGGCCTGGCCTTCGGCCATCTTGACCGTTGACTGGGCGTCGTAGTCCGCGATCGTGACCTTCCGTTCGGAGTCGACCACGCGGGCCTGCGTGTTGGCGATGGCCCGCGCCTGCTCGAACTCCTTGCGGGTCTCCTCCGCCAGCCGCTGGGTCTGGAACGTGATCTGTTCCTGCTCGGCGAGCTTGCGGTCGGTGAGCGTCTTCATCAGCTCGTCCGGAGGCACGATGTCACCGATCAGGGTGTCCACGGCGCCGACGTTGTATTCCTTGAGGGCGTCGCTGATCGCGTTCTTCGCCTCTTCCTGCCGCTGGCTGCGCGACTTGAGGAATTCGATCACGTCCGAGCCCTGCGCCGCGTTGCGGAAATAGTTGCCGATCGTGGGCTCGAGCACCTGGGTGACCAGGTTCGCCACGCTTCCGAAGCGCGCGATGACCTTGGGGGCGTCGGAGCGCGGGATGTGGATGATCTGGCTCACGTCCAGGTTGAACTTGAAGCCGTCGCACGAACGGACCGTGATGGTCGAGAGGTGCTTGTCGAGATTGTGGGTCTCGGTCTTGCCCGTCGCCCAGTTGAGGACGACGTTCGCCGTGGGCACGTTCTCCACCTTGTGGGTGTAGGGGTTGATCGGGTACTTGCCCGGATCGAGCGGATCGACCCAGACACCTTTCTGTCCCCGGATCACCAGGTTGCCGTGCTTGAAGGCGGCGCCGGTCACGTCGATGCCGGTATCGCCCACGTAAGCGATCACGACGCCCACGTGCGCGATCGGCACCTCCGTCATCGGCTTCGTTTCGACGGTCGCGAAGCGCGGGTTGACGTAATACCGGCCCGCCAGCATGACCTGCTCCTGCAGGCCCTTGTAGCCGCCGTTGTTCATGAAGCCCTGCGCGTCCTGGAACATGCTGTGCCCGCGCATCTCGCCGCCCGCGATCTCGCCCGAGGGCAGCGCCTTGCCGTCCTTCGTCGTCACGATGCCCACCATGTTGTCCCCGATCTCGAGAGCAGGCTCTTCGACGATCGAAAACAGCTGCGTGTTGATGCGGTACGTACCGGGCGGGATCACCGCGATCTGCGGACCCCGCTCGCCGCCGTTCTGAAGGAAGGCTCGCGCACTCTGGAACGAGTCGCTGTCGACCTTCTTGCCGAGCACGCGCCCATCCGCGGGTGTCTTGCCGTCCCGCGCCTCCACGACGCCGATGCGGCCTTCCCGCACGGTCATGAACTTCTGCCGGGCGACCTCGTACTGCCAGGGCCAGAGCCAGAAGTGGACTCCGGGGGCGAGCGTGTCAGCCTGGTAGCCGGCCTCGCCGTGGAGGGCGATGATGGAGCCGTCCGGGAGCGAGCGGTTTCGACCGACTACGACGAATTTCTTATTGACGACACCAATCGAATCCTGGGGGATGATCACCACCCCGAAGACGCGCAGCACCAGCTTGTAGCCGATGAGGAGCGCGAGGAGCGGCAAAATCCACCAGGCAGCGGACAGCCAGCTGACAGCGTCCATGTGTTGATCTCCTTGTTTTCATGTGAGTTAGAGTCCAAGACGCCCGAGCGGGATCGGCGGCGCGCTGAGCGCCGCGGGAGGCAGGTCGTTGTGTCTATGGGGAAAGTTTAGCAGATATCGGTGGTCAGGGACTCTCAGGATCTTCGTACGACCAAGCTCCCTGCTCCCTATCTGAGATACGGAGCCGGGCCGGGGAAGTTGCGAGCTGCTGCTCGATCACTCCCTGGGGTCCAGCCGGCCCAGCCCCAAACGGTTCCAGCCCGCATGCCCCAGAAGACGTAGGGTCGCGACGTTCTTCTCGTAGATCTGGGCCGTATCCGGAAACGCCGCCACCGCGCGCTCGACGCTCGCTTCGCGCAGCAGGTGGAGAATCGGATAGGGCGAGCGGTTCGTGTAGTTCTCGACGTCGTCCGGCGCGGAGCCGGCGAACTGGTACCGCGGGTGGAAGCTGGCGACCTGCAGGACCCCTTCGAGCCCGAGGTCGGCGACCGCGGCATCGGCTACGTCGAGGAAGTCGTTGTAGTCCAGAAAGTCGTCGAGCACCCGAGGGTGGATCAGCAGTGTGGTCTCGACCTCCGCCGGGTCGGCCGCGTTCAGATCCTGGAGCTCACAGAGGAGGTCGGCGAGCAGGAGCTCGGGGGTCGTGGCGGCGCTGACGGCGTAGCGGATCAGCCCGCCTACGTGCACCGCTCTGGCGAACGGGCATAGGTCGAGCCCGATCACCGCGGTCTCCACCCAGTGCCTGGTCGCGGCGATAACCTCTTCAGCCGTTGCGTCCGTCCCGCCGGAAAGATGGTTCGTCATCATCACCGTCTGCTCCCGCGGCGAGGCTGGTTGGCACGGCGAAGGCGATCAAGAAAATCGAGATTCCGTTTGATCTGCTCCGTCAGCCCGGGATCGACGCTCAACTCGAGCGCTTCGCGCAACTCCCGCTCGGCCCGGGCCAGATAGGCATGGAACTCACGCCACGCAAGGCGCTTCGTTGCGGAGGGAAGATCGGGCGACGTTGCGGTCGTGCGGCAGCGCTTCGCGAGATATTTCAGACTGACCGCTCCCGGAATGAAGCGTTGCGTCTCGCGGCCAAAGAGGAGAATCGCGAAATTGCGCGGCCGGAGCACTCCGGTCAATGGCTCGCGAGAGCACAGGGGAGGTACGAAGGGACTCAGCTGTTTGCTTTCTGAGAGGTAGAGCTCGAGGCCGCGCTCCTCGGAAAAGACTCCCATGCGTTGCAGAGCATCTCGGAGCGCGATCAGATCGAGATCGTTGACCGTTGCATCCTTTCTGTCTGCTCGCTCTCGCGACGCGACAGCTCGTCCAGATCGACCAAAAACGTCATGACCCAGTTTCAGCCGCAGCTATCTTACCGTTGTTTCTGATGTGCGTCGCGTTCGTGCCCTTCCCGACGGCTCTCCTCGTCGAGTACCCGCAGGACCGGATGGCGGCCGTCATCTACGGCATCGCGCAGCTCCTGTGCTCCAGCAGCCTGGGAGCGATCTGGTTCTACGCGGCGCGCGACCGGCGGCTGATTTCCAAGGATCTCGCGCGGGACGTGGTGCTGCGGACGAGCCTCAAGCTGGGGCTGGGGCCGGTCGTCTATCTCCTGTCGATCCTCGCGGCGTTCCAGCACCGGGGCTTGAGCCTGCTGATGTACGTGCTCGTTCCCGCGGGCTACATCCTTCTGGACCGCACGGCTCTCTACGTGTGCCCGCCCGAGGACAAGGCATAAAAAAACGCCGGCGGGCCTGCGGTTGGGAAGGGGCATCTCCGCTACAATGGGCGCGCATGGAGGAGGGCTCGCCGCTCATGAGATTTCGCTACTTCGAAGGCCCTGAATCCGAGATGCACGGGCTTCTCGAGACCCCCCAGGAGTGCACGCTCTGCGGGCGCGAGGACCGCTGCTTCGAGGTCCAGGACACTCCTCAGCTCGGCTGCATCCACTGCCTGCGCGAAGGCCGCTTCGGCTTCTTCCACGTGACGGAGGCCGGCTACGTCGTCGACGGCAAGCTGATCCACTCGATCGACGAGGATCCCCCCGAGGCGCTGACCCTGGAGGACGGCGTCACCCAGGAGAGCGTCACGGAGCTCTGGCGCACGCCGGATTTCCCGACCTGGAACGAGGTCGAGTGGCCGGTCCATTGCCGCGACTTCATGGTTTTCCTCGGCGAATGGAAGCCGGCCGATTTCAAGCAGCAGGGCTCTCCGTCAGCCCGCGATTTGTTCCTCGCCATGACCGACCCCGAGTGCCACGGGCTGTGGCCCCCCGACAACGACCCGGAGGACTGGTGGGTGACCTGCTTCGTCTTCCGCTGTCCCGTCTGCGGCGAGCTGGCCGGGAAGATCGACTACAGCTGAGGCCGATGACGTG
>DATFPH010000358.1:0-18373 GCA_035264905.1 Thermoanaerobaculia bacterium
ACCTCCGCCACCGCCCCCACCTGCGGCGGATCGGTCATGGTCTCGTGCTCCCCCGGAACCTGGTGCACCTCGACGGCCGCGACGAGGCGTCCCCAGCCGAGGAGCGGGTCGCGGCGGGGGCGGTCGGGCTCCGGGTCCGGCGGGGTGGACGGGCCGGCGGCGCGGAGCAGGGTGATGCGGCCTTCCGGGTAGGGGACGGGACGCCAGGTGCGGGCGGCGAGCTGGTTGGCCTGGAAAGTGGCCAGGAGGCGCTCGGCATGGGCGAGGTCGACACCTTGGGGCAGGCGGCCTTTTTCGGCGGCGCGGGCGAAGAGGAGGGCGAGGCGGTTGCCTTCGGGCAGCGCGCGGATCTCTTCGGCGGTCACCGGGAAGGCCGACTGGAAGGCGGTGGCCAGCAGGTGGGCCTCGTCGTAGCGCGGCTCGGGGACGGGGGCTCCGGAGAGGGCGGCCTCGGTAGGGCCGGCGTCCAGAATGGCGAGGAGCGCCACCTCGCGGCCGGCCGCGGCCAGGCGGCGGGCGAGCTCGTAGGCGACCAAGCCTCCGAAGGACCAGCCCAGGAGGTTGTAGGGTCCCTCCGGGAAGACTTCGAGAAGGGCGGCGAGCGCGCGCTCGACGATCTCGTCCATGCTGGTCAGCGGGGTTTCTCCCTCGATGAGACCCTGCGCCTGCAGGCCGTAGACGGGCCGCTCCTGACCGAGCGCCTGCGCCAGGTCGCGGTAGCAGAGGACGTCGCCGCCGGCCGGATGGATGCAGAGGAGCGGCGGGCGCGTGCCGCGCGGCTGGAGCGGTACCAGGGCGGCCGAGGGCGCCGGGGCGGGTGCCTCGTAGCCCAGGCGGGCGGCCAGCGCGCCGGCCGGCCTGCCGAGGACGTGACCCTGCATCTCGGTGCGCCAGCGGTGCGCGGCGGACGGATCGACAGCGCGGTGGTCGTGGAACTTCACGTCGCCGAGCATGCGCGACCAGGGTTGGATGCCGTCGGTCATCCGCTCGCCCTTGTTCTCATAGGGCGCCGCCATGGCGGGATGGAAATCGATCTCCAGCCAGTGGCAGAGGCGCCGCAGCTCCTCCTCCGGACGCTCGACCAGATCTTCATACCGCAGCTGGTACTGCCGCTCGGGCTCGATGCCGGCGAGGAAGCCGAGGATGTTTTCCTCACTGACGCTCCAGATCAGCTCGGCGAGCTGGCGGCGGGAGAAGCGGTGGGGATGGCGGAAGAAGACCTGGTCGAGCCGCGCCTCTTCGAACGAGCGGATCATCGCCAGCGGATGGCGCAGCAGGTGGACGTACCGGGCGCCGTCGAACACGCGCTCGGCGCGCGCCAGCGCCTCCGGATCGAGCGCGTAGGAGGGCGTCTTGTCGACCAGCAGACGCGGCACGATCCACGTTTGCAACCGGCGGTAGAGCTCCTGGGTCGTACCCTCCTGGGCTTCCAGCTCGGCCACCAGCGCCTCGGCGGCGGCGGCGTCGCAGCGCCGGACCTCCATCACCGCGCGCACCGCGCCTTCGAGCCAGAAGCTGTTGCGCCCGGCGAAGGCGGCGCGGCGGTCGGCCAGCGTCTCGAACGAGAGCAGCTCCAGCTCCGGCGGCGCGAAGAGCAGCGGGTGGCCGGCGAGCATGACGCGCAGCAGCGTCGAGCCCGAGCGCGGCGGCGACAGCACGAAGAGGGCGGGCGGATTGCGCGGCGCCGGCCGGGCGGCGCTTCGGATACCGCTCCCCTCCGCCACGATGCGGCGCAGCTCGGCGATCTCCGGCTCTCCGGCCGCTCCGTCCGGTGGCGCGGAGGTCCCGGACGGCAGGGTGTCGCCGGTGAGGCGGGCCACGGCGTCCGGATACTGCGCGGTGAGATAGGCGGCGAGGGCTCCGACGGTCGGCGCGTCGTACATCACGACCACGTGCACGATCTCGCCGAGGTCCTGTTGCAGGCGGCCGACCAGGGCGGCGCCGGACAGCGAATGGCCGCCGAGCTGGAAGAAGTCGTCGTCGACGCCGACGCCGGCGACTCCCAGGATCTCCGTCCAGAGGCCGGCGAGATAGCGCTCGAGATCGTTGCGCGGCGGCGCCGAACGGCCGCGCGCGGTGACCTCCGGATCGGGCAGCGCCCGCCGGTCGAGCTTGCCGCTCGGGGTGCGCGGCAGCTCCGGCAGCTCGACGAAGTGGCCGGGCACCATGGATTCGGGCAGGGTGCGCTGGAGGAACGTCCTGAGGTCTGACGGCGCGATCGGCGCGGCCGGATCAGTGGAAACCACGTAGGCGACGAGCTGGCCTTGTCCGGACGTGTCGCGGCGCGCGACCACGGCGCAGGCCCGGACGTCGGGGTGCCGGGCGAGGGCGGCTTCGACCTCGCCGGTCTCGATGCGGACGCCGCGCACCTTGACCTGCGCGTCGCGGCGGCCGAGGAAGGCGAGCTTGCCGCCGGCCATCCAGCGCGCCAGGTCGCCGGTGCGGTAGAGCCGGCCGCCGGGCCTGGCGCTCCAGGGATCGGGGACGAAGCTCGCCGCGGTGAGGCCGGGCCGCGCGAGATAGCCGCGCGCGAGGCCCACGCCGGCGAGGCAGATCTCGCCCACGGCGCCGATCGCCACCGGCCGCTGCTCGGCGTCGAGCAGGCGGATGCGCGTGTTGGCGATGGGATGGCCGAGGAGCGGCTCGCCCGCCAGGCCGGGGTGGTACGGCTCCATCGTGGCGCAGACGGTCAGCTCGGTCGGACCGTAGGCGTTGAGCACCCGCCGCCGGCCCGGCGCCCAGCGGGCGAGCACGGCCTCGTTCGCCGCCTCGCCGGCGACCACGAGGGTGGCCAGCGCGGGGAGCTCGTCGCACGGCAGGGCGGCGAGCAGCGACGGGGGGAAGGTGACGACGCTGACCGCCTGCTCGCGCAGGCGCCGTACCAAACCGGCGTCGGCCGCCAAGGCGCCTTCCGGCAGCAGGACCAGGGTGGCGCCCGCCACCCAGGCGGTCCAGATCTCGGAGACCGAGGCGTCGAAGCTCGACGAGGCGAGCTGGAGCACGCGGCTCTCCGGGGTGATGCCGAACGCCTCGATCTGCTCGCGGACCAGGTTGGCGAGGCCGCGGTGCTCGACCATCACCCCCTTCGGCGTGCCGGTCGAGCCCGAGGTGTAGATCACGTAGGCGAGCGTGCCCGGAGCGGGAGCCGCGCTCGGCGGCGGAGCGCCCGCTCCTTCGTTCCACAGCTCTTCGAGGGTGAGCCGGCGGAGCTCCGGCGGGCCCGGGAGCTGGTCGCGGAGGTCGGGCTCGGCGAGCAGCAGGCCGGCGCCGCTGTCGGCGAGCATGAACGCCAGGCGCTCCCGCGGATACGACGGATCGAGCGGCAGGAACGCGCCGCCGGCCTTCCACACCGCGAGCATCGCCATCGGCAGCCAGGGCGAGCGGCGCAGGGCGAGCGCCACCAGGACCTCGGGCCCGACGCCGCGGCGGCGGAGCGCCGCGCCCAGCCGGGACGCGCGGACGTCGACCTCGGCATAGGAGAGCTTCAGCTGATCGAGGAGCAGAGCCGTGGCCGTGGGAGAGGCGGCGGCCCGCTGCTCGAACAGCCGCAGGATCGACGGACCGATGGCCGGCGCGCGGTCCGTGTCGTTCCACTCGTGCAGCAGCTGGTGCCGCTCGGCGGCCTGGAGGATCGGCAGGGCGCCGAGCGGCGGGCCGTCTCCCAAATCAGCGGTGTCCGCCAGGGCGCGCAGCAGAGTGGCCAGGTGCGCGAGGGCGCGCTCGACGGGCGGCACGGTGAAGCGGCTGGCGTCGAAGGCGAGGCGGAGGAGGAGACTCTCCTCGCGCATGGCGCCGACCAGGGTGAGCGGATAGTTGGTGTTCTGGAGCGCCTGGAGCCCGCGGATGCGCAAGCTGCCGTCATTGCCCTCAGGGTCGCCGGGCGCGGTGCCGTGCCCCGGATCGACCGGGTAGTTCTCGAAGACGACCAGGCTGTCGAACAGCGCCAGGCCGCGCGGCACCTCGCTCCAGCGCTGGATCTCGGCGAGCGGGGTGTGCTCCATCTCGCGCAGGCGCGCCAGATGCTGCTGGAGCTCGCCGAGCCAGGGGAGGAGCGGGACCTCGGCGCGGACGGCGACGCGCACCGGCAGGGTGGCGATGAACAGCCCGAGCATCGTCTCGGCGCCTTCGAGCTCCGGCGGCCGGCCGGAGGAAGTAGCGCCGAACAGCACGTCCTCGGCCGCGGCGTAGCGGGAAAGGAGCAGCCCCCAGACTCCCTGGATCAGGGAGCCCATGGTGAGCCGGCCGCGGCGCGCGAGGCGGTTGAGGGCGGCGGTCTCCTCCGCGGTCAGCAGGTGGAACCGGCGGGTGTAGTCGGCCGCGGCGGGGCGCTCGGCCGCCGGACGTTCTTCGAGCGGCAGCGGCGTCGGCGCGGTGAAGCCGGCCAGCTCGCGGCGCCAGAACGCCTCGGCGGCCCCCGGGGCGGCGGCGTCCTGCGCGGCCAGCCAGTCGATATAGTCGCGGAACGGCCGCGCCGGCGGCAGCGCAGGGCGCGCTCCGGCACGCAGGGCCTCATAGACGTGCAGCAGCTCGCCGAACAGCACCGGCATCGACCAGCCGTCGAGCAGCAGGTGATGGAAGCTGAAGACCATCTGCTGCTCGTCCTCCCCGAGGCGCACCAGGGTGACGCGGAGGAGAGGCGCCTGCCGCGTGTCGAAGCCGCGGCGGCGGTCGGCGCGCAGCAGCTCGGCGAGCCGGGCGGAGCGCTCGCCCGCGTCGAGGCCGCGCCAGTCGAGGACGGCGAGAGGCGCTTCCACGCGGCGCTGCACGACCTGCTGCGGACGGTCGAGGCCAACCCAGTGGAACCCGGTGCGCAGCACCGCGTGGCGGTCGATCACGTGCTGCCAGGCGCCGCGGAAGGCCGCGAGGTCGAGGGCGCCCTGGAGGGTGAAGTTGAACTGCGCCACGTAGAGCTCGGAAGCTCCGGCTTCGGGTCCCTCGCCGGGCGCCGCGGCGAGCCGGCTGTGGAAGAGGATGCCTTGCTGCATCGGGGTCAGAGGGTAGGCATCCTCGATGTCCTCTGTTTGGGGTGGTGGCGCCGCGAGGCTCCGCAGCTCCTCCGCCGTCTCCCGCGCCAGCCGTTCGATCGTCTCGGGACGGTGCAGGGCGAGGCTGTAGCTCCAGGTGAGGTGGAGCTGGCCTCCTTCGATCGCGGAGTCCAGCTGCAACGGGTGGGAGCGGCGGTTGCGCGGGCTGACGTGGGCGCCTGAGGGCTCGGGTGCGAGCGAGAACCGTGAGCCGGCGGGGAGGGCGGAATCGAGCTGGCCGAAGTAGTTGAAGAGCAGCGGTGCGGCGAGCTGGCCGGAGCCGGGGGAGCGGCGGGGTTGGGCCGAGAGATCGAGGAGGACCGGCGTGATCGTGGTGAACCAGCCCACGGTGCGCGACACGTCCAGCTCCTCGTCCTCACCGAGCGCGTCGCGGCCGTGCCCTTCGACGTCGACGAGGAGGGTGGCCGATCCGGTCCAGCGCCGCCACGCGGCGGCGACCGCCTCCAGCAGGAGCTCCTCGATCCGGCCTTTTCGGACCAGAGCTGCGGTGTCAGGCTCATCGAGCGACAGGGTGACCTGTCGCGCCGAGCGCCGGAGATCGACGGCGGGAGCTGGATGGTCGAGCGGCAGCGGCGCGATCCTGGTGCGCGCCTCTGCCGGGGCGGGTGTGGTCTCGGCCAGCCGCTCCGCCCAGCGCCGGAAGGGTGTGGTGGGAGCGGGGAGCCGCACCGTCTCGCCCTGTTCGAGCTGATCGCAGGCGGTCTCCAGGTCTTCGAGCAGGATGCGCCACGAGACCCCGTCGATCGCGAGATGGTGGACGGCGACCAGCAGGCGCCCCGGATCGTCCCCGCCGAGGTCGAAATACGCCAGCCGGAGGATCGGCCCGGCCGTCAGGTCGAGGCTCGCCTGAAGCGCCGCCGCGGCGGTTTCGAGCGCCACGGCCGGCGCGGGGAACCGCGAGAGGTCGATCCGCGTGAACGGCACGGGCAACCCGGCCGGAGCGACGCGCTGGCGCCACCGGTTGTGCGCATCCCGCTCGAAGCGGAGCCGCAGCGCTTCGTGGCGCTCGACGAGGAGCGCCGCCGCCGCGGCCAGCACCCGCGGCGCCACGGGCCGGCGCAGGCGCAGCAGCAGGGTCTGGTTGTAGTGCGCCGGCTCGGCATGGCCGAGATCGAAGAACCACCGCTGGATCGGGGTGAGCGGCACCTCCTGGGCCGCGGGAGCCGCCGGAGCGCTGGGAGCCTTCGCGGGAGCCGCTTCCGGCATGGCCGCCACGGTCGCCGCGAGCTCCGCCACGGTCTGGAAGCGGAACAGGTCGCGCGACTTGACCTTCAACCCTTCCGCCCGCGCCCGCGACGCCACCTGCAGGCTGAGGATCGAGTCGCCCCCCAGCTCGAAGAAGTTGTCGTGGATTCCCACGCGCGGCAGGTGCAGGAGCTGCGCCCAGATTCCCGCGAGAACCGCCTCCACCGGTGTGCGGGGCTCTCCAGAATCCACCGCCGCCGGCACCGGCGCCTCCTCCGTCGGTGTCTCCGTCCTTGGCGTCTCTGTTGTCCTTGCCGTCCTTTCTTCTTCCTCAGCCGGCGCCGGCAGAGCCTTGCGATCGAGCTTGCCGTTGGCTGTCAGCGGCAGCGCCGGCAGCGACACGAACGCCGAGGGCAGCATGAGCTCCGGCAACCGGGCCTTCAAGTGGCGCCGCAGCTCGCTCGCGGACGCCGCCTCCTCGCCGAAGTGCGGCACCACGTAGGCCACCAGGCGCTTCGCGCCGGACCGGCCGGCCTGCGCCACCACGGCCGCGGCGGCGAGGCTCGAGTGGCTCGCGAGCGCGGCCTGCACCTCGCCGAGCTCGATGCGGAAGCCGCGGATCTTCACCTGATCGTCGAACCGGCCGAGGTACTCCAGAACGCCGTCCGGGCGCTGCCGCACGCGGTCGCCGGTGCGGTAGAGCCGGCCGCCGGGCGCCTCGCCGAGCGGGTCGGGCACGAAGCGCTCGGCGGTCAGGTCGGGCCGGCGCAGGTAGCCGCGCGCGAGGCCCGTGCCGCCGATCAGCAGCTCGCCCGGAGTGCCCAGCGGGACCGGCCGCAGGTCGCGGTCCACGACGTAGAGGCGGGCGTTGGCGATCGGGCGGCCGATCGGCACCGGTCCGTCGCCGATCTCTCCGGCCGGCGCCTCGTAGATCGAGCAGCCGACGACCGTCTCGGTCGGTCCGTACTCGTTGATCACCCGCGTCTCCGGCGCCGCCAGCCGCCAGGCCGCCAGGCTCTCGCCATGCAGCGCCTCGCCGCCGATCACCAGCGCCCGGGTGCGGCCGGCCGCCACGGCTCCGGGCTGCTCGGCGAGCAGCGGCAGGTGGGCCGGGGTGAGCTTCACCAGGCTGAACCCGGTGTCGGTGGACAGGGCCACGCCGAGCGCGGCCACCCCTTCCTCCTCGGACACCAGATGCGCCGGGCGGCCGGCGAGCCAGGGGGTGAACAGGCTGGTGACCGTCAGATCGAAGGCGAGCGGGGTGTGGACCGGCGCGCCGCCGCCGTCCGCCGCGCGGTAGGCGCGCACCGCCCAGCTCAGGTAATTCACCACGCCGCGGTGCGGGATCATCGTCCCCTTCGGCCGGCCGGTCGATCCCGAGGTGTAGATGACGTAGGCGAGGCTCTCCGGCTGGACCGGCGGCGGAGACACGGGGGCCTCCGCTGGCTCAGCCGGCTGATCGAGGCAGACCAAGCGCGGTCCGTCCTTGGGCAGCTTCGGCGTGAGGCCGCTCGCGGTCAGCACCAGCCGCGGGCTGGCGTCCTGGAGCACCCAGGCGATGCGCTCCCGGGGATCGGCGAGGTCGATCGGCAGGTAGGCGCCGCCGGCCTTGAGCACGGCGAGGACGGCCACCGCGAGCGCCGGGGAGCGCTCCAGGTAGAGGGCCACCACCGCGTCCGGCCCGACCCCGAGCGCTTGGAGGCGCGCCGCCAGGCTCTGCGCGGCGGCGTCGAGCGCGCCGAACGTCAGGCGCTCGGTGCCGAACACCACCGCGAGCTCCTCGGGCGTGCGCCGCGCCTGGTCCGCGAGGATCTCGTGCAGGCAGCGGTCCGCGGGGAAGGGCGCCGCGGTGTCGTTCCACTCCGCGAGCTGCTGGATCTCCTCCGCGCCGAGCATCGGCAGCCCGGAGAGGCGGCGGTCGGAGTCTTCCGCGAGCGCGGCGAGGAGCGTCTCGAAGTGCTCGAGCAGGCGGTGCGCCGTGCTGCCGTCGAACAGCTCGGCGTCGTACTCCAGATAGCCGCCGATCCCGCCGTCCCGGCCGGTCGCGAGCGACAGCGTCAGGTCGAAGTGCGCCACCTGGCCGCTCATCTCGACCGGCGCGAGCTGGAGCCCCGGCAGGCGCGCTTCCAGCGGCGCGTTCTGGAGCGTGCAGAGGACCTGGAAGATCGGCGAATGGGAGAGGCCGCGCTCCGGCCGCAGCTCGGCGACCAGGCGCTCGAACGGCAGGTCCTGGTGGTCCAGGGCGTCGAGCGTTGTGCCGCGCGCCTGCTCCAGCAGCCGCTCGAACGGCGGATCGCCGCGCAGGTCGCCGCGCAGCGCCAGCATGTTGACGAAGAAGCCGATCAGCGGCTCCAGCTCGATGCGGTTGCGGTGGGCGATCGACAGGCCGACCACCAGGTCGTCCTGCCCGCTGTGGCGCGCGAGGAGCGCCTGGAAGGCGGCGAGGAGGAGCATGAACGGCGTGGCGCCGTGGCGGCGGGCGAGCGCGGTCAAGGCCGCGGCCGGGCCGTCCGGCAGCTCCCAGGCGATCCGCGCGCCGCGGTGAGCGCGCCGGGCCGGGCGCGGCCGGTCGGTGGGCAGCTCCAGCAGCGCGGGCGCCCCGGCCAGGCGCGTCCGCCAGTAGTCGAGCTGCGCCTCGATCGCCGGTCCGCCGAGCCAGCGGCGCTGCCAGTCCGCGTAGTCCGCGTACTGCACCGGGATCGCGGGGAGCTGCGCGGCGCGTCCGGCCGCGTCGGCCTCATAGAACGCGCTCAGCTCGGCCGCCAGAACCCCCATCGACCAGCCGTCGCAGATGACGTGGTGCGCGGTGAGCAGCAGCACGTGCTCCCCGGCGTCGAGGCGCAGCAACCGGGCGCGCCAGAGCGGACCGCGGGTGAGCTCGAAGGGGAGCGCCGCTTCGGCGGCGGCGAGCTGCCGCGCCACGTCCTCGCGCCGGCCGCCCGGCAAAGCCGTCAGGTCGACCAGCGGCAGCACCGCGCTGGAGACGGAGCCGGGCGGCGCGATCACCTGGACCGGTCCTTCGGCGAAGGAGGTGCGCAGACTGTCCTGCCGGCGCGCGATCCCGGCGAAGCCGGCCGCGAGCGTCCCGACCCGCGCGGGTCCGAGCAGGCGCAGAGCCACCGGCATGTTGTAGGCGGCGGTGCCCGGCGTGACCTGCTCGAAGAACCAGAGGCTCTCCTGGGCGAACGAGAGCGGCGCCGGCCCGGCGCCCGGAGGGCGGGGCTCCAGCGGCGGCGGCTCGGCACCGGAAACTGGCGCGGCCTGCGCGGTGCGCAGCTCGGCGACGGCGCTCGCCAGGCCCGCCACGGTCGGCGTCTCGAACAGGCGGCGCAGCGGCAGGTCGATCCCGAAGAGCTGGCGCAGCCGCGACAGCACCTGGGTGGCGAGCAGCGAATGGCCGCCGAGGGCGAAGAAGCTGTCGTGGACGCCCACCCGGCCGCCCGTGCGGCCCGGGCCGAGCACCTCCTCCCAGATCCCGGCCACCACCTCCTCGATCGGATCGCGCGGCGCGACCGACGCCGCGCGCGCGGCCTCCACCCGTTCGTCGTCCAGGCGGCGCAGCAGGGCGCGGCGGTCGATCTTGCGGTTGGGCGTGAGCGGCAGCTGCTCCAGGGGGCGGATGGCGCTCGGCACCAGGTACGACGGCAGCCGCGCGGCCAGACGCCGCCGCAGCTCTCCGGCTTTCAGGATCGCGCCAGGGCGCGGCACGAGGAACGCCACCAGGGAGGTGCCGCTGGCGTCGGCGACCACGGCGGCCTCGCCGACCTCGGGTTCCTCGGCGAGCAGGGCCTCGATCTCCGCCGGCTCGATGCGATAGCCGCGGATCTTGATCTGGCGGTCGGCGCGGCCGGCGAAATCGACGCGGCCGTCCGGCCGGTAGCGGCCGAGGTCGCCGGTGCGATAGAGGCGCGCGCCGGCGGGATCGGGCAGGAAGCGCTCACGCGTCAGCGCCTCGTCTCCCAGGTAGCCGCGCGTCAGGAACGGGGTGCGGATGACGATCTCCCCCAGCTCGCCGATCCCGGCTTGCGCGCCTGAGCGGTTGCGCACGAGGAGCTGGACGCTGTCGATCCCGACGCCGAGCGGCAGGGCCGGGAGCTCCGATTCCTCCGGCACTTCGAGCCAGCCCATGGCCTGCGGGGTCTCGGTGGCGCCGTAGAAGTTGACCACCCGCGCCCGCGGCGCCAGGCGGCGGAGCCGCGCCACGTCCGCCCGGGTCAGCAGGTCGCCGCCGAAGAAGGCATAGCGGAGGTGGGGGAGACCCGGGAGAGGGGGAGCTTGACCCAGGAGCTGCGCCAGCGCCGGGGTCAGGTGGAGCACCGTGAGGCGCTGCTCCGCGAGCCAGGCGAGGAGGCGCTCCGGGTGGTCGAGGCTGCCGGCGGGCGGCACGCAGAGGGTGGCGCCCAGGGCGAGCGGCACGAGCAGGTCGCGCAGCAGCGGATCGTGGCCGAGGCCGGAGAGCAGGCTGAAGCGGTCGCTCCCCCCCAGGCCGAACGTGGCGGCGTGCCAGGCGAGGAAGTGGCGGAGCGGCGCGTGGGTGCCGAGGATCGCCTTGGGCTCGCCGGTCGAGCCGGAGGTGAAGGAGACGTAGGCCGGATCGCCGGGCCCCACGGAGACCGGCGGCGCGCCCGGGTCCTCTTCGCCCGGGATGGGAGTCAGCCCCACCACGGTCCGGGCGCCGCCGAGGCGCACCATCGCCTCCCTTCGCGCCGCCGGATATTCGGGATCGAGCAGCAGGAAGGCGCACCCGGCCTTCAGCACGCCGAGCACGGCCCCGGCGAGCGCGGCGCGGCGCTCGCCGGCGATCGCCACCACGTCGCCCGGCGCGTGTCCGATCCGGATCAGGTGGCGGGCGAGGCGGTTGGCCGCCGCTTCGATCTCCCCGTAGGTCCAGACACCCGCCTCGTCCACCGCCGCGGGCCGCTCCGGGTCCTCCTGCGCCCGGCGCGCGAAAAGCTCGTGCACGGGAGCTTCGGGCCCGGCGCCCGCCAGCCCTCCCAGCCAGCCGCCGGGGAGCGGCTGCGTAGGATCGGGCAGCACCGCCCGGGCGCGGGGCGTGACCAGCGGGACGTCGTCGATCCCCAGGGCGAGATCCGGCGCGTCGAGCACGATGGCCAGGAGCTGCTCCAGCTGGCCGAGCATCTCCTCGATCCGGCCGGGATCGAACAGGCCGGCGTCATAGAGGAGGTTGAATTGATAGCCGTCCGGGTGCTCGGTGAAGTAGACGGTCAGGTCGAACTTGGACGGCGGCGGCTCGGTGGCGACCGGCTCGATCGTCAGGCCGGGCAGGGCGATGGCCTCGCGCGCGAAATTGACGTGGTTGAAGAAGACCTGGAACAGCGGCGTGCGGTCGAGGTCCCGCTCCGGTTGCAGCTCCGCGACCAGCCGCTCGAACGGCAGGTCCTGGTGGGCGTAGGCGCCGAGCGCGGTCTCGCGCACCTGGGCGAGCAGCGCTCCGAACGTCGGGTTGCCGCCGAGCCGGCTGCGCAGCACCAGGGTGTTGACGAAGAAGCCGAGGGTGCCTTCGATCTCGGCGCGGTTGCGGCCGGCGATCGGCACGCCGACCAGCAGGTCGTCCTGGCCGCTCAGCCGGTGGAGCAGCGCCTTCCAGGCGGCGAGGAGGGTCATGAACGGCGTCGCCCCGGCGCGCCGGGACGCGGCGCCGGCGCGGGCCGACAGCTCGGGCGGCAGTTGCCGTGCGGCGCTGCCGCCGCGGCGGCTCCCCGCGATCGCGCGCGGCCGGTCCGCCGGCAGCTCCAGCGCCGGCAGGCCGCCGGCCAGGCGCTCCCGCCAATAGGCGAGCTGCGGCGCGAGGTCCAGCTCGCGCTGCCAGACGGCATAGTCCGCGTACTGGAGCGGCAGGGGAGGGAGGACGTTGCCGGGCTCGCCGGCCGCCCGGGCGGTGTACAGCGCCGCGAGCTCGCGCACCAGCACGCCCATGGACCAGCCGTCGGTGATGACGTGGTGCTGCGCGATGACGAACGCGCTCTCGGGCGCGGGCACGCCGTCCGGTCCCCCGGCATCCACGAGCAGCAGCGTCCACCGCACCAGCGGCCCCCGCGCCAGGTCGAACCGGTGCGCCGCCAGAGCCGCCACCAGACGGTCGCGCCCGGCCTCGCGCAGCCCCACCGGCAGCGCCGTCAGATCGATCACCGGCAAGGAGAGGATGGGAGATGGGGGTGCGATCTCCTGGCGAGCCCGACCGTCGCGCGCCGGAAACCGCGTCCGCAGCGCCTCGTGGCGCGCCTCCAGGGCGGCCATGGCCGCGGCGAGCGCGCCGAGGTGCAGCCGGCCGCGCAGGGCGACGGGCAGCACCAGGTTGTAGGCCGTGCTCCCGGGCTCCAGCTGGTCGAGGAACCAGAGGCGCTCCTGGGCGAAGGAGAGCGGCAGCTCGCGGTCGCGCGGGACCGGCCGCGGCGGGGCCTGCGGGGTCCCGCCCTCGGCCTGCCGGCGCACCGCCGCGATCTCCGGCGCCAGCTCTTCCACGGTCGGCGCCTCGAACAGCCGGCGCAGCGGCAGCTCGACGCCGAACACGTCGCGCAGCCGCGAGGCGACCCGGGTGGCGAGCAGCGAGTGGCCGCCGATCTCGAAGAAATTCTCCGCGAAGCCGACCCGCTCGCGCCCGAGGACCTCGGCCCAGATGCCGGCCAGCAGCTCCTCCTCGGGGCTGCGCGGCGCCCGTCCCGCGGCGAACGCTTCCTCTCCGAGCCCCTCCTGCGCTTCCGGCGCCGGCAGCGCGGCGCGGTCGACCTTGCCGGTGGGGCTGAGCGGCAGCTCCGCGAGCGCGACGAATCTCTGCGGCACCATGAAGTCGGGCAGCCGCTCGCGCAGCCAGGAGCGCAGCGCGGGCGTGGGGAGGGAGGCGTCGCGGACCACCACATAGGCGACCAGCCGCTTTCCTGCTCCAGGACCACTGCCCCCCGCGGGCTCCGGCAGGGCGAGCACGACCGCCTCGCGGACGTCCGGATGGGCGGCGAGATGCGCCTCCACCTCGGCCGGCTCGATGCGGAAGCCGCGCACCTTGACCTGGCGGTCCAGCCGTCCCAGGAAGTCGACGCGGCCGTCGGCCAGGAAGCGGGCGCGGTCGCCGGTACGGTAGACGCGCTCGCCCGGGCTCGCAGCGAACGGGTGCGGGCGGAAGCGCTCGGCGGTCAGCTCGGGGCGGAGCCAATAGCCGCGCGCCAGGCCGTCCCCGCCGGTCACCAGCTCGCCGACCACCCCGATCGGCGCCAGCGGCGCATGCGGCTCCAGGCGGTCCTCGCCGCTCACCACGAAGAGGTCGGTGTTGGCGAGGGGACGGCCGATCGGCACCTGCATGCCCGGCGCCAGCGCCGACGCGCCGAGGCCGGGCGGCAGCGCGTAGCAGCAGGTGAAGGTCGTGTTCTCGGTGGGACCGTAGCAGTCGACCACCCGCAGATCGGGGAGCGCCGCGAGCGCCCGGCGGGCGTGCGGCGGCGACACCACGTCGCCGCCGACCAGCAGCTGCCGCACCGGACGCAGGCCCTCCAGGCAGTCGTCGACCATCTGGTGGAACAGCGCCGGAGTGAGGAAGAGCGTGGTCACCTGGTGGCGCGCGATCACCGCGGCCAGGGCCGCCAGGGTCGGCGTCTCGGACGGCGGCAGCACCAGGCGGGCGCCGTTCCCCAGCGCTCCCCAGATCTCGGCCGTCGAGACGTCGAACGAGACGGTCGAGCTCTGCAGGAAGACGTCGTCCGGCGTGAAGCGCGCATAGTTGTTGTCGCGCACCAGGCGGATCACGCCGCGATGGGGCACCGCGACGCCCTTGGGCCGGCCGGTCGACCCCGACGTGTAGATCACGTAGGCCAGGTTTTCCGGGAGGACGGCCGGCGCCGGGATGTCCGGCAGGGCTTCTTCCGTCTCCTCCTCCGCGTCGAGACGGACCACCCGTCCGCCGTCCGCCTCGAACCAGGAGAAGAGGCCGGCGAAGCGCTCCTCGGTCAGCAGCAGCGGCGGCCGGCCACCCCAGGCCTGCCGCAGGTCGTCGAGCATCAGGCCGAGCCGCTCGCGCGGGTAGGCGGGATCGAGCGGCAGGTAGGCGCCCCCCGCTTCGAGCACCGCCAGCAGGCCGACGATCAGGCGCGGCGACCGCGCCATGCAGAGCGCTGCCGGGAGATCGGGCGCGACGCCCCAGCCGCGCAGCCGGCGCGCCAGACGGCCGGCGCGGGCCGCGAGCTGGGCGTAGGTCACCACCTCCTCGCCGTCCGCGGTGATCAGCGCGACGGCGTCCGGGGTGCGCCGCGCCTGGCCGGCAACCAGCCCGTGCACGGTGGCGGCGCGCGGGTAGGGCGACGGTCCGCCGCTCCATTCGTAGAGGAGCTGGTGGCGCTCCTCGCCGGCGAGGAGAGGCAGGTCGTCGAAGCGCCGCGCGGGAGCGGCCACGACGGCGGCGAGGAGGAGCGTGAAGCTCCGCGCCAGCCGCGCCGCGGTGGTGTCGTCGAACAGGTCGCGGCTGAACTCGAAGTGGCCGCCGAGGCCGTCGTCGTCCTCGTCCGCGACGAGGGAGAGGTCGAAGTGGGCGACCTCTGCGGCCGCCGGCCAGGCCGAGAGCGTCAGGCCCGGCAGCCGCAGCGACTCGGTGGGAGCGTTCTGCAGCACGAAGAGGACCTGGAACAGCGGGTTGCGCGCCGCCGCGCGCTCGGGCCGCAGCTCCGCGACCAGCCGCTCGAAAGGCATCTCCTGGTGGGCGAAGGCGCCGAGCGTGGCGTCGCGCGCCCGCGCCAGGAGGGCGCGGAAATCGGGCGCTCCGCCCAGGTCGAGGCGCAGCACCAGGGTGTTGACGAAGAAGCCGATCAATCCCTCGGTCTCGATCTGGGAGCGCCCGGCGATCGGCACGCCGACCACCACGTCCGGCTGGCCGGCGAGGCGGCCCAACAGTCCCTCGAGCGCCGCCAGGAGCGTCATGAAGAGGGTCGCGCCGCCCTCGTGCGACAGGGCGCGCAGCCGCGCGGTCAGCTCGGCGCCGGTGCGCCAGGAGGCCTGGCTGCCGCGCCCGCTCGCGACAGCGGACCGCGGGCGGTCGGCCGGCAGGGTGAGCTCCAGCGGCAAGTCGGCGAGCTGGCGGCGCCAGTAGGCGAGCTGCTCGTCGAGCACCGGGCCGGTCAGCCAGCCGCGCTGCCAGCGGGCGTAGTCGGCGTACTGGATCGGCAACTCGGGAAGCGCCGGCGGCCGGCCGGTCGTGAAAGCGCCATAGAACGCCGCGATCTCGCGTACCAGCACGCCCATCGACCAGCCGTCGGTGACGATGTGGTGCAGGGCCACCACGAGGGTCGAGCGCAGCGCGGATTCGCGCAGCAGCACCGGCGCGAACAGCGGCCCCCTGACGAGATCGAAGGGCCGCTGGCCGGCCGCCGCGGCGAGCCGCCGCGTCTCGGCCTCCACGCGCCCGGCGCCGAGCCCGCCGAGGTCGACCACCGGCAGGGCCGCCGCGGAGGCCGGCGGGGCCGGAGCGATCACCTGCACCGGCTTGCCGCCGCGGCTCGCGAAGGTGGTGCGCAGGCTCTCGTGGCGGCGGACGAGCGCGGCCACGGCGCGGCGCAGGGCCGGCACGTCGAGCGCTCCTTCGAGGCGGACCGCCGCCGGCATGTTGTAGGCCGTGCTCTCCGGATCGAGCTGGGCGATGAACCAGAGGCGCTCCTGGGCGAACGACAGCGGCAGCTCGCTGTCGCGCGGCACCGGCCGCAGCGGCTGGCTGACGCCCCCCTCCGTGTGCCGGCGCGCCGCCGCCAGATGCGGCGCCAGCAGCGCCACGGTCGGCGCCTCGAACAGCCGGCGCAGCGGCAGGTCGACGCCGAAGATGGCGCGCACGCGCGACGCCATCCGGGTGGCGAGCAGGGAATGGCCGCCGATCACGAAGAAGTCCTCGTCGACGCCGACCCGCTCGCGCCCGAGCACCTCCGCCCAGATGCCGGCCAGCAGCTGCTCCTCCGGGCTGCGCGGCTCCCGTGCCGCGGCCGGCTCCGATCCCACCGCCGCCGCTTCCGGCGGAGGCAGCGCGCCGCGGTCGATCTTCCCGTGGGCGGTCAGCGGCAGCTCGGCGAGCGCCACGAAGCTCTGCGGCACCATGGAGTCGGGCAGCCGCTCGCGCATCCAGGAGCGCAGCGCGGCCGGGGAGGGCGCTCCGTCCCGCGCCACCAGGTAGGCCACCAGCCGCGTGCCTGTCCCAGGACCACCGGGAACGCCGGGCTCGGGCAGCGCCACCACCACCGACTCGCGGACCTCCGGATGGGCGGCGAGCGCCGCCTCCACCTCCGCCGGCTCGATGCGGAAGCCCCGGACCTTGACCTGGCGGTCCACTCTCCCCAGGAAGTCGAGGCGGCCGTCGGCCAGGAAGCGGGCGCGGTCGCCGGTGTGGTAGACGCGCCCGCCCGGGCTCGCCGCGAAGGGGTGCGGGCGGAAGCGCTCGGCGGTCAGCTCGGGGCGGCGCCAGTAGCCGCGCGCCAGGCCCTCCCCGCCCGCCACCAGCTCGCCGGCGACGCCGATCGGCACGGGCGGCGCCTCGCCGGAAATGACGAAGACCTCGGTGCCGGCGACCGGACGGCCGATCGGCACCGCAGCGTTGGATGGGACTCCCCCCTCCAGCGGCGCGCAGCACGTGGCGGTGGTGTTCTCGGTGGGACCGTAGCCGTTGACCAAACGCAGGCCGGGGTGCGCCGCGAGCAGCCGGCGCACGTGCGGCGGCGACGGCACGTCGCCGGCCGCGATGAGCTGCCGCACCGGGCGCAGCCCGTCGAGACAGTCGTCGACCATCTGGTGCAGCAGCGCGGGGGTGAGGCAGAGGATGGTCACGCGGTGGCGCTCCAGCACCGCCGCCAGCGCCGCCAGGGTCGGCGTCTCGGGAGGCATCAGCACCAGGCGGGCGCCGTTCCCCAGCGCTCCCCAGATCTCCAGCGTCGAGCCGTCGAACGAGATCGGCGCAATCTGCAGGACGACGTCGTCCGGAGCGAAGCGGACGAGGCGGGTGTCCTGCACCAGGCGGACCACGCCGCGGTGGGTTACCGCCACGCCCTTGGGCCGGCCGGTCGAGCCCGAGGTATGGAGGACGTAGGCCAGATGGTCCGGGAGGACCTCAACGGGCGGCCCGGGTGCAGAGTCCACACCCTCCTCATCGAAGGCATCGAGGAGGACCAGCCGGCCGCCGGCCTCGCCGAAGCCGGCGAAGAGGGGGGCGAAGCGCTCCTCGGTCAGCAGCACCGGCGTCCGGCCGCCCCACTCCTGCCGCAGGTCCTCGAGCATCGGGTCGAGCCGCTCGGGCGGATTGGCCGGATCGAGCGGCAGATAGGCGCCGCCGGCTTCGAGCACCGCCAGCAGTGCGACCACGAGGCGCGGCGCCCGCGCGAGGCAGAGCGCCACCGGCACGTCCGGCCCCACCCCCCAGCCGCGCAGCCGGCGCGCCAGCCGGGCGGCGCGGGCCGCCAGCTCGCCGTAAGTGAGCTCCTCGCCGTCGACGGTCGAGAGCGCGACTGCCTCCGGGGCGCGCCGCGCCTGCTCCGCGACGAGGCCGTGCACCGTGCCGGCGCGCGGGTCGGCCGCCGGCCCGCGGCTCCATTCGTGGAGCAGCTGGTGGCGCTCCTCCGCGGCGAGCAGCGGCAGGTCGTCGAAGCGCCGCGCGGGGTCCGCGGCGATGGCGGCGAGCAGCGTCGTGAAGCAGCGCGCCAGCCGGTCCGCGGTGGTGTCGTCGAACAGGTCGCGGCTGTGCTCCAGGTATCCGGCGAGACCTTCGACGACCTCGACCGCCTGCAGCGTCAGGTCGACCAGGGCGGCCCCGGTCGCCGCCGGCGCGGGCGCGAGCGTCAGGCCCGGCAGCTCCAGCGTCTCGGCGGGCGCGTTCTGCAGCACGAAGCCGACCTGGAACAGCGGATTGCGCGCCGCCGCGCGCTCCGGTCGCAGCTCCGCGACCAGGCGCTCGAAGGGGACCTCCTGGTGGGCGAAGGCGCCGAGCGTGGTCTCGCGCGCCCGCTCCAGGAGGGTGAGGAAGTCGGGCGCGCCGCCGAGGTCGAGGCGGAGCACCAGGGTATTGACGAAGAAGCCGATCAATCCTTCGGTCTCGACCCGGGAGCGCCCGGCGACCGGCGAGCCGACCGCCACGTCGTCCTGGCCGGCGAGGCGGCCCAGCAGCCCCTCGAACG
>DATFPH010000359.1:0-7410 GCA_035264905.1 Thermoanaerobaculia bacterium
CACGTGGAAACCGGCCGGCAGCGGACGCTGCCCCACCGCCGGAGCCGCGGCGGCCGGAGCCGGAGGGGCCGCGGGAGCAGGCGCCGGGGCCGGAGCGGCGGCCGGCTGCGGAGCCGGGGCCGGAGCCGGAGCGGCCTTTCGCTGCTCGACGTGGCCGAGGATGTCCTCCTTGGTCACGCGGCCGTGTGCGCCGGTGCCCTGGACCTCCGCCAAGTTGATCCCTTCCTGGGCCGCGATGTTGCGGACGAGCGGGCTGGAAAACGTCCGCAGCCGCTCCTCCTCGCTGGCGACCGCTCCCTCACCCGCCCCGGCGGCCTGTGCCTTGGCGGTGGCGGGCGAAGCCGCCGGCGCCTCGGCGGGCTGCTCGGCCGGCTTCGGCGCCGGCTCGGGCGAGACCACGGCCGGGGCCGGAGCCTGGGCGGGGTCTTCGCGCGCCGTCTCGATCGCCTTGACCTCCTGGTCCGACGGCTTCGGCCCCGGGGCCTCGGCCGCGACCGGCGACGGCGCGGCGGCCGTAGCACCGGCTCCGGTGTCAGCCCCGGCTCCGGCATCCGCCGCGGCACCGGCGCCGGCTCCCTCGCCGGCCTCGCCGATGAGGGCCACGACCTGGTTCACCGGCACCGTTTCGTTCTCTTGGTTGCGGACCTCGAGCAGCACGCCCGCGGCCGGGCTGGGAATCTCGGCATCGACCTTGTCGGTCGAAATTTCGAACAGCGGCTGGTCCCGCTCGACGCGATCCCCGACCTTGACCAGCCAGCGGGTGATCGTACCCTCGGCAATCGACTCGCCCATCTGGGGCATCACGACTTCCGTAGCCATAAGCTCTTGCTCCCGTCTCCGATTCTTCGATTTCTCAGTAGCTGGCCAGCTGCCGCACCTTGGCGACGAGCTTGTCCACGTTGGGCAGATATGCGTCTTCGAGCGTGGGGCTGTAGGGGACCGGAGTGTCCGGGCAGCAGAGCCGGGTCACCGGCCCGTCCAGCCACGCGAAGGCGTGCTCGGCAATGCGCGCCGCCACCTCGCCGGCGACCGAGCCGGACGTCTGCTCTTCCGTGAGGACGAGCGCCCGGCTGGTCTTCCGCACCGAGGCGAGGAGGGTCTCCTGGTCCAGAGGCTTGAGAGTGCGCAGGTCGACGACTTCGAGGGAGATCCCTTCCGCTTCGAGACGCTGGGCGGCTTCCAGCGCCACGTGAAGCATAGCACCGTAGGTGATGACCGACAGATCGCGTCCTTCCCGCGCCACCCGCGCCTGCCCCAACGGCACCCGGAAGTCCGCCGCCGGCAGCTCGTCTTTCAGCCGCCGGTAGAGGAACTTGTGCTCGAAGTAGAGGACCGGGTTCGGATCGTGGATCGCCGACCGCAGCAGACCGTACGCGTCCGCCACGGTGCCCGGCGCCACGATTTTGAGGCCCGGCGCGCGCTGGAAGTACCCCTCCGGGTTCTCGCTGTGGTACGCCGAGCCGCGCACGCCGCCTCCGGCCGGTCCGCGCACCACCAGCGGCACGGCCTGTCCCCACCGGTAGTGCGTCTTCGCCGCGCCGTTCACGACCTGGTTGAAGCCGCAGGCGATGAAGTCGATGAACTGCATCTCGACGACGGGCAGGAGGCCCATCATCGCCGCGCCGATCGCGCAGCCGATCATCGCCGACTCGCTGATCGGCGTGTCGATGATCCGCTCCGGCCCGAAGCGGTCGAGCAGCCCCGCGGTGACCCGGAAGGCGCCGCCGTAGGTGCCGATGTCCTGGCCGAGCATGAAGACGCGCTCGTCCGCCTCCATCTCGTGCCAGAGCGCCTTGTTGATGGCTTCGAGGTAGGTGACCTGGGTCGATCCCATTTCAGGGGGCATCAGACTGTCCCCTCGGCGTAGACGCCCTCGAAGGCCCGCTCGGCGGGCGGGAACGGCGAGGCGAGCGCGAGGTCCACCTCGCGGTTCAGCTCCTCGTCGATGCGCGCCACGATCTCCCGCAGCTCGTCCTCCTTGGCCAGCTCGTTGCTCAGGAGGTAGCGCTCGAAGCGGTCGATCGGGTCCTTCGCCTTCCACTCCTCGAAGTGCTCTTTCGGGACGTAGCCGGCGTCGTCGTGCTCGGCGTGCCCTTTCATGCGGAAGGTCTTGGCCTCGATGAGCGTCGGGCCGCTGCCGGCGCGCGCCCGCTCGACGGCGCGGTGGGTCGCCTCGTAGACGGCGAGCACGTCGTTGCCGTCCACCATCTCACCCGCGATGCCGTAGGACGCGGCGCGGGCCACGATGTTCTTGATCCGCATCTGCTTCGAGGTGGGCGTCGAGTAGGCCCAGCCGTTGTTCTCGGCGATCAAGACGAACGGCACGTTGAGCACGGCGGCCAGGTTGAGCCCCTCGTGGAAGTCGCCTGTCGAGGTCCCGCCGTCGCCGATATAGGTCAGCGCCACCAGGTTCTTCTTCTGCATCCGCCCGGCGAGCGCGATGCCGGTCATCACCGGGATGACGGCGCCGAGCATCGAGATCGGTGCGATGAGGCCCCGGGAGAGGTCGCCGAAGTGGGTGTTGCAGTCCTTGCCGCCCGTGGGGCTGTCGCTCTTGGCCATGTACTGCATCATGACCTCGCGCGGCTTGACGCCCCGCACCAGCATGGTGCCCAGGTTGCGGATCAGCGGACCGACGAAGTCCTGCGGCTCCAGCGCATAGCCGCTCCCCACCGAGATCGCCTCCTGCCCGCGGCTGGAGTAGAGCCCGCCCACGACCTTGCCCTGCCGGTAGAGGTTGCCCAGCCGGTCCTCGGTCATCCGGTTGAGCTTCAGGAATCGGTACAGCTCGAGCTGCCGCTCCCGCGGCAGCCCGGTTTTCGCCAGCTTCTCGGTCTCCTTCACCTCAGGGTGAAGAGGACCCCAGTTTTTTCCCATCTTTGCCATAGGTTGGTTCAATCTAGATGTGGATCGCCGCGCCCGCCGCCGCATGGGCCGCTTCCATCACCGCCTCGGCCACCGTCGGATGCGCGTGGATGGTCCGCATCAGCTCCTCGTTGGTCCCTTCCAGCTGCAGCACCGCGCAGGCTTCGGCGATCAGGTCGGTCGCATGCGCGCCGATGATGTGGATGCCCAGCACCTCGTCGTACTTCTTCTCGCGCACCACCTTCACGAACCCGGCGGTCTTGCCGATGATCTTGGCCTTGCCCAGGGCGGTGAAGGGGAACTTGCCGACCTGGACGTCATAGCCCCGCTCGCGCGCCTTGGCCTCGGTCAGCCCCACGCTCGCCACCTCGGGCTCGCAATAGGTGCAGGACGGCACGCGCTCGTAGTTGAGCGGCTTCACGTGGTGCCCCGCCATGTGCTCGACGGCGAGGATGCCCTCGGCCGAGGCCACATGGGCCAGCCAGGGGGTGTTCACCACGTCGCCGATGGCATAGATGTGCGGCACCGCCGTCTGCATGAGCCCGTTGACCTTGACGTAGCCACGCTCCAGCTCGATGCCCAGAGCCTCCAGGCCGATGTTCTCGGTGACCGGCTTCCGGCCCGTGGCGGAGAGCAGGATCTCGGCGTCCAGGGTCTCGACCTTGCCGTCCTTCTCCAGCTCCAGCCGCACACCCTCCTCGGTCGTCTCGCAACGGTTCATCTTCGTGCCGGTCAGGCTCTTGATGCCCCGCTTGCGCAGCGCCTTTTCGAGCTCGGCCGAGACCTCCTCGTCCTCGATCGGGAGGATGCGCGGCAGCATCTCGATGAGCGTCACCTTGGTGCCGAACGAGGCATAGATCGAGGCGAACTCGGTGCCCACCGCGCCGGCGCCGAGCACGGCCAGCGACTTCGGCACCCGCTCCAGCTCCAGGATGTGGTCGGAGTTGAGCACCCGCTGGCCGTCGGCCGGAGCGAACGGCAGGTCGCGCGGCACCGAGCCGGTGGCGATCATCACGAACCGCGCGCCATAGGTGGTCTTGCCGTCCGGCCCCTCGACCTCGACCTCGTTGGGGCCGGTCAGACGGCCGAGCCCGTGGAGGCCGGTGACCTTGTTCTTCTTGAACAGGAACTCGACGCCCCGCGAGTTGCCGTCGACCACCTTGCGCTTGCGCTCCTGCGCCTTGACGATGTCGAGCGTCGGCTCGCCGACCTGGATGCCCAGGGCGGAGGCCTCCTTGATCTCGTCGAGCACCGCCGCGGTGTGCAGCAGCGCCTTGGTCGGGATGCAACCGCGGAGCAGGCAGGTGCCGCCGAACTTGGGATCCTTCTCCACCACCGCGACCTTCATGCCCAACTGCCCGGCGCGGATCCCCGCGACGTAGCCGCCGGGGCCGCTGCCGATGATGATCAGGTCGAACTCTTCTCGCGTCATCGGAGATCTCCGAATTTTAGATTTGGGATTTTTCGACCGGGACCGCCTTGTAGCGGCCCGGCTTCTCCTCGACGAGCCGCGCGAAGGGGACCTCGGGATCGTGCTCGAACACGCACAGCCAACCGTCCCCGGCCGCCCGCGACAGCCACTTCTTCTTGTTCTCCAGGGTGGTCAGCGGATAGAGGTCGTAGCTCATGATCCAGGGGTACGGCACATGGGCCGAGGTCGGGACCAGGTCGGCCCAGAAGACCGCCTTTTGATCCTGCCCCCCGTCCATCACAACAATGCACATGTCGGAATTGTGCCCGGGGGCGCGCATCGCCTTGACGCCGGGGATGGGCTCGGCCTCGTCGCCGAACAGCTCGACGGCGTCGGCCTCGAAGAGCGGCTCCCAATTGACCGGGAAGTAGCTCGCCCGGTCCCGCTCGTTCGGCTGCCGGCCGTGCTCGACCTCGCCGCTCTGCAGCCAGTAGCGGGCTTTCGGGAACGTGGGGACCACTTTGTCGCCGTGCCGCCGCGTGTTCCAGCCGCAGTGGTCGAAGTGGAGGTGCGTCAGGAGGACGTGCGTGACGTCCTCCAGCTCATACCCGGCCTGGCGGATCGCGTCGGGAAGGCGCGTCGCTCCGGGCGCGAGGCCGTAGTTGTCCAAAAACCGCGCGTCGTGCTTGTCGCCGATCCCGGTGTCGATCAGCAGGAGGTCGTCCCCGCGCTCCACGAGCAGGCAGTTGGTGCCCATGCGGATCCGGTTGCGCTCGTCCGGCGGCTTTTCCTTCTCCCAGAGCGTCCGGGGCACCACGCCGAACATCGCTCCGCCGTCCAGGCGGAACTCTCCATCGCTGACCACCGTCAGCTTGAAATCCCCTAGCTCCATACGGGAAGGATCTATATCACAGGCCCCTCACCCCCGTCGGCCATCCGCTGGTACTCCTCCTTCGTCATCTTCGGCATCTTCTGGAGGAACGCCACGATCGCCCAGATCTCGTCGTCGTCGTGAGTCACGCCGAAGGCGGGCATCCCGGTCATCTTGATGCCGTGCTTGATGATCCAGAAGTTCTCGCCGGGGTCGTCGGCGTGGCGGGAGAGCTCGGGCGGGGCGGGGTTGAGGCCCTGGCCGATCTCCGAGATGGGGACGCCCGGCGCGCCGTGGCAAGTGGCGCACATCTCCTGGTAGTGCACGAGGCCGAGGCGCAGGACCGCCGGGTCCGGCGACGCGATCCAGGCCGGCGCGCGGACCTGCTCCGCCCGCCGGTGCACCGAGCGCGACTGCGTCGTGCGGAGGACCCACTGGACCGGATTGATGTGCTCGGTGTCCGCGGCAACGTCGTAGAAGCCCGAGAAGATGAAGGCCAGCCCGGCCGCGGCGACCAGGGCGATCAGGAGGACCACCGTGCGCATCGTTTTCATTTCTCCCCCGCCTCCCGTAAAGTTCGGGATGTGCAAGCCCATCATGCCACGATCAATTCCCGCTTCAGGAACCACCCGCGATGACGCCCACCCCCGGAACCGGTGAGCTCGGCATCGTCCTCTCCGGCGGCGGCGCCCGGTCGGCCTACCAGGTCGGCGTCCTGCGCGGGCTGGCGAAGCGCTTCCCGCAGATGAGCTTCCCGATTATCGCCGGGGTCTCTGCCGGAGCTATCAACGCGGCCCAGCTGGCGGCCCACCCCGGCACCATGGCGGAAGCTGCCCTGGAGCTGGCGCAGACCTGGAGCAGGCTCCATGTCGAGAACATCTTTCAGGTGGATCC
Organism: Thermoanaerobaculia bacterium; assembly: GCA_035264905.1. Taxonomy (GTDB): domain Bacteria; phylum Acidobacteriota; class Thermoanaerobaculia; order Multivoradales; family UBA5704; genus UBA5704. The sequence goes on from DATFPH010000359.1 coordinate 6,042, forward strand.
GCCCTCGCTCACCCGCGACGCCCTCCGCTGGGTGCGCTGGGCCAGCCGGCTGGTGGGGGACGACGGCGTCGGCCCCGTCCGCGGGTTCGTCGACACCCAGCCCCTCCGGGAGACGATCCAGCGCGCCGCCACCACGGTCGACGGCGAGCTCATCGGCATCGAAAACAATCTGCGCCAGGGGAAGCTCAAGGCGCTCGCGCTCACCGCCCTGGACTATGCCACCGGGCAGACCGTCACCTGGGTGCAGGGCCGGAACCTGGTGCCCTGGCGGCGGCCGGAGCTCCGCAGCGTCCACACCCGCATCACGGTCGACCACGTGATGGCGTCGTCGGCGCTCCCCCTGGTCTTCCCGGCGGTGCGCCTGGGCGACTCCTGGTACGGCGACGGCGGCGTGCGCCTCTCGGCCCCGCTCTCCCCCGCCCTCCGGCTGGGCGCCTCGCGCATCCTCGCCATCTCGCCCCGCTACGAGAGGAGCCTCGAGGAGGTCAACCGGCCGCAGATCTGGGGCTATCCCCAGGCGGCCCAGATCCTCTCCCATCTGCTCGACGCCGTCTTCCTCGACGTGCTCGACGAAGACGTGCGGCGCCTGCAGGGGATGAACAGCGTCATCTCCCGTCTGCCGCCGGAGGAGCGGGGGGAGTATCGCCTCGTAGAAATCCTCGTGATGCGGCCGTCCGTGGACCTCGGCCAGCTGGCCGTCGACTACGAGCCGCGCCTGCCCGAGCGCTTCCGCCTCCTCGCCCGCAGCCTGGGCACGGGAGAAGGGACGACCTCCGACTTCCTCTCGATGCTGATGTTCCAGCCCGACTATCTGGAGTGCCTGATGCAGATCGGCGAGGCCGATGCGGAGGCGCGGATGGGAGAGATCCGGGGGCTGCTGGAGGGGGACCCTCACCCCCGGCCCCTATAGGCACTAACTTACCGGCGTCCGCGGCGCCCGCCAGGGGTCGAGACCCCTGGCTACCTAGAAGAAAAACCGCCCACTAAAGGGGCGGGTGGGGGCGTCGTCCCCTTGGGGACGATTGTTGGTGTTCGATAGCCAGGGGTTTCAACCCCTGGTGGAGGTTCACCGCCGCCGGACCAGCACCACCCAGTCTGACGCTGTCGAGCCCGGCGGCTGGCCGATCGACCGCTGACCGCCGCCGGTGACCGTAGCGACCGTCCCCACCTCCAGATCGCCGCCGTTGCGCGGGTCGTACCAGCGCACGTCGAAGGTTCCGGAGGCTGTCCCCTCTCCCGGGAGGGTGTGAGATTGGATGAGAAGGCCAGCCTCCCTGCGCAGTCCTATGATGGCTGCAAGGGATAACGGGCTCGAGGCCCAGAAAGGAGACTGGCCATGGGAGATATTAGCAGCAGACTGGTAGCAAAC
>DATFPH010000360.1:0-5420 GCA_035264905.1 Thermoanaerobaculia bacterium
AGAGGTCCTCGCCGAGCCGCCGGACCAGGGTGCTCTTGCCCACGCCGTCGACCCCGCAGACCGCCACCAGGCGGGGCCCCGGGCTCAGGAAGCCGTCACGTGGCGGAGCCATTCGTCCTCCGAGAGGCCCGCCTCCCGGCAGGCGTTGCGGCGCAGCAGGCCCCACTTGCGGTAGAAGTGGCGCCAGGAGCTCAGCACCTTTTCGCGGGTCCGGAAGCCGGGCGCGTCCCCCTCGCCGAGCCCACGGTGGACGATGCGCGCCGCGTGGGCGATTCCGATCGCTCCGCCGGCCTGCTGCAGAGCCAGGCTGTAGTCCAGGTCCTCGCCGCCGATCAACAGCTCCGGATCGTGCCGCACCCGGGCTGCGGCTCCGGAGCGGACCAGCAGCCCGCGGTGGCCGGCGAACTGGACGCGCGAGCACCCCGCGAGGTCCGGCACCGGCTGCTCGCAGTGGTCCCAGACCCGCACGGTCCTGCCGTCGACCGGCTCCTCGCGCAAATGGAGACGCGCCTGGCCGCTATAGACGACTTGGCCGCGGCGCTCCTCGACCGATCCCGAGGCGATCCACCCCTCGCCGGCGAGGGACCGCAGCGCGCAGAGCAGCCATCCGGGAGAGAGCTGGACGTCGTCGTCGAGGTGCGCCACGAAGTCCTCCTCGCTCCAACCGCCGGCCGCGAACAGGGCATCCTCGAGGAGGCGCTTGCCGCGCAGGAACGTGTTCTCCTCGGAACGCAGGAGGCGCACCTCCGGCCGGTCGAAGAAAGGGGAGCTCCGCAGGGCGGCCACGTGCTCCGCGGCGGAGGCGTTGTCCCAGACCAGGATGCGGAAGCGCGCTCCCGGCGGCCGCTCCAGGGAGTCGATGGAGCGCAGCAGGGCCAGCAGGCTCTCGCTGCGGTCGTGCGTGAGGATGAGAAAGAAGACGTTCATGCCGCCTCCGGTCAGATCGCGTAGCCCAACCGGTCGCACAGGTCCGCGGTCCGCGCCCGCACCTCCCGGCGCTCGGCCGCCGTCAGGAGGCGGCGCTTGGCGCTCCCCTCGGCCCCGCCCTCCAGGGTGACGCCGGCCCGCAGGCGCCGCAGATATCCGGGCGTGGCCTCGTTGCCGTCGAACGCGGGGAGGGACGTCCCGAGGAAGCCTCCCAAGCTCGCTCCGCTCTCCTGCCGCAGCAGGAGCTCCTCCCAGCGGAGAGTCAACAGCGGCACCCCCTCCGCGCTCCAGGAGTCGTGCAGCGCGAGGGCATCGCGCCAGAAGTCACAGAGCTGCCCACAGGTGAAACCGGGCCAGTTGCGCGTGTGGAGGGCGCGGTGCCTGGCCGAGGCCACGACGTCGAGCGGGTGCCGCACGAGCAGGATGCGGCGGGCGCCGACCTCCCGCAGGAACGGCCCCACGGGCTGGGGGATGTGCTCCGGCTCCACGGGCCAGACCACCGGCTCCTTGAAGCCCAGCACCCGGGGCGAGGCTTTCGTCCGCGGCCGGTCCCAGCGCAGGAACTCCCGCTGCAGCGGCTTGCCGGTGCGGTCTTCTCCGGTCGCCGCACACTGCCGCAGGTAGGCGAGCCGCTCCCGGGAGGTGCGGCCCGCGAGCTGCCGGAGGACTTCGTGGACGCAGTAGGCTTCCGGGCTTTCGGTGATCCAGTCGCTGACGAACGTGGTTCCGGAGCGCGGTGCGCCGGTGACGAAGAACAGCGCGGCTTCGGCGCTCACAGCCGCAGCCCTCCGTCGACCGGGATGACGGCGCCGGTGACCATGCGGGCGGCGGGCGAGAGGAGGAACAGGACGACCTCGGCGACGTCGGCCGGCGCAACCGGTCCGCCCAGCGGCGTGCGGCGGAAGACGCGGTCGCGGTCCCTCTCCTCCAGCCCGGCGGTCATCTCGGTCTCCATGAACCCGGGGCAGACGGCGTTGACGGTGATCTTGCGGCGGCCCAATTCGCCGGCCAGTGTCCGGGTCAGCCCCTCGAGCCCGGATTTGGCGGCCGAGTACGCGGCCAGCCCGCGATAGGCGCGCACCGTCGCCACCGAGGAGATGTTGACGATGCGTCCGTCGCGTCCGCGGATCATCTGCCGGGCCGCCAGCCGCGCGAGCAGGATGGGCGCCGTCAGGTTGAGCGCGATCACCCGCTCGATCTCGCAACGGCTCTGCCGCACCAGGAGGTCCGCCGAGCCGAGCGCGGCGTTGTTGATCAGGCCGTAGAGGGGCAGGTCGCGGCTGGCCCGGTGGACCACCTCCTCGACGGCGGCGGGCTGCTCGAGATCGGCGAGCTCGACGCGCAGCGCGCCCGGATGGCGCTCTCCGAGCTCCCGCAGGCCGTCCGTCGGGCTCCTGGAGATGGACGTCACCGCATCGCCCGCCTCCAGGAGCCGGCGGACGATGGCCAGACCGAGGCCGCGCGATCCGCCGGTCACCAGGACATGGCGGCTCACGCCCGCACGACCTTTCCCGCCGGCGAGACCGGAATGGCGTCGAGGAAGCGGATGCGGCGCGGCCGCTCCTCGGGCGCCAGGAGGTTGCGCAGGAGGCCGGGCAGGGCGGTGCGGAAGGCCTCCGGGTCGCGGCCGGTCTGGAGGACCAGGTCGGCTGCCACGAGCTGGCCGGTGACCACGCTCGCGGTGGGATAGGTCCGTACGTCGGCGATCTCCGGGAGGGAGCGGAGCACGGTCTCGACCCGCAGCAGGTTGACCTTCCGTCCCCCGACGTTCACCACGTCGTTGCGGCGCCCTTCGAACGAGACCCGCCCGCCGTGGAGCGCGACCAGGTCGCCGGTCGGCCGGAAGGGCTTTCCCGGATCGGACGAGACCCACAGCTCACCGTCGCGGATCTCCAGCGCGGCCCCGGAAGCCAGGCGGCGGCCGATCCACCCGGCCGGGAACCCGGCCTGCCGGTCGGAGACGCTGAACAGAGAGCCCTGCTCGGACGAAGCGTAGACGTGGGTGATCCGGGCGCTCGGGAAGGCGAGCCCGAGGCGGTCGAGCAGGTCCTGCGTGGCCGGCTCGCCCCCCATGGAGAGGCGCTCGACCGTCAGCCCCTCCCGCGGCTCCGGCAGCCCGGTGAGCAGCGCCCGGCGCCAGAACGTCGGCGTCGCCATGGCGAGCCGGAAGCGGGTGGACCAGCGTATTGCCGCGTCCAGGGAGTCGGCGGGAGAGAGGAGGACGAGCGAGCCGGCCCCCTCCAGGGCATGGAGCAGGGCCTGCAATCCGGCGAACGTGTACAGCGGGTAGGCCGACAGCCAGGCGCCGCCGCGGACCGGCCCGGGCACCCGCACCCGCGCCAGCAGCGACTCCCACCGCCAGGCGTGCGGACGGGAAGGTCCCGTCGTCGCCGAGCTGAAGACGGTGACGGTGCCTCCCTGCGGGCGCACGGCCGGGGGGCCGTGGAGGATGGGCGCGACTGCGCCGGGATGGGCGCCGGGACGGAGCTCGACCTCGACCAGCCCTTCGGCGGGGGAGCCCGGCGGCAGGAGGGCCACCGCGGCGCCGAGCTCGCGCAGGGTGGCCAGGGCGGCGAGCGTCTCGGCGGGCGCGCCGGGCCGCAGCCCGACCGACCCACCGTGCCCCCCGACGAGACCGGCGAGCTCCGGGCGCAGCTCCTCGGCGCGTTCCAGCACGCCGCGCCAGGGGGTGGCGCCGCCGGCGCCCGCCAGGAGCCCGCCGTCGCGCGCCAGCCGCTCCAGGCAGCTCCACACGGCTCAGAGCTCCTCCGCGGCCGGTCGCAGGGCCGCCAAATCCGCCACCCGCCGCAGGGGCGCGGAGCGCCGGGGATCGAGATCCGTCCTCGCTTTCTCTTCCAGGATGATCAGCACCTCCGCGAGGTCCAGGCTGTCCAGGGCGAGCACCGCCAGAGGGGTGTCCGAGGTGAGCGCGACCGCTACGCCCTTATGCTCCAGCACCTCCCGGACGGCTGCGACGGCATCCTCGATCGTGAGACTCATGCGCGGGGCTCCCTTGCAGGATCGCTCCCGCCGGCCGCGGACCAGTCGCGGCAGATCCGGGAGAGATGGTGGAGGACGGCCTCCTCGCCCGGGGCCGGGCGCGCGGCCGCGAGGTAGTACGGCTCGGCCAGCGAGACGCCGGGGCGCGGGCGGCTCCACATCCCGTGGCACGGCCGGCGCTCCCCGGCCGCCTGCCGCGGGGCGAGGAGGCCGGCGAGGTGGAAACCCGCCCGGCCGAGGCGTTGCTGGTACGTCGCCCAGCCGGGGTCTTCCAGAGGAAGGCAGACCGTGACGCAGGCGCAGCCGCGCGCTTCCAGGTCCCGGACGGCGCCGTGGAGGGAATGGAACGGCCCGGCGGCATCCGGCCAGACGAGGCCCGGCTGGTACCGCACCAGCGCGGGGCTCGCCGCGGCGCAGACGCGCCAACGGGCCGGCCGCGGGGGTGCGGGCCGGAGGAGGCGGAGCCCGGGAGCTTCCGCGTCGCAGAGATTCAGCTCCAGCAGGGCGGCCGCGAACGCCGCCTCGGGCTCCGCGGTCAGCCAGAGCTCCGCTCCCTGCCACTGGGCGGCCGCCGCCGCCGGGCTCCGGTACAGCTCCCGGTAGTCGAGGACCTCCAGGAACCCGCCCTGCATCACGTACCAGGGGGCGACGCCCCAGAACGAAGAGCCGAGGTCGTGGACGTGGAAGCGGTGGATGGCGGCCCCGCCCCGGATCTGCGGCGTCGTGCGGCGGTTGCGGGGCACCGAGAGGAAGGTATGGCAGCCGGCGAAGGCGCCGCCGGGCTCCTCCCCGAGCAGCGCCAGGACGTCCCAGAGGATCGGCCCGGTGCTCGGGACCGAGCGGCAGACGCTCCCCGTGCGGCACATCTCGGCGTGCCCCTCCCCGAACTCATGCGCCACGTCGAGGACCGTGGCGGTCCCCAGCGCGAGCCCGTCGAGCTCGGCGTCCGTGGGCTCGTGGCCGGCGCGGGTCCAGCCGCGCAGCGCCGCGATCGACTCCTCCTCCCCCCAGAAGAGGATCCGTTCCGTCCCGGAGAGGACCTGCGCGGCCAGCCGCTCGACGTCGTAGGAGTCCGAGTGGTAGTCGCCGGCATAGGTACGCAGGAGGGTGCTCAGCCGCGCCCGCACGGCCGTGCGCGGGGCCCGCCGGGTTTCGGCGGGAGCCAGGCAGAACCGCCGGGGATCGAATCCGTGCTCCTCCACCAGCGACCGCCAGCGGCGGGCCCGTCCGGCCTGGTGCGCGAGAGGGAACGTCAGCCGCACGGATCCTCCTAGAGATATCCCAGCTCCGCCAGGCGGGCCAACATGTCGGGGTTGGCCGCCTGGGGGAGGGGAGGACCTTGCACCTGCTCGCGCCAGTCCCACGCCGCATCCCTCTCCGGCGCCGCGGCCGCCCAGCCGGCCGGGAGCTCGCCGGAGAGCCCCCCGGGGACCGGCAGCCCGGCCAGGACGCACATCAGGGGAAAGACGTCCTGGATGTGCAGGGGGGGAGAC
>DATFPH010000361.1:0-3301 GCA_035264905.1 Thermoanaerobaculia bacterium
ACGACGTCGCGGCGGCCGGTGTAGCGCCGCAGGAGGACGGACAGGGCGGTGACCAGGGCCATGAACAGCGTGCTGCGGTGCTGGCGGGCGAGGGCCTGGAGGCGGCCGGCCAGCGGGCCGGGCAGGTCCACGGGGACGCTCGCGCCGGGGTACGTCTGGACGGCCGGCCGCGGCCGGTCGAGGGGGAGCTCCAGGACCAGCGGCACGCCGGCGAGCTGCTGGCGCCAGAAGGCGAGCTGGGTCTCCAGCACCTGGCCGGTGAGCTGCCGCCGTTGCCAGAGAGCAAAGTCCGCGTACTGCACCAGGAGCGGCGGGAGCGGCGAGGGCTCGCCGGCGGCGAAGGCGCGGTAGAGGGCGGCCAGCTCGCTCACGAAGACTTCCAGCGACCAACCGTCCGAGATGATGTGGTGCATGGCGAGCAGCACGGCGTAGCGCTCGCCGCCGAGATGGAGCAGGGTGATGCGCAGGAGCGGCCCGCGCGACAGGGAGAACGGATGGTCCGTGTTCTCCAGGGCGAGACGCCGCGCCTCGGCGTCGGCACCGCCCAAGTGACTCGGCGCGAGCCCGCTCAGGTCCACCCACGGAAGCGGCAGCGGCCGGTGCGGATGGATCTTCTGTACCGGCAGGCCGGAGACCGTGTGGAACGTGGTGCGCAGGGCCTCGTGGCGGCGCACGATCTCGTCGAAGGCCCGCGCGAGAGCGGCGCGGTCGAGGGCGCCGGTCAGGAGGAGCGGTGCCACGACGTTGAAGTAGGGCGTCGCGCCCCCGGCCATCTCGTCGAGGAACCAGAGCCGCTGCTGCGCGAAGGAGGCCGGGACCTCGGAGCCGCGCGGCACAGGGGTGATCGGCGGCAGCTCGAGGCCCTCGCGGCCGAGCAGCAGCTTCTCGATCTGCTCGGCGAGGTCGGCGAGCACCGGCTCCTTGAAGATGGCGCGCGTGGGCAGCTCGACCTGGAAGGTGGAGCGGACGAGCGCCGTGGCCGCCGTGGCGGTCAGCGAGTGGCCGCCCAGGTCGAAGAAGTTGTCGTAGGCGCCGATCCGCTCGACCCGCAGGACCGTGGACCAGAGGCTGGCGAGGACCTCCTCCACCGGCGTGCGGGGAGCGACGAACCCGGGGGCCGCGGCCTCGGCCGCCTCCGGGTCGGGAAGGGCGGCGCGGTCGAGCTTGCCGTTGGGGGTGAGCGGCAGGGCGTCGACGAAGGCGAAGACGGCCGGCACCATGTGCGGCGGCAGCTTGTTCCCGAGGAAGCCGCGCAGCTTTGATTTTGCATCGGACGGATCGGTCGGATCGGTCCGATGCAACACCACATAGGCGGCCAGCCGCAGGTCGCCCGCGGCATCCGGCCTGGCGATCACCGCGGCCTCGCGCACCGCCGGGTGCTCGCGCAGGGCGGCCTCGATCTCTCCCGGCTCCACCCGGAAGCCGCGCACCTTGACCTGCTGGTCGATGCGGCCGAGGAACTCGACGTCCCCCCCCGGCAGATAGCGGGCGAAGTCTCCGGTGCGGTAGAGCCTTCCACCCGGCGTGGCCCCGAACGCGTCGGGCACGAAGCGCTCGGCGGTCAGGTCCGGCCGGTCGAGATAGCCCCGCGCCACCCCGATGCTGCCGACGTGGATTTCGCCCCGCACGCCGAAGGGGCTGAGCCGGCCCGTGGGGTCGAGGATGTAGAGCGTGTTGTCCGCCGACCTCCGGCCGATGGGGACCACGGGCCAGCCCGCGTCGCGGTGCGCCTCGGCGGGGCCGCTGGTGGGAAGCATCGAGCTGGTGACCGTGGCCTCGGTCGGCCCGTAACCGTTGTAGATGGCCGCCCGCGGCAGGGCCTCGCGGAGGCGGACCACCGTGTCCCACGCCAGCGACTCTCCGCCGAGATGGACGACCTCGACGCTCTCCAGGGGTTGTCCTCCTGCCGTGCCGGCCCCGGCCAGCTCGCGGGCGAAGACCGGCGTCATGTGCAGGGTGTTGACGCCGTGGCGGGCGATCTCCCGGGCGGACGCCGCGGGGTCGCCCGCGCCCTCTCCGAGAAACCAGATCGTGCCGCCGGCGAGCAGGGTGGTGAGCTGCTCGAAGATGCCGAAGTCGAAGCAGAACGAAAGGGTCTGGAGCACCCGCGTGTGCTCGCCGAGCCCGAGATAGTCGCAGCCCCAGAGAAGCATCGGCACGAGGCTCTCGTGCGCGACCATCACTCCCTTGGGCCGGCCTGTCGAGCCCGAGGTGTAGACGACGTAGGCGAGGGAGCGCGGCTCGCTGTCGATTCGGATCGGAGGAGAGGAGACGGCGTCTTCGAGGCAGAGGATGGGAGCGGAAAACAGACCCTGCGCCCGCTCCAGGTGGCGCCGCTGGGTGACCAGCGCGTCGCAGGCCGCGTCCTCAAGCATCCAGGCCACCCGCTCGTCCGGATGGCGCGGCTCGACGGGGACGAACCCGCCTCCCGTTTTCAGGATACCGAGCATCCCGATCAGGACCTGCGGCTCCGCATCGGCCAGCAGACCGATCCGCCGGTCGAGCCGGGGACCTCCCGCGGCCTTTTCAATCAGGGCGGCCAAGGCGTTGGACCGCTCCTCGATCTCGCCGTAGGTCAGCGGCCCATGCGGACCGACGGCGGCGATCCGCTCGGGAGCCTTCTGGGCCTGGCGCGTGAACAGCTCGTGGACGGTGGCCGGCCGAGCCCAGGTGCGCTCGGTTCGGTTGAGGCCGGCCCGCAGCAGCTGCTCCTCCGCCGCGTCCATCACGCGGAGCTCGGAGAGGGGCCGCTCGGGGTGGGCGGCGGCGTCGGCCAGGAGAACCTGGAGGTGGCGGCTCAGGCGGTCGATGGTGGCGGCGTCGTAGAGGTGAGCGTCGTACTCCCAGGTGCCGCGGATCTCGGCCGGGTCATCCGCCAGCGTCAGGGTCAGCTCGAACTTGGCGGTCCCCGGGTGGACCTCGACCAGCTCCCGGCTCTCCGAGGTCTCCGGCGCGCCTTTCCCCTGTTGCACGGCGAGGACGGCGGAGAAGAGAGGGTTCTGCTGCAACCGGCGGTCGGGGCGCAGCTCCTCGACGAGCTTCTCGAACGGGAGGTCCTCGTGGGCGAAGGCCTCGACCGACACCTCGCGCACGCGCTCCAGGAGCTGCCGGAAGCCCGGATCTCCCGAGAGGTCGCCGCGCAGCGCCAGCAGGTTGACGAAGAAGCCGATGATCCCCTCGATCTCCAGGCGGTTCCGGTTGGCTACGGGTGAGCCCACCACCAGGTCCGTCTCGCCGCTGTGGCGGGAGAGCAGGGCCTGGAAGCCGGCGAGGAGGGTCATGAAGAGCGTGGCGCCGGAAG
>DATFPH010000362.1:0-15002 GCA_035264905.1 Thermoanaerobaculia bacterium
GGCGGGAGGGGGGTGCGGATGAGGCAGCGTCAGAAGCAGATCCCGGGGCGCCGGTCCAGCCTGCGCGCCCCGGGGCTCGAGCCATGCCGTTCAGGACTCGACAACCGCATGCTGGTAGGGTTCAGCCCCTTCATTCCAGGGATACCAGCCGCCCGCGACCGTCTCTGTAAACAGAAGGCTCCGGATGTCGTCGATGCGCCGCAACCGGCGCAGAGCCCCGAACAGCCCATGGGTCTCGTTCTGGGATGAGAGCTTCGAATGGAAATCATGAATGGACATTTGCCAATCCTCCCTCGGAAAAGTCGAGAACATTTATTTGCTTTACTAGTAGGAAGCCCGGTGGAGGGGCAGAAGGAGGTGCCCGGGAGCGGAAGGACGTCCGTGGAGCCTCGGCGCGCATTTTCTCGTCCTGGGGCCCGCGATCGAGCCGCGCAAATAAGCAAGAGAGGAAAGGCGCCAGCATGGTGTCAATCGGCCTCTGAGAAGCCGTCCTGTCGATCGGTACGACGAAAGCCGTCTCGGATCGTTCGGGTACGCTCGGCTGATCCGGGGGATCTTTTCCAATTATACTCCTTACATCCTCGCCAGAGTGACAAGTCGTCATCTGCCGCGCACCGCGGCTGGAGTTGCCAGGCAGGTCTTCTCCGGACGATCGGGATCATGGTCCCCTCACACCGTCATCAACTCTGGCTCTTCGACGCCCACCGATCCGAGCAGGCGATGGAGCGGTTTCAAATTAAGACGCAAAACCTTTGCCACGGGCTCGGGGTCGCGGAGAGGAGTCCCATCGAGGATTTCTTGCGCTTGTTGTGAAAACTCGATCATCTTGAAAGTGCAATAACTCACAGATCCGCTCCGCAGCAGGATCTGGTGTGACTCGGAGAGGGCCTCCGGATCTTCCGATCGTGCGGCGAGCTCGCGGAACCGCTCCCGGTCCGGGTGCTGTGCGGTCAAGGCGTACAGGATGGCCAGATTGTTGCTCGGTTTGTTCCAGTCGACCTTCGCCGGAGTCTGCAAAGCGTCCGAAAGGTCGTCGCTCACCTGGATGAAGCGCCCGAGGATGCGTCCGAGCCGCTCCAGGCGCGCGATGATCTCGGCGGACGCGCCGCCCAGCAGGGCTCCGATCTCGAACGCCGCGCCGAACAGAGGAGGCGTCTTGGCTTCGACGATCTGCCAGTACTCGTCTTCGTTGCGCGCGTCGCGGACGTCGAGCCCTTGGCCATAGGCCGTTCCCAGGGCCATGCGGGCGAGGATCGCCTGGGCCGCGGCACTGACCCCCGCGTCGAGAGATGGATCGCTCAGCAGGCGGTGACCGGCGGCCTGGAAGGCAAGAGCGAAATTGGCGGCCGGGCCTGCGCCGAGACGCCGAAAATCACCGCAGGGCTCGCCGTCGAGCATGTCGTCGACGAGATGAATGCTGAGGAGGGAGCAGAAGACCGCCGCCGCCCCGGGCAAGGCAGCCTTCGCCGTTCCTCCGACGGCGCGGCAGGACGCGCCGGGATAGTCCCACACGGAAATTCCTTCCCTGTGCCCCGCCCGCTCCATCAAACCGAGGATCTCCGGCCACTGGGAGATCTCGGGCAAGCCGCGAACTGCGCTTTTGATTGCTTCGAAGCTCATTGCATGTCTCCGCGCTCAATCGATTGACCGAGGTGAAGCGTCCGCGGGCTCGGGGAGCCCGTTCCCGCGGACGTTCGCTCAGGCTCAATGGGGTGCTACAGCACCGCCCCTTCCAGAGGCAGCTCTTGAGCGTCGCTCGACCAGACCGCCCAGTCCCCCAGCGGCTCCTCTTGGAACATCGCCCGGGGACTTTCGAACAGAGTCAGCTTGCGCAGCGTTCCCAGCAGTGAGCTCTCTTCGTCGGCAGACACAAACTTCGAATAAAAATCATGAATGGACATGGGCGTAGTTTCTCCACATTGCAGGAGGACGCAGGGTCCCCTGCCGTTCAAGGTTAACGAACCAGGGACAACGGCAACGACAGAGCAAACAAACGGACTGCTTAAGGATAGGTTGGGGGAAGACCGGTCATGTTGAGTCCCTCCACATCAGAAAAGCATCAAAGTTAATGGCAGCTTGTGACTGCCAAGGACGTGCGCGCCCGTCCGTGAGAATAGTGTACCCCAAGCGATCAACCGGGACACTCCACGAAACTTTTTTGGCCGAGCTTCGCGGCCAACCACCTGCGAAATAAGAAAAATAGAGATGAATCAGGGAGCGGAGGGCGGGATACCGATGTCGCCGATCGTTCCGGGACGAGGCCAGCGCATCGGCCCCGCTTCGAGGATCCGCGCGAGCTCGCGGCCGGGGAGCGGTCGCAGGAAGTAATATCCCTGGGCGTAGTCGATGCCCAGGCGCCGCAGAACCTCCGCCTCTTCGGCGGTCTCGACCGCTTCCATGATCGTCGCCGTGCCGGCACGGGCGGCCATCTCGGCCGTGCTCTGGACGATGATCTGCTTGAAAGGGTCCTGGGCCAGGTTGCGGCAGAAGGTTCCGGAGATCTTCAGGTAATCAGGGCGGAGGTCCTGGAAGAGGTTCAAGTTGGAGGACCCCTCGCCGAAATCGTCGAGCGCGATCCGGAAGCCGCGGTCGCGCAGCTTCTGCAGAGTCGCCGCGAACGCCCGCGGATTGACGATGGTCTGCTGCTCGGTCAGCTCGAGGACGATGCTCTTCTCTTCGAGGCCCGCCGCGGCCACGGCGGCGCAGAGCTTGGTGGTGAGCTCCGGGTTGGTCAGCGACCGCGGCTGGACGTTCAGGAACGTGGTCAGCGGATGCCCCAGGACGGAGACCTCGTGGAGAGCGGCGCGGATGCAGATCATGTCCGCTTCGAACAGCAGCTCCTTGCGCGCCGCGTAGGCCAGCAGGAAGGACGGATTGCCCAGGACCGAGCCCGTCGTTCCCCGCGCCAGCCCCTCGGCCCCGAAGACCTCGAAGGGGGCGTCGCTGTCCTTCAGCTTGATCACCGGCTGGAGGACGGACCGGATGGTGTCGGCGTGGAGGAACTCCTCCAGGCGCTCCACCTGCTGGACCTCGCCGTCGCCGGTGATCGGGCTGCCGTTCGCCTGGCTCGCCCGGTGCTCGAGCAGGAGAGTGCGGAGCTGCGACAGCCCCTCCGGCTTTTCGAGCACGGCGGTGACCCCGAGGACCGAGCAGAGCGACCGGACGCTCTCGTCCACGTAGCCGGAGAGCACATAGACGGTGGTGTCCGGGAAGTGGGTCGTCACGAAGCGGATCAGCCGCATCCCCTCCAGCCCACCGAGCTCGGAGACAGAGAGGTCCGTGACCACCACGTCGAAGCGGAAGGTGCTGAGGAGCGCCTCGGCCGCCTCGATTTCCAGGCAGGTCGTCAGGTGCACGCCGGGCATGCGCAGCCACACAGCGAGCGTGTCGACCACCATCGACTCGTCGTCGAGGATCAAGACTTGGAGCACTGGCGGAGTATACCTCGATTCCGCATTTCTGGACCCCCTCGTCAAGCTCCATGGCCTATTCAGAGGGCTCGCGCAACCGCTCGGCGAGGCGCGTGAAGCGCGTCCGGACCTTCCGGTTCCCGACCGCGATGCGCAGGGCCCGCTCCTCGCCCACCAGGATCGCCAGCCGCTTGGCCCGGGTGATCGCCGTATAGAGGAGGTTGCGCTGGAGCATCAGGTAGTGGGTCGTGTGGAGGGGGATCACCACGCAGGGGTACTCGCTCCCCTGGGACTTGTGGATCGAGCAGGCATAGGAGAGGACCAGCTCGTCGAGCGACGCGAAGTCGTAGATCACGTCGCGGCCGTCGACGGTCACGCGCACGAGCTGCTCCTCCTCGTCGATGGCCGCCACGCGGCCGATGTCCCCGTTGAAGACCTCCAGATCGTAGTTGTTGCGGACCTGCATCACCTTGTCCCCGACCCGGAGGGTCTGCCCGCCGCGGGTGACGGCCGGCCCCTCGGGGTTGAGCAGGTCGCGCAGGCGCGCGTTGAGGACCTCCGTGCCGAGCGGGCCGCGGTTGCGCGGCGAAAGCACCTGGATCTGCTCGACCGGATCGAGCTTGAAGCCCGCGGGGATCCGCCGGGCCACGAGCTGGCAGATGGTCTCCACGATCTCCTCCGGCTCGCGCCGCTCGAAGAAGAAGAAGTCGCCGTCGCCGTCCACGGCCTCCAGGACCGGCATGTTCCCCTGGTTCAAGCGGTGGGCGTTGACCACGATCAGGCTGCGCTGGGCCTGGCGGAAGATCTCGGTCAGGCGGACCACCTCCACGGCGTCCGAGCGGATCAGGTCGGCCAGGACGCGCCCCGGACCCACCGAGGGGAGCTGGTCCACGTCCCCCACCAGGATCAGGCGGCCGTTGTCGGGCAGGGCGCGCAGCAGGTGATAGGCCAGCGCCGTGTCGAGCATCGACGCCTCGTCCACAATCAGAAGATCGCAGGAGAGAGGGCGATCCCGGTTGCGGTCGAAAGCGCGGGTCTGGGCGTTGAACTCCAGGAGCCGGTGGATCGTGGTCGCCTCGCCCCCGGTGGCCTCGGAGAGCCGCTTGGCGGCGCGGCCTGTCGGCGCCGCTTGCAGCACCTTCTGTCCTTTCTTCTCCAGGATCCGCACGATGCCGCGCACCAGGGTGGTCTTGCCCGTGCCCGGGCCGCCGGTGATCACCAGCACCTTGCGGGTGAGACCGGAGCGGATCGCCTGGCGCTGCCCGGGGGCGAGCGCGATCCGCTCCTGCTTCTCGAACCATTCGAGTGCGCGGTCGAGGTCGATTTCGAGCGGCAGCGGCGGCTGCACGAGCAGAGCCCGGATGCGCGCCGCGATCCCCGCTTCGGCGGTGTGCAGGGGCTTCAGGAAGATCGCCGCCTCCGCCGGATCGGCCGGCGCGGCGGGGAGGGGCTCGACCACCACCTGGCCGGACTCGGCGAGGGCATCGATCGCCTGGTCCACGCGCCGGTCCTCGGCGCCCAGGAGCTTGGCCGCCTCCTCCCGGAGCTCTCGGCGCGGCAGCAGGACGTGTCCGCGGTCGGCCGCCTCGCCCAGCAGGTGGAGGGTGCCGGCCTCGATGCGCTGCGGCGCCGTGGGGGAGATGCCCAGAGAGGTGGCGATCGCGTCGGCCGTCTTGAAGCCGATCCCGTGCACGTCGATCGCCAGCCGGTAGGGGTTGTCCCGCACGACGTGCACGGCCTGGGCTCCGTAGGCCTTGTAGGCCTTGATCGCGAAGTGGGTGGAGACGCCGTGCGACTGGAGGAAGACCATGACGTCTTTGATGTCCCGCTGCTCGACCCAGGCGCGCTGGATGGCGGCGCTGCGCTGCGGCCCGATCCCCTCGACCTCACGGAGGCGCTCCGGCCGGTTTTCGATGACGTCGAGAGTCTCCAGCCCGAACGCCTCCACGAGCCGGCCGGCGAGCCCCTTGCCGATGCCGCGGATCAGCCCCGAGCTCAGGTATTTCTCGATGCCGGTGCGCGTGGCGGGCGCCACCGTCGCGTAGGAGCTGACCTTGAACTGCCGTCCGTACTTCGGGTCCTGGACCCAGGCCCCGGTCAGCCGCAGGTTCTCGCCCGGCTGGACGCCCAGCAGATTGCCGACCGCCGTGACCGGATCGCGCCGTCCGGGGACGACCAGGCGGACCACGCTCCAGGCGTTCTCCTCGTTGGCGAAGACGACCCGCTCCAGCACCCCTTCGAGAGTGCCTTCGTCGCGTGCAGGCGGGGGATCGAAGGGCAAGGTCATACTGTATCGGCAGGCCAGTTTACGACAGGAGGCGCCGCGGTGCCCCCGCTTGCCATTCCGGTTCCGGCCCTCCTGTGCCAGAATGACTCTGCATGCAGGATAACCCTCTCGTGTTGGTGATCGACGACGAGACCGGCTCGCGCGAGTCCATGGCGATCGCGATCGAAAAGGCCGGTTTCGCCGTGCGCACGTTCGACGATGCGCGGAAAGCCCTGGAGCTTTTGGAAGAAAACGACAGCGTCCGCCTGGTGGTCTGCGACCTGCGCATGCCGGGCATGGACGGCGTGGCGTTCCTGAAAGAAGTGCGGGAGCGGAAATACGACATCGGCCTGATCCTGGTGACGGCCTACGGCACGATCGAGTCGGCGGTGGAGGCCATGCGGGTCGGCGCCGACGACTATCTCACCAAGCCGGTCGACCTCTATGAGCTGCGCCAGCGGGTGATGAACCTGCTCGAGAAGCAGCAGCTCAAGGAGGAGGTCTCGACCCTCCGGCAGATGCTGGACAAGCGCTACGGCTTCGAGAGCATCATCGGCCGCTCGGCGCCCATGGAGCGCCTGTTCGAGCAGATGAAGCTGGTGGCTCCGACGCGCTCCAGCGTCCTGATCATCGGCGAGAGCGGCACGGGCAAGGAGCTGGTGGCCAATGCGCTCCACCGCGCGAGCCCGCGCCGCAACGAGCGTTTCCTGGCCATCAACTGCGGCGCCATTCCCAGCGACATCCTGGAGAGCGAGCTGTTCGGCCACGAGCGCGGGGCCTTCACCGGCGCCGTGTCGCGCAAGATCGGCAAGTTCGAGCTGGCCCATCGCGGCACGCTCTTCCTCGACGAGATCAGTGAGCTCTATCCCGAGCTCCAAGTCAAGCTGCTGCGCGTCCTCGAGGAGCGTCAGGTCATGCGCGTGGGCGGCAGCGAGCTGATCGACGTCGACTTCCGCCTGATCGCGGCCACCAACCGCGACCTGGAGCGGGAGGTCTCCGAAGGGCGCTTCCGCGAAGACCTCTACTACCGGCTCAAGGTGGTGACCCTGCGCATCCCGCCGCTGCGCGAGCGGCCGGGCGACCTGCAGCAGCTCGCCGACCATTTCCTGAGCGTCTTCTGCCAGGAGCATGGCAAACCTCCCAAGCGGTTGAGCCCCGAAGCCGTGGAGCTCCTCGTCCGCTTTCCCTGGCCCGGCAATGTCCGGGAGCTGCGGAATGTGATCGAATCCTCGGTGATCTTCCATCAGGGCGAGGAGATCGGACCGGGAGACCTGCCGGTGGAGGTGCGCGAGTCCACCGCTCTGTCTGCCGCCGGGGCCCCGGTCCAAGCGGCCGCGGGCGAGCCGCGCACCATGGCGGACATCGAGCGTCAGGCGATCCTGGAGACGCTCAGCCGCACCGGGGGGCACCGCGCCAAGGCCGCGGACCTCCTCGGCATCGGGCTGCGGACGCTCCAGAGAAAGCTCAAGGAGTACAAGGACGAAGGCTATCTCCAGGACACTGATTAGGAGGGGTTGGATGGAATTACCGGCCGAAGTCTTGATCCATAACGAGCTGCTGAATATCAAGGGCGCTCGTGGAATCCTGCTCCAGGTGAACCCGGACGGGTACTACGAGATGAACTTGACATTCGGCGAGCGGGTTCACCGCACCCTCTTGCCGATCCAAGGAACCGTCGTTATCAGTCCGCAGCCGGAGGACACCACGCGGCAAAACCTGGAGATCGAACGCTGATGGCCAAACTCTCCGTCAACGTCGACCACATCGCCACGCTGCGACAGGCGCGGCGCACCCCGTTCCCCGATCCCGTGGAGGCGGCCTGGGTCGCCGAGGAGGCGGGAGCCTCCGGCATCACGGTTCATTTGCGGATGGACCGCCGCCACATCCAGGACAATGACGTCGAGCGGCTGCGCGAGAGCGTGCGCGGCAAGCTCAACCTGGAGATGTCGATCTCGGCCGAGATGCTCAAGGCCGCTCTGCGTCTGCGGCCGCATCAGGTCACGCTGGTGCCGGAGCGCCCCGAGGAGGTCACCACCGAGGGCGGGCTCAACCTGATCTTCTACGGCCGGCGGATCGCCGAGGTGGCGGAGGTGCTCGCAGCCTCCGGCATCGCCGTCTCGCTCTTCATCGATCCCGATCCCCGCCAGCTCCAGGCCCTGTCCAGCATGCCGGGCGGCGGAGCCCGCTGGATCGAGGGGTTCGAGATCAACACCGACGCCTTCACCCGGGCGACCGATCCGGCGCAGGTCCAGGAGGAGCTGACCAAGGTCCGCGAGATGGCCGAGATCGGCAAGGACAAGGGGCTGCGGGTCTACGCCGGACACGGGCTGCGGACCAGCAACGTCGGCCCGATCGCCGCGATCCCCAACATTGAGGAGCTGAACATCGGGCACGCGATCGTGACGCGGGCCGTGATGGTCGGCATCGAGGCCGCGGTCAAGGAGATGCTGGCGGCGATGAACGGGGAGTAGCTACGCCCCAATCTCGTCCTGGATCGCCCCGGCCAGCTCGCCCGCCATCGCTTCGATGGTGGGCTGGTCGGGGCCTTCGATCATGACGCGGGCGAGCGGCTCGGTTCCGCTGTAGCGCAGCACCAGGCGGCCGTCCGCGCCCAGCCGCTCCTCGACCGAGCGCGCCGCCGCCACCACCCGCGGCAGGGTCGCGAGGTCGGGCTTCCGCTGCACCCGCACGTTCTTGAGGATCTGGGGATAGCGGCGGAAGCCGGCGAGCAGCTCGGACAGGGACCGGCCCGTCTGCTGAAACTCCTTTTGGACGATCGCCGCCATCTGCACGGCCGTCAGCAGCCCGTCTCCCGTGCTCGACAGCCCGAGATGGACGATGTGCCCCGACTGCTCGCCGCCCAGCGCGAGCCCCTCGCGCTGCAGGGTCTCCACCACATAGCGGTCGCCCACGTTGCAGCGCTCGATCCCGATCCCTTCCCGGTCCAGCGCCCGTTCCAGACCGAGATTGCTCATCGTGGTCGCGACGATCCGCGGCGGCTCCAGGCGACCTTGCTCCCGCAGCCGGGTGGCCCAAAGATAGAGGATGGCGTCGCCGTCCCGCACCTCGCCGCGCTCGTCGGACAGGATGCAGCGGTCCGCGTCGCCATCGAACGCGAAACCCAGGTCCGCCCCCTCGGCGACCACCCGCGCCGCCATCTCCTCGGGCGCGGTCGAGCCGCAGCGCTCGTTCACGTTGCGGCCGTTCGGCTCGACGTGGATCTGCGTGACCGCGGCGCCGAGCCGTTCGAACAGGTCGCCGGCATAGAACGAGGCCGCGCCGTTGCCCGCGTCGAGCACGACCTTCAGGCCGGCCAGCGGATGTTCGGCCGACGCGGCGGCCGTCGAGGCCAGGCGGCTCAGGTAGCGCTCGCGCAGAGAGGCGTCGGCCGCCACCTCCGCCGCCAGGGCAGGGACCTCGGCGGTCCCTTTCTCCAGGCGCCGCTCGAGGGCGGCCTCCGCCATCTCGCTCCACTTGAAGCCCCGCGGATCGAGCAGCTTGATCCCGTTGTCCGGCCACGGGTTGTGGCTCGCGGAGACGACCGCGCCGGCGGCCGCTCCGAGCTCGCGGGTGAGCCAGGCCACGCCCGGAGTCGGAATGACTCCGGCATGCTGCACCTGGGCGCCGCCCGCGGTCAGCCCTTCGGCCAGCCAGAGGCAGATCTCCGGCGTGCTCTCCCGGGTGTCGCCGCCGAGCACGACCAGGGGGGAGTCTCCCGCCTGACTGTTCCGATCGTTGCGGAGCGTCGCGGCCAGATGCGCGGCGAGGGAGGTCACGGTGGGGCGGTCCAGGGGGGCCTCGCCGAAGCGGGCGCGGATGCCGTCGGTTCCAAAGAGATGTCGGGCGCTCGAGCTCAAGGTTTGCTTTCCTGGTCCTCCGCGGGACCATCGTCTTTCCCAGGCTGCCGCAGAGGGATGCGCACAGTGACCCGGGTGGGTTGCACGATCTGGACGAGCGGGTCCGGTTGAACCACCGGCACCTCGACCTCGAAGGTGAGGGCGTGCCCGTCCAGCCGGATCGGGATGGTTTCGAGGGACTCGGTCCGCCGGAGCAGGGATTCCGGCCCGGAGACCAGCACCTGGCTGGGGAAGACCTCGAGCTCTTCGATGATCGATCCCGCCGCGGGCTCGCCGACGAGCTTCGGCACCACCAGCAGGCGCTTCGTCCCCTCCGGCTCGACTTCCACCCGGATCGCGGTGGGCTCGACCGAGACCACCTCCAACCCCTCCGGCAGCAGCACGTTCTCGGGCCCGAGATTGACGCTGAACGTCCCGCGGCTCGTCCGCTCCACGTCGACCTGGACGTTGACCTGAAACGGGTTGAGCTCGCGGACCTGCTTGCTGCCGCCGCGCACGCGAACCCGCACGCTCGGCACCTGGTCGAGGATGATCAGGCCGCGCGGCCGGTTGTAGCTGACGCTCGCCTCGACGAGCCGCTCCGACAGCGCCTGCCGGTCCTCCAGCGAGATGCTGAACCAGAGCGCGACGGCGATGCCCAGCGCCAGCAGGCGCAGGCCCCAGGTGCGCAGGCCATCGCTCATGCCGTCCCAGCCTGCGGATAGAGGTCCGTCACCAGGTATTTGTAGAGCGTGTTGCGCAGGCTCTTGCCGTCCAGGTCGCGGAACATCTCGCCGTCGAAGCAGACCGAGATGATCCCGCTCTCCTCCGAGACCACGACGGCCACGGCATCCGTCTCCTCGGTGATGCCCAGAGCCGCCCGGTGCCGCGTGCCGAGCTCCTTGGACAGCTCGGGGTTGGGCGTCAGCGGCAGGAAGCAGGCCGCGGCGGCGATGCGGTCGTCCTGGACGATCACCGCGCCGTCGTGGAGCGGCGTGTCCGGCGTGAAGACGTTGATCAACAGGTCATAGGAGAGGTTCGCGTCCAGCGGGATGCCGTTCTCGACGTAGGTGCGCAGCCCCTGCAGGCGCTCGATGACGATCAGCGCGCCGACCCGGCGGGACGACAGGGTGGTGGCGGCGAGCACGATGTCGCCGAACGAGGCCACGACCTTCTGCTGCTTGGTCAGGCCCCACAGAGGATTGCGGCCGAAGGTGGCGAGGGCACGGCGGATCTCCTGCTGGAAGAGGACGATGATGGCGAACGGCAGGACGATCAGCAGGCTCTCCAGCATCTTCTGGAGCGTCGGCAACTCGACGATCCGGGCCATGTAGTAGACGATGCCCACGAACACGATGCCGAGGAGCATCTGGACCGCGCGGGTGCCGCGGATCAGCAGGAGCAGGTTGTAAATGACGATCGCGACGACCAGGATGTCGACGGCGTCGCGCCAGGTCAGGAGATCGAGCAGCCGCGCCAGGCTCATACCTCTCCCTCCGCGCCCTGATCGGCCTGGGCGCCGATCGCCCGCCAGACCGCGAGGAACTGGACGGTCGCAGCCACGTCATGGACCCGCACGATGGCGGCAGAGCGGGCCGCGGCCCAGGCTGCCGCGGCGAGGCTGCCGGGGAGACGCTCCTGCGGGGCCGGCGCCGGCCGGCCGGTCTGCTCCACGGCCCGGCCGATGAAGCTCTTGCGGCTGGCGCCCACCAGGAGAGGCCGGCCCAACACCGCCAGCTCGTGGAGGCGTCCGACCAGCGCGAGGTTCTGCTCGGCGGTCTTGCCGAAGCCGATCCCCGGGTCGAGGACGAGCTGCTCCGGGTCGATGCCGCAAGCGGCGGCGCGCGCCATGGCCTCGGCGAGCTCGCTCCGCACCTCGCCGAGAAGATCGGTGAACCGGATGTCCCGCTGCATTGTGGCCAGGTCGCCGCGGCTGTGCATGAGCACGAGCGGGCATCCGGCCGCTGCCACCGCGCGGCCGAGCCCCGGATCACCCAGGGCGCTCACGTCGTTGATCAGGTCGGCGCCCGCGTCGAGAGCGCGCCGCGCCACCTCGCCCTTGCGGGTGTCCACCGAGAGCGGCGCATCCGTGGCGCGCCGCACCGCCGCGAGAACCGGCAGGAGACGATCCGCCTCCTGCTCGGGCGAGACCGTGGACGCGCCCGCTCCGTAGACCCCGCCGCCGGGCCGGGTCGACTCGGCGCCGAGGTCGAGCAGGTCGGCGCCTTCGGCGAGCAGGCGGAGCGCCTGGCCGACCGCGCGCTCCGGCTCGATCCAGAGCCCGCCGTCGCTGAACGAATCGGGAGTGAGGTTGAGAACGCCCATCACCAGCGGCCTCTCCCCGAGCACCAGGGAGCGGCCACCGGGAAGCCGGAGAGTCCAGGATCGTTGGGTTTGGGGGATTCTCGCAGTCTCCATGGGCGGCAGGGCGTCAGCCTGGACTGCATTCTATAAGCAAAACGCCCGGCACAAAGGCCGGGCGTTTCCAGGATCGCCGTGCGGAGGTGAGGACTACGTCTCCCGGGGCTCGGGCTCGGTGATCTCCGAGGTCGCCGGGACTGGGAGCTGCCGGGGCGAGATCACCGCCTCGGGCACCTCGTGGCCGCCCACCACCAGGCCTTCACCCGGAGGCGTCGGCCGGGTCGGCGCGGGCTCGTGGCCGGTCATCTCGCGGATGGTCCGGTAAACCTCCTCGCCGTCCAGCGACTCGCGCTCGAGCAGCTCCGTCGACACGCGGTCGAGGACGGCCCGGTGGGTGGTCAGCACGTTCGTCGCCTGCTCGTACGCCTGGCGGACGATACGGGCCACCTCGCGGTCGATGTGGAGCGCCGTGTCCTCGCTGTAGTCGGCGCGCTGCGAGAACTCGCGGCCGATGAAGACCGGCTCGTCCTTGGCGCCGAAAGACAGCGGGCCCAACTCGGACATGCCCCACTCGCAGACCATGCGCCGCGCCATGTCGGTGGCGCGCTCGATGTCGTTGCCAGCGCCGGTGGTGATGTCGGGCTGCGTCAGCTCCTCCGCCACCCGGCCGCCCATCAGGATGGCGATCTGCGCCTCCACGTACTGCTTGCGGTAGGTGTACTTGTCCTCGGTCGGGAGCTGCATCGTCAGACCCAGAGCCCGGCCGCGCGGGATGATCGTCACCTTGTGCAACGGGTCCGAGCCCGGCGTGAAGGCGGCGACGAGGGCGTGGCCGGCCTCGTGATAGGCGGTGACGCGCTTCTCCTCGTCGGTGAGCATCATGGTCTTCCGCTCGACGCCCATCAGGACCTTGTCCTTGGCGTACTCGAAGTCGCCCATGTCCACCTTCTTCTTGTTCCGGCGGGCGGCGATCAGGGCGGCCTCGTTGACCAGGTTGGACAGGTCGGCGCCGGCGAAGCCCGGGGTGCCGCGGGCGATGACATTCAGATTGACGTTGTCGTCCATCGGGATGTTGCGCGTGTGCACCTTGAGGATGCCGATGCGGCCGTTGATGTCCGGCCGGTCCACGACGACGCGGCGGTCGAAGCGGCCGGGGCGCAGCAGCGCCGGGTCGAGCACGTCGGGGCGGTTGGTGGCGGCGATCAGGATGACGCCCTCGTTCGATTCGAAGCCGTCCATCTCGACCAGGAGCTGGTTCAGCGTCTGCTCCCGCTCGTCATGGCCGCCGCCCAGGCCGGCGCCGCGGTGGCGGCCGACGGCGTCGATCTCGTCGATGAAGATGATGCACGGGGCGTTCTTCTTGCCCTGCTCGAACAGGTCGCGGACGCGCGAGGCGCCGACGCCGACGAACATCTCGACGAAGTCGGAGCCGGAGATCGAGAAGAAGGGGACGTTCGCCTCGCCGGCGATCGCGCGGGCAAGGAGCGTCTTGCCGGTGCCCGGCGGGCCCATCAGCAGCACGCCCTTGGGGATGCGGCCTCCCAGCTTCTGGAACTTCTGCGGCTCCTTCAGGAACTCGACGATCTCCTGGAGCTCCTCCTTGGCCTCTTCGACCCCGGCCACGTCCTTGAAGGTGACCTTCTTGCCGGTCGTGTTGAGGAGCTTGGCCTTGCTCTTGCCGAACGACAGCGCCTTGTTGCCGCCCGTCTGCATCTGGCGCATGAAGAAGATCCACAGCGCGACGATCAACAGGACCGGCGCCCAGGTGAACAGCACCGCGATCAGCGGGTTGTCCCGCGGCTTCTCGGCCCGGATGTCCACCCCGGACTGCTCGAGCTCACGGATCAGGTCGGGGTGCTCCTTGGGGAGAACGACCTTGAACTCCTCTCCCTCGGCATGCTGGGCGCCCCCCTTGAACTTCCCCGTGAGATCCTGCTCGCCGATGATGGTGACCTCCGAGACCTTGCCCCCGCGCACGTTGTTCATGAGCTCGGTGAAGGACAGGTCGGTATGGGAGGTCTTGCTGCGCTGGAACGTATTCCAGAGCAGGATGACGACGACGAAGATCGCCATCCAGAGAAAAAGCGTCTTGAGCGTAGAGTTCAAAGCTCGGCTACCTCTTGTAGAATCGCGCCCCCTCGCGGAAGAACACGAAGTTCCTGCTCAGTGACAACCGAAAGGCCCGGAGAGGGATTCCCGTGTGCCCGCACGCGGGTCACTCCGTCCCTCTGACGCGTCCAACACCGGAAAGGTTCCCATACCTTCCCATGTGCTTCAGGCCGTATCCCACGAGCACTCCCCGGCGGGAGGTGGAAAACGCCGTGTAGTCCGGGCGGAAGTCGGTCTTCCGCTCATCGGGGAGGTCGACCAGGGCGGCGAAGCGGACCTGCCGCGCCCCATGGTCCCGCAGCTGCTGCCCCAGATACGGCTCGGTGACGCCCGAGGCCACCACGTCCTTGACCACCACTACGCTCTGCCCCGCGATGTCGACGGGGATCGGGTATTCGATCCGGATCACTCCGGAGTCCTCGCCCGAGTGCACCTGGATCAGCTCGAAGCGGATCGGCGCCGGGATGGCCCGTACGAGGTCCGAGAGGAAGATGACCGAGCCTTCGAGCAGGGCGACGAGGATGGGGTCCTCGGACCCGATCTCGCCGGCGATCTGGCGGCCGAGCTCGGCCACCCGGTCGCGCACGGTGGCGGCGTCGAACAGGATCTCGAGATCCCGGGAAACGTCCAACAGAGACTCAGCGGTCTGCGGCTCTCTCGCGTTCATCGCGTCTCGACCTCGGCGACCCAGGCGGACGCCTCGCCGGTGATGCGGAAGCGCTGATCGATGGTGATCCCGGGGACCCAGGCGATCCGTTCTCCCACGCAGAGCAGCGGGATGCGGTCCCTTGCGCCTTCCGGCACGCGCCGATCGATCAGGACTTCCTTCAGCCGCCGGCTGCCGGCCGCTCCCAGGGGGTGCAGGCGGTCGCCGGGGCGACGGTTTCGCACCGTGACGCGGTCCCCGGCCGCCAGAGGCAGCGCGAGACCCGCGCGGTGAGGAGAGCCCTGGAACATCCAGGGCTCCACAGGGCGGTGGTGCAGCCCAACCCTGACGCCAAGCTCCGGGATCTCGAGGAA
>DATFPH010000363.1:0-4044 GCA_035264905.1 Thermoanaerobaculia bacterium
GGCGCGGTCCACCGGCAGCCGTGCCGGCCTCTCCGGGTCCGCCGGGGTCGCCTGGCGCGCCGCGAGGTCGAGCAGCGCCGCCTTGAGCTCCGGAATCCCCTGGCCCGTCGTGCTGGAGACGGGAAGGACGGGCGAGCCGGCGAAGGGGGTTGCCGCGAGCAGCTCGTCGACCTCGAGCTGCGCCAGCTCCAGCAGGTCCGGCGACACCAGGTCGACCTTGGTCAGGGCCACCAGACCGGCGGGAATGCCGAGCAGCGAGCAGACGGCGAGGTGCTCCCGCGTCTGCGGCTTCACCCCCTCGTCCGCCGCCACCACCAGCAGCATCACGCGGATGCCGCCGAGCCCGGCCAGCGCGTTGTGCAGGAACCGCTCGTGCCCGGGCACGTCGACGAAGCCGAGCTGCAGGCCGCCTTCCGTCAGGTGGGCGAACCCGATGTCGATGGTGATGCCGCGGGCCTTCTCCTCGGCCCAGCGGTCGCAGTCGATCCCCGTCAAGGCCAGCACGAGGCTGGTCTTGCCGTGATCGATGTGACCGGCGGTGCCGACGATCACCCGGTGCGTGGAGTTTTCCGTCATCCGGCCTTCTTCGCCAGCACCTCGCGGGCGATTCGGTTGATCGTCGAGCCGTCGGCGCTCGAGCCGAAGCGGGCCAGCGTCTCCTTCATGATCGTGCCCATGGCCGCCGGCCCGCTGAGGCCGCGCTCCGCCACGATCGCCTCGACGGCGGCGCGGATCTGCCCCTCGTCCACCTGCGCCGGCAGGTAGACCTCGAGCATCTCGACCTCCGCCGCCTCCTTGGCCGCCAGCTCCTCGCGGCCGCCGGCACGGTACTGAGAGATCGACTCCTCGCGCTGCTTGATCGACTTGCGGACCAGCGAGACGAAGCCCGCCTCGTCCACCTCGCCGCCCCGGCGGATGCGCTCGTTCTTGATCTCCGTGAGGAGCATTCTCAGGGTCGAGAGCTTCTCCTTCTCGCCCGATTTCATGGCGGCCTTCACTTCGGCCTCGATACGTTGCTGGGGGGATGCCGTGGTCGTCGGATCGCTGGTCATGCGGACGATTATAGGAGCCCGGAGCTTGCGATGCTTTTTGAGACTGTATTATCATTTCACCGTGATGAAGAGAGACACGCAGCAGCGCCGCGCCATCCGCACGGCGATCGAGGAGTCCGGCCGGCCGCTGGGGCCGCGCGAGGTCCTGGACGCCGCCCGCTCCCATTGTCCGGGGATCGGCATCGCCACCGTCTACCGGACCTTGAAGACCCTGGTCGAGGAGGGCGCGCTGGCGCAGGTCGAGCTGCCGGGGGACCCGCCGCGCTACGAGGCCACGGGCAAGCAGCACCATCATCACTTCCACTGCCGGGCCTGCGACCGTGTCTACGAGCTGGAGGGCTGCCCGGAAGGGCTGCGCGGCCTGACGCCCTCCGGCTTCTCGCTCGAATCCCACGAAGTCGTGCTCTACGGCCGCTGCGCGGCGTGCGCCGCGTGAGGAAGATCCTCCTCCTCGCCGCCTTCGCCCTGGCCGCCTGCCGCCCGTCCGCACAGCCCGTGGCGGACACCGGCCGGCTCCGCGTCGCCGTCAGCGTGCCGCCGCAGGCCTATTTCGTCGAGCGGATCGCGGGCCGGCACGCCGAGATCGAGGTGATGATCCCGCCCGGCTACTCCCACGTCGACTACCCGCTGACGCCGCGGCAGATCGTGGCCCTGAGCCGTGCCCGCCTTTACGTGGCCGTGGGCCATCCCGCGTTCGAGTTCGAGCGGGCGCGCATCCAGCCTCTCCTCGCGGAGCTGCCCGGCCTCGAGGTGGTGGAC
Organism: Thermoanaerobaculia bacterium; assembly: GCA_035264905.1. Classification (GTDB taxonomy): domain Bacteria; phylum Acidobacteriota; class Thermoanaerobaculia; order Multivoradales; family UBA5704; genus UBA5704. Next base: position 1,812 of record DATFPH010000363.1, read on the forward strand.
ATGTCGCGGGGCATGCGGCTGATCGAAGGCGAGGGGGAGGGGAGCGAGGAGCATGGCGGCCACGGCCATGCCGGCGGCGATCCCCACGTCTGGGTGGCGCCGGACAGCGTGGCCGTGGCGGCCCGCAACATCGCGGCGGCCCTGGAGCGGATCGACCCCGTCCACGCCGCCGAGTACCGGGCCAACCTCGAGAGCTTCGAAGCCGAGATCGCCAGCCTCGACCGCTCCATCCGGGCCCGGCTCGGGCGCGACCGGGGCGAAGCCTTCATGGTCTTTCACCCCACCTGGGGCTACTTCGCCCACGAGTACGGCTTGCGGCAGGTGGCCATCGAGGCCGAGGGCAAGGAGCCGAGCGCGGCGCGGCTGATCCAGCTCATCGACGAGGCCAGGCGCGAGGGCGTCAAGGTCGTCTTCGTGCAGGCTGGCTTTCCCCGCAAGAGCGCGCAGGTGATCGCCGAGGCCATCGGCGGCCGGGTGGTCACCGCCGATCCCCAGGAGCGCGACTGGCTCGGCAACCTCCGCCGGGTCACCCGCGAGCTGAGCGAGGCCTTCGCCAATGTCTGACAATCCTGAGACCCCCCTGGTGGAGGTCCGCGGCGTCACCTTCGGCTACGGCCGCGAGGTGGTGCTCGACCATGTCGACCTGGACGTCCAGCCGCGCGACTTCCTGGCGATCATCGGTCCCAACGGCGGCGGCAAGACGACCCTGCTCAAGGTGATGCTCGGCCTGCTCCAGCCGTGGTCCGGCGAGGTGGTCTACCGTCTCCCCTCGGGCCGGGACTCCCGCGGCCGGCTTGGCTACGTGCCCCAGTTCTCGACCTTCGACAAGGACTTCCCCCTGCGCGTCTCGGACATGGTGCTGATGGGCCGGCTCGGCAGCCGCGGCCTGCTGCGCCCCTACTCGCGGACGGACCGTGCCGCCGCCGAGGAGGCGCTCGACCGCCTCGGCCTGCGCGGCATCGCCCGCGCCCACGTCGCCGAGATCTCCGGCGGCCAGCTCCAGCGGGTGCTCATCGCCCGCGCCCTGGTCGCGAGCCCCGACATCCTCTTCCTGGACGAGCCCACGGCCTCGATCGACGCCGAGTCGCGGGAGACCCTGCGCGGCCTCCTGGAGGACCTCAACCGGACCATCCCCATCGTCGTCGTCACCCACGACGTGACTTCGATCGCCACCATGGTGCGGCGCATCGCCTGCATCAACCGCCGGCTTTTCTACCACGGCGATCCCGAGCTCTCCCGGGAGGTCATGGAGGAGGTCTACGGCTGCCCCGTCGAGCTGGTCAGCCACGGCGTGCCCCACCGGGTGCTGCACCGCCATTGACGCGATTGACGAGGACTGCTTGCCCACCTTCTTCGAAGCCCTCTCCTACGAGTTCCTGCGCAACGCCCTGATCGCCGGCGTGATGGCCGCCGTGCTCTGCGGCGTCATCGGCACCTTCGTGGTGGTCAAGAAGCTCGCCTTCATCAGCGACGGCATCAGCCACGCCGCGTTCGGGGGCATGGGCGTCTGCTTCTTCCTGGGGATCGATCCGCTGCTGGGCGCCATCCCGGTCGCGCTCGCCTGCGCCCTGGCCCTGGGAGCGGTGGACCGCGAGACGATCCGCTCCTACGACGCCCTGATCGGCGTGCTCTGGGCCGTCGGCATGGCCGTGGGCGTGGTCTTCGTCTACAAGACCCCGGGCTACGCCCCGAATCTGATGACCTACCTCTTCGGCAACATCCTCCTGGTCTCGCGGCACGACCTGATGGTCATCCTGATCCTGGCGACCTCGGTGCTGTCGGTCCTCTTCCTCTTCTTCAAGGGGATCGTGGCGGTGGCCTTCGACGAGGTCTTCGCGCGGGTGCGGGGGGTGCGGGTGCGGTTCCTGATGTCGCTCCTGCTGGCGATGATCGCGCTGTCGGTGGTGATCCTGATCCAGGTGGTGGGGATCATCCTGGTGGTCGCCCTGCTGACCATTCCGTCAGTGGCCAGCCTGATGCTCTGGAAGGATCTGCGGAGCGTGCTCCTGGGCTCGGTGCTGATCGGGGTGGGAATCACGCTCGGCGGACTCGTGCTCTCCTTCTACTACGACCTCCCCTCGGGGCCGGCGATCATCCTGCTGGGCGCGGTGCTGCTAGGGGGGATCTACGGGGTGAAGAAGATGCCGCGGAGAAAAGCCGAAGCAAGGACCTAAAGGACCTAAAGGACACCAAGGACTTCAAGGACGAAGAAGCCCCGGTCCCGGCAGCGTTT
>DATFPH010000364.1:0-2508 GCA_035264905.1 Thermoanaerobaculia bacterium
GCGCCCGCCCGGCTCGCCCCCCTCCTCCGGCAGGACCGGAGGGGAGGGATCGGGCACGAAACGGTCGGCCGTCAGGTCCGGCCGGTCGAGATAGCCGCGCGCCAGGCCCGCGCCGCCGATCCACAGCTCCCCCGGCACGCCGGCCGGCTGCAGGCCCATCTCTGCATCCACCACGGAGACCCGCGTGCTGGAGATCGGGCGGCCGATCGGCGGCGCGGACGCGGCGCGCCCGGGAGCCACCGCCGCCCGGGTCGTCACCACGCTGAGCTCGGTCGGGCCGTAGTGGTTGACCAGCTCGAAGCCGCAGCCCTCGTCCGGCGTCCGGTGAAGCCGGTCGCCGCCGGTCAGCAGCGCCCGCAGCGCGAGACCCTCCGGCCGCGCCTCGGCCAGGACCGCCTCGGCCAGCGGCGTCGGCAGGAAGCCGAGCGTGATCCCTTCGCCGGCCAGCCACTCGAGCAGCCGGGGAGCCGAAGCGCGCGTCTCCTCGTCGGGAATGTGCACGCTCGCTCCCGCGGCCAGGTAGGGCCACAGCTCCCAGACCGAGGCGTCGAACGCCGGCCCGGCGAGCTGCGTCGCCCGGTCGCCCGGCTCGACCCCATAGACGCGGCGGTGCCAGGAGACCAGGTTGGCCAGGCCCCGGTGCGGCACCGCGACTCCCTTGGGGCGGCCCGCCGAGCCCGAGGTGTAGATGACGTAGGCGAGATGGTCGGGGTCCAGGCGGGGCCGCGGCGGCTCCGCGCCCTGCGGCGCCGGCGCGGCCAGATCGATCTCTTCCTGCACGACGAGCACGCGCGCCGGGCTCGCCGGAACGCGGTCGAGCAGAGAGGCTTGCGTCAACAGCACCGCGGGAGCGGCGTCGGCGAGCATGAAGGCCACCCGCTCGCCCGGATAGGCGGGATCGAGGGGGAGGTAGGCGCCGCCGGCCTTCAGCACCGCCAGCGCCGCGACCACCATCTCGGGGGAGCGTTCGAGCCAGAGCGCGACGCGCGTCTCCACGCCGACGCCGAGGCCGGCGAGCCGCAGCGCGAGCCGGTCCGCCCAGCGGTCCAGCTCGCCATAGCTCAGCCGCCGGCCGCCGCTCTCGACCGCCAGCGCCGCGGGAGCGCGCCGCGCCTGCTCCTCGACGCGGTGGTGCACCGGGCCGGCGAAGGCCGCGCCGGGCTCTCCCGCGCCCCAGGCGGAGATCTCGCGGATCTCGCTCTCCGACAGCAGCGGCAGGCGGCCGACCGGCTCTCCGGAATCCTGGGACGCCGCGTCGAGCAGGGTCTGGAAGCAGCCGAGCATCCGCTCGGCCGTCGCGCCGTCGAACAGGTCCGTGTTGTAGCTCAGCCCCGCGAAGAGCTGCCCGCCCTCTTCCACCAGGTTGAGGCTGAGATCGAACTTCGCGGTCTCCTCCGCGGCGCCCAGCGGCGAGAGCCGCACGCCCGGCAGATCGAGAATGCGCCGCGGCACGTTCTGGAGGGCGAAGAGGACCTGGAAGAGCGGCGAGTGGCTGAGGCTGCGCTCCGGCGCCAGCTCCTCGACCAGCCGCTCGAACGGGACCTCCTGGTGCTCGTGCGCTTCGAGCGACACCTCCCGGACCCGGCCGAGCAGCTCCTGGAAGCTCGGACCGCCCGACAGGTCGGCGCGCAACACCAGCGTGTTGACGAAGAAGCCGATCAGCCGCTCGGTCTCTTCCCGGTTGCGTCCGGCGATCGGCGTGCCCACCGCCAGGTCCTCGACGCCGGCGAAGCGGCCGAGCAGCGCCTGCCAGCCCGCGAGGAGCGTCATGAACGGCGTGGCCCCCTCGCGCCGGCCCAGCGCCACCAGGCGCGTCGACAGCTCCGGGCTCATGGCGATGGACCGGGCCGCACCGCGGTGGGTCTGCACCGCCGGCCGCGGCCGGTCCGTGGGCAGCTCCAGCCGCGGCGGCAGACCCGCCAGCCGCCGGCGCCAGGCGCCCAGCTCCGTCTCCAGGACCTCGCCCGACAGCCAGCTCCGCTGCCATGCGGCATAGTCGGCGTACTGCACCGGCAGCTCCGGCAGCGGCGAGGGGCGGCCGTCCAGGCCCCCATCCAGGAAGCCCGCGTAGAGCGCCCCGACCTCTTCCACCAGCACCTGCATCGACCAGCCGTCGCTGACGATGTGGTGCATGGTCAGGAGCGCCGCGTGCTCCTCCGCGCCCAACCGCAGCACAGCGGCCCGCAGCAGCGGACCCCGCGAGAGATCGAACGGCCGCAGCGCCTCTGCGGCGATTCGCCGCGAGGACTCCGCCTCGCGCTGCGGCTGCGGCAGGCCCGCGAGGTCGACGACCGGCAGGGCGAGCGCGGCGCCCTCGGCGATCACCTGCACGGGCTCGCCGTCCACCTCGCCGAGGCTGGTGCGCAGCGCCTCGTGGCGGCGCACCACCTCGGCGAGCGCGCGCTCCAGCACGTCCGCCCGGAACCGGCCCTCCACCCGCAGCGCCACCGGGATGTTGTAGGCCGGGCTGTCCGGCTCCAGGCGGTCGAGGAACCAGAGACGCTGCTG
>DATFPH010000365.1:0-24885 GCA_035264905.1 Thermoanaerobaculia bacterium
TCCGCTTCACGCCGCCGCAGGCCGGCCTGTACTACGTCTTCGTCGAAGTCGCCTCGCAGGGGCTGCCGCTCCAGCAGTCACCGCCCCTGGTGCTGACGGCGGAGGCCCGAGACAGCGCGCGCTGAATCGCGCCGCGATCAGGGCTTATGTGGGGCCCCGGCGGGTGAGGGCTTGCTCGCCCACCTCAACGGCGTCGTCGTCCCGGTGATCCGGCAGCGGGCGTAGAGATAGCCGTCCGAGACGACCAGCTGGGTCACGCTGGCGGAGTCGAGCCGGATCTCCCCCTGGAGACCCGCCGGGAAGCGCAGGCTGCGCACCGCCGCCTGCGCCGTGCGGTCCGCCTCGCGCAGCGTCGCGGCCACGTCGAAGCGCGCCTCCCGCTCCAGCGAGGCGAGGAGGTCGGAGCGCAGCAGCCAGCCGGCGGCGTGCAGCAGTCGGCTCCGCGTCGCCAGGTCATAGTCGAGACCAGCGAGGCGCAGGACCTTCGCCTGGGGATCGAACACCGGCTGACCGCGCAGGAAGAGCCGGCCCCGGGCGCCGCGCGCGAACGGTCCGCGGGCCTGGAAATCGAGAGACACCAGCATGCCGTCCCCGAGCACCCGCAGGCTCGCTCCGGAGATGGTCATCTCATACCCGCTCATCTGGTGGCGAACGCCCTGGAGACGCTTCGCGGCCAGCCGCGAGAGGTCCGCGTCCGAGGCCACGACGGGGACCTCGATCTCCAGCCGGCCCGAGGGCGCGGCAAGAACGCCCGGCGGCGGCAAGGGCGCCGGAGCGGGAGCCGCCGCGGCTCCCCGTGCGAATCCCAGGTGCACCTGGCCGGCGATGGCGAACCCGGTCCGCAGCCGGTCCCCCTCGGCGCGGAGCGCCGCGACCCGCACCTCGACCGGCCGGAAGCGCAGCCACAGCCCCTCCCCATCCGAAATCTCCTGCTCGAAGTGCAGCGCCTTCCAGGCCACGGCAGCCTGCTCGCGCAGCTTCCAATCCGTCACGGCCCGCTCCGCCGCTTTCCGGAATTCCCGATCGAGGATCGGATCGATCTCGTCCTGCAGGAGACCGCGCAAGCCGACCTTCACGACCTTGAAGATCTCGACCTCCGCCCGGCTCAGGTCGAGCTGCGCGTGCGATTCGAGCCGGAGCTGCCAGTCCGGCGCGAGAGCCGGCTTCACCCATCCCGTAACGGTGCCGGAGAAATCCACCGACTCGCGCACCGGCAGGCCCAGGGGACGCAGCCGGCCGGCGAAGGTGAGCCGGCCGACGACCGGGAAACGGAAGACGAAGCGTTCCGCCGAGAACCCCACGTCGATGACGCCCCGCGTCGCCAAAAGCCGCCAGGACTCCTCGTCGAGTAGCGGCGAGTACTCCTCCCGCCGCTGCTCCTCCATCTGCCGCGGCACCGCCGCCTCCACCTCACCGCGGACCGCGGCCAGAGGCACCTCGACCGGCAGGAAGAATGACGCGTGCCCCACGTCGTCCGGGAGAACCCGCACACCCGGCGGCGGGGCCGGAGGATCGATGACGACGGGCGCGGACGGGGCGCAGGCGGTGAGAAGAAAGGCGGCGGCGAGGAGCAGGGCGAGGGACCGCATGGACGTTTGCGAGCTTACCTCACCCGGGGCAACCAAAAGGGTTGCCCCTACACCGGACGCCAGATACGGAGGATCACGGGCCTATCCGGACTGGAATCAGAGTGGGGCGGACACGCATTGGATCGGGGCGAAGGCGGATGAGATCGGGGCGGACACAGATTGGGATGGGGCGAAGGCGGATTAGATTGGGGCGAAGGCCGAATGGATTGGGGCGAAGGCAAAATAGAAGAGGGAGGAAGCCATCCCTGTTGGGGACGGGCCGCTCCCTGGTTGTTCCACCTTCTTCCCCACTTGATTCGGTCCCGCCCCAATCCATTCCGTGGCCGTCCCTATCGGGGAAGGCCTCGGCCCCAATGGGGAAGGGGCTCGCCCCATTCCATTCGGGCTCCTCCCCAGTCCATTCGGCTTTCGCCCCAGTCCATTCGGCCTTCACCCCGACCTATTCGGCCTTCGCCCCGATCTGTTCGGTCGTCGCCCCGACCTGTTCGGCTTTCGCCCCGATCTGTTCGGTCTTCGCCCCGATCCATTCGGCGTCCGCCCCAACCTGTTCTGCGTCTCCCCCACTCTTCAGCGCCATCGCCCCGCGAGTCCCCGGCTCTGACAAAGTAGAAATAAGCCGAAGTACAATTCGTCATGCGTCGTCACCGCCGCCCAGCTCGTAGCCGAGCTCTATTCCTCTCTCGTCCGCGGTGTGTCGGCGCCTTCGGTCACTACCTCGGGCCACTCGATGAGCTGGCCCATGTAGCCGGAGTCGATCTTCGTATACTTCGCGGTGAAACTGACCATATTCCGGATTGTAGCGGAGTCGCTCTCCCGTCGCACACCCACCCCCGTGAGAGGGGGCGCACGGTTTTCAGGGGTGGTCAGCATAGATCCCGGCGCGCGAAACCGCTTCATCCGACAAGGCAGGTGCATCGCGGAATCCGGAGACGATCTTGTCGAGCAACCAGTCTAGCATACAGCGGTCTCTTGTAAGCACGACGGCCGAGGACGGGAATCCGCCGCCGCGAATGGGGACCTGTAACCTTTCCTCCCTCCCCCTCGTAGAGACAGATGGAAGGCAGTTGTTGGACCCGAACCTCAGCCAACCTGGAGCCGGTCTCGACGGGCCAGGTTGTTGTCAAAGATCAAGAAAGAAGGGCCTGTCATGCGCAAGAAATGGATGATCGCCGGTTCCGTGGCGGTGATTCTGGCAGGGAGCCTCGTGGTGGCCCGTGCAACGACCCGCTCGCAACCGGAGGAGAGAGAATCTCCGTTCCGCCTCGGCAAGGTGCAGGCCGAGGATCTTCAGGTGAGCGTGCGCGAGGTGGGGGTGGTGGATCCCGAGATCAAGGTGGACGTCAAATCCGCGGTGTCCGGCCGCGTGCAGGGCCTCCGCGTGCGGGAGGGCGACGTGGTGCGGACCGGACAGGTGCTGGCCGAGGTCGAGCCCGACGTCAACCAGGCGCAGTCGCTCTCCGACGTCAAGGCCGCGGTCAGCCAGGCCGACATCAAGCTGCGCGATACCGAGCGCGAGCTCGCGGCGCAGACGCGGCTGTTCGAGGCGGGGCTCATCCCCAGCCAGACCCTGAGCAATTATCAGACGGCGCGCGACCTCGCCGCCGATACGCTGGCCAGCGCCCGGTCGCGCTACCAGATCGTCGAGGACCGCGGCATTCCGATCTCCGGCGCCTCGTCCAATCAGAAGGCGCGGGTCACCTCTCCCATGTCCGGCGTGGTCATCGCCAAGGGGGTCGAGCTGGGCGAGACCGTGACCTCCGGCGTCTCCTCGTTCAACGACGGCACGGTGATGTTCACGGTCGCCGATCTCAAGTCGCTCCTCATCCGGGTCAACCTGAACGAGGTGGACATCGCCAAGGTGCGGGTCGGCCAGCCGGTGCGCGTCACGCTGGACGCCTATCCCCAGAAGATCTTCGCCGGCAAGGTGCGCTTCGTCGCTCCGGCCGCCACGGTGGTGGACAAGATCAAGGTGTTCGAGATCGAGGTGGCGCTCGACCAGCTCGACGAGTCGTTCCGCACCGGCATGAGCGCCAACGTGGAGATCCTGGGCGCCCACCGCCCGCGCGCTCTGTCGATCCCCCTGGAGGCCCTCCAGCGCCGCGACGGGCAGACGGTCGTCTATCGTCTGAAGAGCCGCCTGACGCCGCAGCAGATCGACGAGGCGCGCGAGGCGCTCGACGGCCGCAGCAAGTTCGTCTGGCTGTCCGAAAACTGGCGGGAGTACTTCGAGCCGGTGCCGGTCCAGGCCGGGATCGCGACGCTGGAGCGGGCCGAGATCGTGGCCGGTCTCCGCGACGGCGATCAGGTGGCGCTCGAAGACGTGACGCGCAAGAAGGTCGAGAAGGACGAGGACAACTAGTCCCCGGAGAGGAGCTGCCATGAAAATCATCGAAACCCGGGGCCTGGAGAAGGTCTACGGCAGCGCGAGCAATGCGGTTCACGCTCTGCGCGGCATCGATCTGGACGTCGAGCGCGGCGAGATGGTGGCTCTGATCGGTCCTTCGGGGTCTGGCAAGAGCACGCTGATGGCCATCCTCGGCTGCCTCGATACGCCGACCGGCGGACGCTACGCGCTCGACGGCCGGCAGGTCGAAAAGCTCGCGGGCCCCGAGCTCGCGGCGATCCGCAACGAAAAGATCGGGTTCGTCTTCCAGCAGTACAACCTGCTGCCCAAGGCGACGATCCTCCGCAACATCGAGCTGCCGATGCTCTACGCCGGCGTCCCCCGCAAGGAGCGCCGGGAGCGGGCGCAGGAGCTCCTCGCGCGGGTGGGCATCCCCGACAAGGCGAACGTGCTGCCCGGCGCCCTCTCCGGCGGCCAGCGGCAGCGGGTGGCGATCGCCCGCGCCCTCGCGAACCGGCCGGCTCTCCTCCTCGCCGACGAGCCCACGGGCGCGCTCGACTCGAAGACCGGCCAGGAGGTGCTCGCGCTGTTCCAGGAGCTGCACGCCCAGGGGAACACCGTCCTTCTGGTGACGCACGATCCGGCGATCGCCGCGCTGGCGGAGCGCCGCGTCGAGCTGCGCGACGGCCTCCTCGCTTCCCAGGAGCGCCGGGAGGAGGCCGCATGATGATCGGCCGCATAAAGACGGTCCGCATAAAGACGAGCGGCGCCTTCCGCGAGCGTCTGTTCGAGTCCTGGGTCGAGCTGCGGGAGAACCCCGGGCGCTCGTTCCTCCAGGCTCTGGGCGTGATGCTGGGCGTCGCCTCGGTGCTCGGCGGATTCGCCATCTCCGACAGTCAGCGGAACCAGTCGGAGCGCCTCTTCGCCCGCATCGGCGGCACGGACAAGCTGAACGTCCTGCCCACCGACACCGCCTACCAGGAGACGCCGAGCGCGCTCCAGAACGCCAACCTCGGCCTGCGCGAGGAGGATGCGACCGAGGGCCGGCGGCTCCCCTCCGCCAAAGCGGTCGACGCGACCAGCGTGGTCCGGGAGGCCCGGGCGCGGGTGCGCTCGGAATTCGCCGACCAGGAGCGCGACGTGAGCGGCATCGGCGGCGACTACGTCGCCATGAACGGCTACGAGATCGAGCAGGGCCGCGGCTTTTCGGCCCACGACTTGGAGACCGGCGCGCCGGTGGCGATCCTCGGCTCGCAGGCGGCGAGCGTCCTCTTCCCCACCGGCCCCCCCGAGGACGTCGTCGGCAAGCCGCTGCGCATCGGCGAGACGCCGGTCGTGGTGATCGGCGTCTTCGCCGAAAAAACCTTTCGATTCCACAAAGGCCAGGAAAACGCGTTCGCCTGGCGCAACCGCATCGTGGCCGTGCCCTCGCTGCTGGTCGCCGGCCGCATGGAGGGGGACGACTACCATCGATTGGACCGCGTGACCTTCCGGGTGCCGGACCTCGCGGCCATGACGGACTTCTCCAAGGAGCTCTCCTCGCTGGTCACGGCGAACCACCGCCTGCAGGACGACTTCCGTCTCGACGACGTGGCCAAGCGCATGGAGCGCCAGATGAGCCAGGCCGACGTCTACAACATCATCTTCATGCTGTCGGGCGTGCTCGCGCTCCTGGGCGGCGGCATGGTCAACGTGAACATCCAGCTCGCGTCGCTCAAAGAGCGGGTGCGCGAGGTGGGGATCAAGATGGCTCTCGGCGCTCCGGGCCGGGAGATCTTCAAGGCGCTCATGACCGAGGCCCTGCTGCTGACGCTCCTCGGCAGCTTCGTCGGATTCCTCGTCGGCGTCGTGTTCTCCTGGGTGATCACGCACTCGATCGGCATTCCGCTGATGCTCTCGCCGCTCTCCTTCGTGTGGGCCACGGCTCTGGCCCTCGTCTTCGGCTTCCTCTTCGCGCTCTATCCCGCGACCAAGGCCAGCCGCCTGTCGCCCATGGAGGCGCTGCGCTATGAGTGATCTCCGAAAGCTCCGAAAGCACAGGTCCCTCGGCGTGCGCGCAGCGCTCGTGTGGGAGGTCGTCTCCGGCGGCCTGATCGAGCTGTGGGCGCACAAGCTGCGCTCGCTCCTCACCCTGACGCTCCTCATGCTCGGCGTCTTCGCGCTGGTGGTGATGACGTCGGTTCTCGACGGCGTCAAGGACAAAGTCTCGACCGGCTTCGCGGGCATGAGCTGGGACGGCACGCTCTATCTCACCCCGCGGAAGGCGAAGACCTCCGAAGAGCAGAAGCGTTTCGCCCTGAGCAGCGGGCTGCGCTCCGAGGACCTGGCGCGCATCACCGCGCCGCACCCGCGGGTGCTGGGGTTCTCGCCCCGCGCCACGCAACGGAGCGTCGTGCGGGCGGCGGCCGGCGGCGAGCGCATCTTCGTCAACGGCGTCACCGCCAGCTATTCGTACCTCATGGACCGCCCGGTCGCCCTCGGCCGTGGGATCACCGACGACGACCAGCGGCGGCACTCGGCGGTCGCGGTGGTGGGCGCGACGCTCGCCGCGAAGCTCTTCGGCGGCAGCGATCCGGTGGGGCGCGACCTGGTGATCGAAGGCGCGCCGTACCGCATCGTCGGCGTGCTGGCGGGCGGCCAGATCTTCAACGAGGAGCTGTACCAGGACGCGAACGGCGTGCTCATCCCGCTCGAGACCTACATGGACCGCCTGGACACCAGCCACCAGCTCACCCTGGTGGCGGTCAAGATGAAGTCGACCCGGGACCTGGACGAGGTCTCCGCGGCGATGCTCGCCCGCGCCCGGCAGGCCCATCACGGGATCGAGGACGTGGAGGTCAAGGACCTCGACGCCGAGCTGGCGCGCGCCTCCGCGGGCTTCCAGGACGAGCTGCGCGGCTGGAGCGTGGTGCTGTTCAGCCTGGCCGGCACTGTGCTCCTGGTGGGCGGCGTCGGGGTGCTCTCGGTGATGCTGATTTCGTTCTCGGACCGGCGCTACGAGATCGGCCTGCGCAAGGCGATCGGCGCCGACGACCATCAGATCCTGATGCAGTTCCTTCTCGAAGCCCTGGTGCTGGCCGCGATCGGCGCCACGGTCGGCACCCTGGCCGGGAGCGTCCTCTGCCGCGCCCTCTCCGACAAGTTCCCCTGGGGCCTGGTGGTCAACCCCTACGGCCTCGCCGCCGCCTGGGGCATCGCCCTCCTCCTCGCCGTCACCTTCGGCCTCTACCCGGCCATCCGGGCGGCACGGCTGTCGCCGATGGAGGCGATGCGGTAGGGGGGCGGGTCCTCTTGCAGTTTCTCGATGCGGGCGGGAGGGATGGGGCGCACTATTCCGCGACCGGGATGGCCGACGCCAAGCGATCGAAGTGGCCATCCCGGTGCAGGATCTCGAGGCCGTGCACGCGAGAGCAGGCCGCGATGAGCAGATCGGTCCCCGGCAGAGTGAGGCCCTGGCGGCGCGCCTCTTGAGCAAGTCTTCTCGCTTCCGCCCACACGCTGTCGTCCGTAGGGACGGTCTCGATGCTTTTTTCCAGCTCCAGGAGCCACTTCCGCTCTGCATCGCCGCCGATCCCGTTCCACAACTCGAGCCGCACGAAGTCACAGAAGCGGGCCCTTCCGGTTCGCAGCGCGGCTTGGACCTCGTTGCGCGTAGCCTCATCGCCGCGCTGGCGCATGGCCTCCACCCATGCAGACGTGTCGATCAGCAGTGGCCGGGCCATCGCTCAGCCGATCTCGCGGAGCCGCATCAGCTCCTCCAGAGACATGACATTGTCGAAAGTCCCAAGCTGCTCGGCGAGCTTCTCAAGGCGTTTGCGCCGATTGAAATCGCTGATCGCCGTCACGACGGCGTCACGCTTGGTCTGGGCGTGGGTATGGCGGATAACTTCTTCCAACTCCTCGTCCGGAATATCGATCGTCGTCTTCATGCTTCCATGGTAGCAGAAGAAGGAATCTACATGGGCCTTGTCTGGAATCCTAATAGCCTATTCCCGCGCCAGCGGCTCTCTGTCCTACACCGGCGGGTGATACCCCAGGCTCGCCCCGATCCAGGTCTTGTCTTTGTTGAAGTCGACGCCCATCATCGGGCCCTTGCTCATGCGGACCAGGTTGTTGATCAGGCGCAGGCGGTCCTTCCAGACGAACATCATGCGGATCTCGGCTTTGGCGGGGACGTCCGGCGTCTGGACGCAGGAGGCGTACGCGACCTTGCGCTGGAGGATGAAGTTTTCCCGGTCCCGGATCGAGCGCAGGCGCTCGGCCGTCGGGGCGACCTCGACTCCCAGGCCGGCGAAGGAGTAGAGGGGCTTCAGGACGTAGCTCTCCAGGTCCTCCGGCGGCTCGGCACCATCCTTCAGGAAATCGCTCAGGAAGCGGGCGGGCGGCGCCCAGGGGGAGTCGAGGAAGGGGAGCGACCACTTGCTGATCTTGAAGTACCAGTTCGGGTGCCCCACCCAGGTCACGTCCAGCTCCTTACGGAACAGGTCGTCCGGCAGCCCTTTGCGCTGCAGCTCGTCGAAGATCACCCGGTTGTAGATGCGGTGGATCGGCAGCTCCCGTCCCTCTCTCCGATAGAAGAGCTTGCCGCCGCGCTCGATCACTTCCCGCAGGTCCACGGAGGGCACGCCGAGCAGGCGCTCGGTGCAGGTGAAGTCCGCCCTTGTCTTCTGCTTCTCCGGCTCGATCTCCAGGAGGACGACGGTCTCCGGATCGCTGCCGTCGACGATCACCTCCCTCAGCACGTCGACGTAGCTCTCCTCGTCCAGGCCGTCGAAATAGGGCGCCAACTCGTCCGAGATCCCGAAGGTCTCGCGGAAAGCCTTTTCGAGCAGCCACTGGAAGGCGTAGAGAGAGGGGAAGCCCTGGAGCTCGATGAGTCGCGGCACGATCCGGCCGTCCGCGTCGGACACCAGGGCGAAGTCGACCTGGAGGAACGTCGTGTGCGCGTCCTCGTTCGGCACCGCCAACCCCGGCGGGATCGCCCGGCCCGCTCCAGCCAGGTACTCCGGCGAGGTCACGATCCGCGCGATCTCCCAGCCCGCCCTCACCACCTCGTGCGTCAGCTCCTCGGTGAGGAAAATTGGCGTTTCGGAGATGCGGAAGTCGACGCCATGGCCGAGCTTGCTCTCCAGATAACGGAGCAGCTCGGCGTATTTCTCCGCGGTGAACGCGGCGTTGTACGTCTGCCGGATCTGTGGATCCATAGATTAGATTAAGAAGCGGCCTCTGCTCATCACGGCCTCGCCGTCGATCCAGATGTCGAAATCCCGTCCCACGCAGTCGATGTGCGTGCTCGACACCCAGTCCTGGCCCGTGTGCTCGGCGTAGGGATGGCCGAATGCGATGTGCACGCCCGGGATCTTCTCGTCCTGGAGAATGTTGCCACGCACGTCCTTGACCGCGATGTTGGTGCCGATGGCGAACTCCCCCACCCGGTCGCTGTTCTCGTCGGTCGAGGTGTACTGGCGGAACTCTTCCAGAAGCTCCGGGTTCGCGCACTCCAGGCCGGCGATCCGCGCGTCGCGGACCTCGATGGCGAGCGGCGACTCCCGCAGGTCGCCGTACTTGCGGCAGAGGTAGTCGCCGACGACGCCGTCCGTCACGAAGCGGCCGTTGACGGTCCAGGGCGAGGTGAAGATCTCGCCGCCGGGCAGGTTCCCCCACTTGTCGGTGTTGATGATGCCGCTCGTCTTCAGCCACTTGAGATGCGGCGCGAACTCCGCGACCAGATCGGTCCCGGCGGGCGAGGTGACCCGGATCTGCCTGGCCGGCCGCGCCTTGGCGATCAGCCACGTGCTCAAGCGGTCCACCTCCTCGAAGTCGGCGCGCATCCCTTCCAGCATGATCTCCCGGGTGATGTTCACCATGTGGCCATGGCGGATCTTCTGCCGGTTGATGATGCTGGTCATGGCGATCCGCGAGCCGAGCTCTCCGGTCTGCGCCTGCGCCGCGAAGATGCTCACCTGTGAGCGGTCGAGGTCCTCCAGGATCGGCGTCGGCATGGCGGTCAGCGGCCGTTGCGCGAAGTCCTCCAGCACCAGGAGGCTGTAGGGCGCGCCGACGGCCTCGATCTCACGCACCAGGGCGGCGGCGATCTCGCGGGTCTCGCGGTCGGTGATCAGGGTGATCCGCTCCTCGGGCTTGAGCCGCAGGCAGGTATGGATCGCGTTGTACGCGCCCGGAAGCAGCTCCGGGTCCACCAGGACGTCTTGCAAAATCATCAGATGCCTTCCTCGTTCTCGTTCATCTCGTTGGGCGGCGGCACAGCTCGCGCCGCCCTACTTGCCTGCCTGTGCACGATCCGTGCACAGCACGCTTCAGACCAGCTCCAGGCCCCGATGCGTCTCCTCGATGATGTGGTCCACGACCTTCTTGATGTCGCCCGTTTCCTTCCAGACCGCGACCTGCCGGTCGGCCCCGGTCCCGTTCTGCAGGATGTGCTCGACGTAGGCCAGCTGCTCGCGAATGCCGAGCTCGTCGGCGACGTCGTCGATGAACTCCAGCAGCTCATGGATCAAGGAGGCGCAATCGACTTCTTCCTGCTTGCCGAAATCGATCAGCTTGCCGCCGATCCCATAGCGCGCGGCGCGCCATTTGTTCTCGGCGATCAAGAGCCGGCGGTAGAGCCGGAAGCCGAGATTCTTCTTGATCAGCTTGTAGAGCTTCGCCGTCACCGCCTGGCAGAGCGCCGCCACGGTGAGCGTCTCCTCGATCGACATCGGCACGTCGCAGATCCGGTATTCCAAGGTGTCGAAGAACGGGTGCATCCGGATGTCCCACCAGATGCGCTTGGCGTTGTCGAGACACCGCGTCTTGATCAGCAGCTTGATGTAGTTGTCATATTCCGCGAGGCTGCCGAAGTGATCCGGGATGCCGGTGCGCGGAAACCGATCGAAAATTTTGCTGCGGTACGACTTGAAGCCCGTGTTGCGCCCTTCCCAGAACGGCGAGTTGGTGGACAGCGCGAAGATGTGCGGCAGGAAGTAGCGGGCCGCGTTCATGATGTGGATCGCGATCTCGCGGTCGTCGATCCCGACGTGCACGTGGAGGCCGAAGATCAGGTTGGCGCGCGCGACCTGCTGCAGGTCCTCGATGATCTCTTCGTAGCGCGGATGAGGGGTGATGAGCTGGTCCTGCCAGCGCGCGAACGGATGGGTGCCGGCTGCCGCGATGGTCAAGCCATTCTGGCGCGCGATCTTGGCGAGCTGGCTGCGCAGCTGCACCACCTCCCGGCGGGCTTCCTGGATGTCCTGGCAGATGTTGGTGCCGACTTCGATGACCGACTGGTGGAGCTCGGCCTTGAGCTGGTCTTTCAGGATGTCCTTGCCGCTCTCCAGGAGCTGCTGGACATGCGAACGCAGATCACGGGTCTCCGGATCGATGAGCTGGAACTCTTCTTCGATGCCCAACGTGAACAGCTTCGCTCCGCTCATAGAAAATAGACCCTATCGACTGTCCGCCGCAGTGGCTGCGAAAGTGCGGACGAACTCGCCCCAGCGCAGGTTGTTCTTGCCGTCGACGTATGCCTGCGCCCGGCGGATCGCCATGTCGGCCGCCGCTTCGACCACCCAGTCGAAGTTGTCCTGGCCCACCGAGTGGACGTCGGCGTCCGGCGCCGGGTTGCAGAAGTCGATGGCATAGGGGATGCCGTCGCGTACGGCAAACTCGACGGTGTTGAAGTCGTAGCCGAGCCCGCGGTTGAGCTTGAGCACGCCGTCGTGCACCTTGTCGAGCAGCTCCTGGCGCACCGGCGGGCCCTCCCGCACGTACCGCATGTGGAACGGCTGCCGCGGGTCGTACTGCATGATCCGCACGTCCGTGCAGTCGATGCAATAGCACCGGAAATACTCCTGGAAGACGATCTCCTCCTGGAGCATCATGACGAGCTGGCCGGTCTCGGCGTAGACCCGGAAGAAGTCCTCGGGGCTGGCGAGCCGGTAGACGTTCTTCCAGCCGCCGCCGGCGAACGGCTTGAAGTAGGCCGGGAAGCCCACGTACTTGAAGATGCCTTCCCAGTCCAGCGGATAGGCCAGGTTGCGGAAGGACTTCGGACCGGTGTCCGGCGGATGCTGGTTCGACGGCAGCAGCACGGTCTTGGGGACCGCGACGCCGAGCTTCAAAGACAGGCAGTTATTGAAAAACTTCTCGTCCGCACTCCACCAGAACGGGTTGTTGATGACGGCCGTGCCGCCGAGCGCCGCGTTCTTCAGATAGGCGCGGTAGAAGGGGACGTCCTGGGAGATGCGGTCGATGATGACCGCGTAGCCGCTGGGCTCGCCCTGTGCCAGGCGCTCGATCCGGACGGGCTCGGCGACGATGCCGTCGATCTTGCGGCCGTTGATTCTCTCGATGCACGCCCAGGGGAACGTATCCTCCTGGCCGAACAAAATTCCGATCTTCTTCATCCCTCTCGGCTCCTCGCAAACGAAGTGTGTTCGGACGACTGGATTCGCGGAAGTCGCCGCAAACATACCACAGGAGGTCTCCCCCCTTGGCTCCAGGGGGTGAGAGTACAATACCGCCCCATGCGCCGCTGGATCGCCCTCGCCCGCCAAGAGCTCACCCCGCTGATCCTGCTGGTGCTCCTTGCCGGCGGCGTCTGGATCTTCTTCGCGCTCGCCAGCGAGGTCTCCGAGGGAGAGACCTTGTCGCTCGACCGGACCGTCCTGCTCTCCCTGCGCGATCCGGCCAACCTCGCCGATCCGATCGGTCCTCCCGTGTTCGAGGAGGCGGTCCGCGACCTGACGAGCCTGGGAAGCATCGTCGTTCTGTCGCTGCTGACCCTGGCGGTCAGCGGATTCCTCTTCCTGGACGGCAAGCGGCGCATCGCCCTTCTGGTGCTCGTCGCCGTGGCCGGCGGCCTGCTCGGCAACCATCTCCTGAAATCGGGTTTCCGGCGAGCGCGGCCCGGCTTGGTCCCCCACCGGGCGGTCGTCTCCTCCACCAGCTTTCCGAGCGGGCATGCGATGAGCTCCGCGGCCACCTATCTGACGCTGGGCGCGCTGCTCGCCCGCATCCAGAAACGGCGCCGCCTCCGGTTCTACATTCTCTGCTTCGCGGCCTTTCTCACCCTGCTGGTGGGCTTCACCCGGGTCTACCTCGGCGTCCACTGGCCGACCGACGTCCTGGCCGGCTGGACGGCCGGCGGCATCTGGGCCGTTCTCTGCTGGATGGCCGCCCTGCGCCTCCAGGGAGAGGGCGCGATCGAGAAGCCGGGCGAGCAGGGCGAAACTCCTTCTGCCGCTTGACTTTCGCCGCCTGGTCCCGCACAATGCCCAGGTTCCGCTCCGCGGACCTTCGCAAGAGGGTGGCGCGGCGGCTCCAACGAGGCTGAGGCGGCCCACGGAGCCGGGCGGGTTGGGACCCGCCGATGAGGGACACGCCTAGAAAGGAGGTGGTCTAGTGAACGATACGACCGGTTTGGTGGAGGTGGCGTCCTCGTAAGGGGATACCCTCTAAGCGTCTTCAGTGGCGCTGCCGAAGGGCGATCCCCGTGAGACGGGGTTAACCCAACGCCACCGAAACTAACCAAACCCCGGTCTCGCGAGAGACCGGGGTTTTGCTTTGTAGGAGAGGAGGTCGAGGCTGAACGTGACCTCCAGAGACTCGAGACCTTCGGTCCGCTCCCGCTCGCTCCTGCGGGCTCCCCGGTAGGTGGAGGCCAGGAGATCGCGGAGGGAGGAAGCGTCCAGCAGGGAACGGTGACGCAGCGGCCGTTGGGTTTCCAACTCAAAAGACCCGGCGAGCTCTGCGCTGACGGCCGGAATCCGGTCGCGCCGCACACCCTCCCCCAGCACAGCTTCCCGCAGCTCAATCAGGTCATCCTCTCCCGGAATCGCGACCAGCAGCCGGCCGGCGGGCTTCAGGACCCTCTGAAGCTCCGGGGCATTGCGCCGCGCGGTGAGCGAGAGGGCGAGATCGAAGGAGGCGCCGGCATAGGGCAGGGCACGATCGGCGTTGACCACGAGCCACGAGAGCCCCGGCCAGCGCCGGGCCGCGAGGTCAACGGCGGGGATCGACAGATCGATCCCATGTCCCTCGATCTCCCGCTCGCGAGCCAGGTTCCCCAGGAAGAAGCCCTCGCCGCATCCCACGTCGAAGACGGCTGGACGCGGAGGCAGCGGCAGCGCGTCGAACGTTTCGAGCAGGGCCTTCCGCAAAAATTCGCCGTGCCCTGCCTCCAGGAACCGCCGCCGCGCCAGCACGGCCTCCTTGGGATCCCCTGGGTGCTTCGACTTCCGGTCCTGCGGCTGGAGCAGGTTGCAGTAGCCGCTGCGGGCGACGTCGAACGAGTGTCCGCGCGGGCAGCGGAAGGCGCGCGCCTCGCGGGTCAGAGGGGAGCCGCAGCCGCGGACGGGACAGAGGAGGGTGACGGGCACAGAGAGAAGTATCTCCGCTATGCTCCCGGCGATGAAGATCCTCTACGGCGTCGTCGGCGAAGGGATGGGGCATGCGGTGCGGTCGCGGGTGGTGATCGAGCACCTGCTGCGGCGGGGGCATGAGGTGGAGATCATGGCGTCGGGACGGGCGGCGAATTTTCTGGCGTCCCGGTTCCAAGGAGCCGGATCGACCGTCCGGCGCATCCACGGCTTCCACATCGTCTACGAGGAGAACCGGATGAAGCTCGCCGCCACCATCGGCTCGAACCTGGTGGCGGGCGCCGGGGGCATCCCGGAGAACATCTCGGCCTATTTCGAGCTGATCCGGCAGTTCGCGCCCGATGCGGTGTTCAGCGACTTCGAGAGCTGGGCCTACGTCTACGCCAAGGCGCACCGGCTGCCGGTTTTCTCGATCGACAACATGCAGGTCATCAACCGGTGCAAGCACCCGCGCGAGGTGATCGCCGGCCATGAGATCCACTTCCGCCTCTCGCGCGCGTTCATCCGCAGCAAGCTGCCGTTCTGCGACCACTACGTCATCACGACCTTCTTCCGTCCCGAGGTGCGCAAGCCGCGGACCACCCTGGTGCCGCCGATCCTGCGGCCGGAGATCCTGGCCGCGCAGCCGAGCCGCGGCGATCATCTCCTCGTCTACCAGACGGCCGAGGGGAACACCAGCCTGGCGCGCACTCTCGCCGCCACCGGGATGGAGTGCCGGATTTACGGGATGCGGCGCGGCATCCAGGAGGAGCAGGTGGAAGGGAACCTGCGCTACCGCCCCTTCGACGAGGCCGGATTCATCGCGGATCTGGCTTCGGCGCGAGCGGTGATCTGCGGCGGCGGCTTCACGGTCCTCGGCGAAGCCGTCTATCTCCGCAAGCCGACGCTCTCGACGCCCGTCCAGCGGCAGTTCGAGCAGGTGCTCAACGCCCGCTGGCTGGAGCGCCTCGGCTACGGCCGGCATGCCGAATCGCTGGCTGATCCGGCGGTGGTCCACGGCTTCCTGGAAGCGGTGCCCGCGTGCGAGGAGCGCCTTGCCTCGTATGCCCAGGAGGGGAACGACCTGCTGCATCAGGTCGTGGATGAATTGCTGGCGTAAGGTGCGCTTACAATCCCCCCCGCATGTGGAAGTCCGGCGACCGCCTCACCCACCGTTACAACCCTGAGCTCGGCCCCGGCGAGGTCCTGGAGATCCGCGGGCGCAACCTTTTCGTGCGCTTTCCCGACGCGGACCAGATCCTGAGCTTCGCCGTCACCGCGGACGCGCTGGTTCCGTTCACCCTCGCTCCCGGGAGCCGCGCCCGCCTCGCGCCGGGGCAGGAGGTCGTGGTCGTGGAGTCCTGCGACGCGGGCCGGTGCGTCTTGACCGACGGCCGCGCCGTCTCGCTGGACGAGCTCTGGCCTCTTCCCGTCGAGCCGTCGCCGCTGGAGCGGCTGAGCCGCGGCCAGGTCGATGCCTTCGAAGACTTCGCCAACCGGCTCGACGGGCTCCGGCTCCTGCGCATCCGGCAAGCCGGCGGGCTCGGCTCGTTCCTCGGGGGGCGCATCCAGCTCTTCCCCCACCAGCTCTACGCGGCCGAGCGCGCCTGCCACAGCGATCCCGTGCGGTGGCTTCTCGCGGACCAGGTCGGCCTGGGCAAAACCGTCGAGGCGTGCCTCATCATGAACCGCCTCCTCCACACCGGGCGCGCCGACCGCACCCTGGTGGTGGTCCCCGAGACCCTGACCCTGCAGTGGCTCGGCGAGCTGTGGCGCAAGTATCACCAGGTGTTCGTCCTGCTGGACCAGAAGCGCTTGAACGACGTGGCGACCGACTACGGGCCGGACTTCAACCCGTTCGAGGTGCACCGCCGCATCATCATCGGTCTGGAGACCCTCGCCTCCCGCCGGCGACTGACCGAGCAGGCGGCCGCGGTCGGCATCGATCTGCTGGTGGTCGACGAGGCGCACCACCTGCGGCGCCCGCCGGGGCACCCGGGCAACGAGGCCTACCGCGCGGTCGCTCCGCTCGCCGCCCTGGGCCGGCACGTCCTGCTGCTCACGGCGACTCCGCTGGAGGACGACGCGCACGGCTTCTTCCGCCTGCTCCAGCTCCTGCGTCCGGAGGAATTCCCCGAGGAGCAGTCCTTCGAGGAGCGCCTCGCCCGGCGCGAGCCCCTTCCTCCCTGCACCAGCTCGACGCGGCGCGCCGACATCGGCGGCCTTCCGCCGCGCGTGGCCGACCCAATCGATCTCCCGGAAGAGGGAAAAACCCCCGTCTGGGAGTCGCTCCTGCGCCTGGAGCGCCGGATGCGCGAGCTCCCGGCGGAGAACGCGGCGGTCGAAAAGCGGAAGGCGGACCGCATCGTCCGCGCCCTGGCCTCGCCGGCGGCGCTGGCCGCGGTGACGGAGAGGAGCGACAGCGAGACCCTGGAGCTGATCGCCGCGGCCGAACGGGACGACCCACGCGTCCGCTGGCTCGTGGAGCAGGCCGGCCGCTGGCAACAGGCGGGCGAGAAGACGCTGGTCTTCGTTGCCCATCGCGAGACGTTGGAGAGGCTCAAGGACGCCATCGAGGAGTCGGGGCGGGCGCGCGTCGGCCTCTTCCACGAAGACCTGCCGCCCGAGCGGCGGGACATCGAGGTGGCGCAGTTCCGCCTCCCCGAAGGCCCGGCCTTGCTGGTCTCCACGGAAGCCGGCGGCGAGGGGCGCAACTTCGAGTTCTGCCGCCGGCTGATCCTCTTCGACCTCCCCTGGAACCCGGCGGTCGTCGAGCAGCGGATCGGCCGGCTCGACCGCATCGGCCGGACGATCCCCACGGAGATCGTCTACTTCCGGCCCCCCGCGGGCTTCGGCCGGGCCCTGGTCGGGCTCTACGAGCGGATCGGTCTCTTCCGGGAGCCGCTGGGCGGCCTGGAGCGCGAGCTGCGCCACGTGGCCCGGGCCGTGGAGCGCGAGGCCCTGCACGGCCCGGCGGAGGTCGATCCGGCGGTCTTCGCCGAGGTGCTGCGGGAGGCCGAGGAGGCACACACGCGGGTGCAGCAGTCGGCCAACCATGAGCTCCACCGCGATCCCTACCGTCCCGAGATGGCGGAGAAGATCCTGGCGCGGGTGCCGCCGGACCTGGACCTCCTCAACGAAGGCGTGGTGCTGCGGGCTGTTCACAGCTTCGGGTTCGAAACCGAGTCGCAGAGCGGACAGCGGACCTGGCTCATCGAGTTCGGGTACGAGGCGCTGCTCGACCAGATCCAGGGAGTGCCGCCGGGCTCGCGCTGGCTCGGCACGTTCTCCCGCGAGGAAGCGGTGAACCGAGAGACGATCGACTTCTTCGCCACCGGGCATCCGCTGGTCGAGGGGATCCTCACCGAATTGGAGGAAGGGCGGCGCGGCCGGGTGGCCCTCCTCCAGATCGCGGGGCCCGAGGAGGTCTTCGGACTCCTGGCGCTCTACAAGAAGGGCGCCGACTTCGACGTGGTCGCGGTGGACCAGAAGGGGAAGCGCCGGCCGGACCTGGCCCGCTGGCTGACCGCTCAGGCGCTGCGCAGCGAGCCGATCGAGGCCAAGAAGTGGACGAGCCAGGCGAGCTGGGCCAAGGTCATCCAGAGGATGGCCGCCGCGCTGCCGAGCCCGAAGCCGCTGGCGGTGGCGGCGTTCCGGGTGCGGAAGGCGGGGTGAGGGGATATATTCTGATCTCATGATTCCCACCCAGACCGCCCCTCCCCCCGCCCGCCGCCGCACCGGCCGCAAAATCCTGCTGGGCCTGATCGCGCTGATCGTCGTCGTCCTGGGCGTGATCGCGCTCTACACCTGGGCCGCGCTCAGCATCAGCTACTCCCAGGGGGATCGGGCCGGGTACGTCCAGAAATTCTCCCGCAAGGGGTGGATCTGCAAGACCTGGGAAGGAGAGCTCGCGATGGTCAACCTCCCGGGTGCGATGCCAGAGGTCTTCGCCTTCACGGTGCGCGACGACGCCGTGGCCGCCCGCCTGAATGAGACCTTGGGCCAGCGGGTGGCGCTCACCTACGAGGAGCACCGGGGCATCCCGACCCGGTGCTTCGGGGAGACGGGGTACTTCGTGACGGGCGTTCGCCCTCTCGACGGCGCGAAGGCGCCGGCACCCCTCCCCGCGCCCGCCAACAAATAGCCAGGGCCCGGTCGTGTTGGGGCTTGCAAAATAGTACGACCGTTCGTATCATGGTCTTCGTATGGGTAAGGGAGCCGAAACCCGCGAGCGCATTCTGGACCAGGCGGTCCGCCTCGCCAGCCGAGACGGGCTGGAGGGGTTGACCATCGGCACTCTCTCAGGCGAGCTCGGCCTCTCGAAGAGCGGCCTGTTCGCCCATTTCGGGTCCAAAGACGAGCTGCAGCTCCAGGTCCTTCAGGCCGTGGTCGAGCGCTTCGAGATCGAGGTCATCCGCCCCGCTCTCGCAGCTCCTCGCGGCGAGCCGCGCATCCGCGTCATGTTCGAGCGCTGGCTGACCTGGGTCAACGGTCAGAACACGCCCGGCGGCTGCCTGCTCATCGCCGCGTCCGTGGAGCTCGACGACCGTCCCGGCTCGCAGCGCGACTTCCTCGTGCAATCGCACCGGAGACGCGTCGCCGCCCTCGCCAAGGCCGCCCGGATCGCCATCGAGGCCGGCCACTTCCGCCCGGACCTCGATCCCGAGCAGTTCGCGTTCGACTTTTACGCCATCACCCTCGGCTTCCACGACTCCAACCGGCTGCTGCGCGATCCTCGCGCCGAAGAACGCGCCCGCGATCTCTTCGAGCGCCTGCTCGCGTCCTGCCGCACCTGAGGCCCTGACCCGTTCCGGAGCCGAGGGCTATGTCTCTATTCACCCTGAGAAAAAACGCACGATCGTTCGTTCTCTCCCTGAAGGAGGCCGTTCATGGCAACTGCGTACATCCTTGATGCCCTCCGCACCCCGCGCGGCCGCGGCAAGGCGGGCAAAGGCGCCCTGTCCCACATTCACCCCCAGGAGCTCTTCGCCCAGACGCTCAACGCCCTGGCCGGGCGCAATGGGCTCGACCGCTCCGCGGTCGACGACGTGGTCGTCGGATGCGTCTCCCAGACGGGCGAGCAGGGCGCGAACCTGGCCCGCAACGCCATCCTGGCCGCGGATTGGCCCCTCGAAGTCACGGGAGTGACGCTCAACCGCTTCTGCAGCTCCGGCCTGCAGGCG
This sequence comes from Thermoanaerobaculia bacterium, assembly GCA_035264905.1. Lineage (GTDB taxonomy): Bacteria > Acidobacteriota > Thermoanaerobaculia > Multivoradales > UBA5704 > UBA5704. The sequence continues at coordinate 19,475 of DATFPH010000365.1, forward strand.
GTGAACTTCGGCGCCCTCGGCGTGATGTCCGGCTTGCAGCAGCTCGTGGTGACCGGCGGCGTCGAGAGCATGTCGCGCCTCCCCCTCGGAGCGGACGGCGCCGGCCAGGACGGCAACAACCTGCACCTGCGGAAGAAGCTCTTCCAGGTGCCCCAGGGGATCAGCGCCGACCTGATCGCCACCCGGGAGGGCTTCTCTCGCGAGGACGTCGACGCGTTCGCCCTGGCCTCGCAGCGCAAGGCGACCCAGGCGATCCAGGAGGGGCGGTTCCAGCGCAGTCTGATCCCCGTGCGGGATCCGGAGAGCGGCGCGGTCGTCCTCGAACGGGACGAGCACCCGCGGCCGGAGACGACGATGGAGGGGCTCGCCTCCCTCACCCCCTCTTTCGTCGCCCTGGGCGCCACGCGCGTCCCGGACAGCGACGAGACGCTCGACCAGATCGCGCTGCGGCGCTATCCCGAGATCCAGGCGATCCAGCACGTCCATACCGCCGGCAACTCCAGCGGCATCGTGGACGGCTCCGCCGCCGTTCTGCTGGCCTCCGAGGACTACGTCCGGGCCCATGGCCTGAAGCCGCGGGCGCGCATCCGGGCCGCGGCGACCGTCGGCGCGGAGCCGGTGATCATGCTGACCGCGCCGGCGCCGGCCTCGCGCAAAGCCCTCCGGCAGGCGGGGATGGAGCCGGGGGACGTCGACCTCTGGGAGATCAATGAAGCTTTTGCCGTGGTGCCGCTCCAGACGATCCGCGAGCTCGGGATCGACCCGGAGAGGGTCAACGTCAACGGCGGCGCCATTGCCCTCGGGCATCCGCTGGGCGCTACCGGCGCCATGCTCCTGGGCACTGCGCTCGACGAGCTCGAACGGCGGAACCTGTCCACGGCGCTGATCACGCTGTGCATCGGCGGCGGACAGGGGATCGCCACGATTATTGAGCGGATCAACTGAACGGTTTTGAGACCGGCGGAAAGGGGGACACGGCCATGGAGCCGCGGATCGACACGACTCTGCGCATTCCGGCGCTGGACGGATTCGATCTGGCCGCCACTCTGTACGAGCCCGCCGCGGGTGCGGGGGACGGCGGCCCGGTGGTGTTGATCAATTCCGCCACGGCGGTCCGGCGCGGCTATTACGATGGCTACGCCCGGCACCTGGCCGCCGAGGGATTCACGGTGCTGACCTACGACTACCGAGGCATCGGCGGCTCCCGGCCGCCGAGCCTCGTGGGGTTCCGGGCGTACATGCGCCAGTGGGGCGAGCAGGACCTGGCCGGAGCCCTCGACTGGATCGCCGGCCATCTCCGCCCGAAGCGGCTCCTGGTCGTGGGGCACAGCGTGGGTGGGCAGATCGTGGGCCTGGCCGCGAACAATCACCGCATCCACGCGCTGCTCCTGGTGGCGTCGCAGAGCGGCTGGTGGAGGCACTGGCCGGTCCCTTCGCGCTACCGGATCGCGCTCACCTGGTTCGCGATCCCTCTGGTCACTCGCATCTACGGCTATCTGCCGGGACGGTTCGGCACCAAGGAGGACCTGCCGGCCGGCGTCGCCCGCGAGTGGGCGCGCTGGGGACGGCAGCCGGTCTATCTCCTGGAGTCGGAGGAGCGGCGCGCCGGCTTCGCGCGCATCCGCCGTCCGCTCCTCGCCTACAGCTTCAAGGATGACGACTACGCGCCGCGTCCGGCGGTCGAGGGGCTGCTCGACTTCTACTCCGCGGCGGACGTCTTCCACCGCCACCTGGCTCCCCGGGACCTGGGAGTCCCGGCGATCGGCCACTTCGGGTTCTTCCGCGACAAGTTCCGGGAGACGTTGTGGCGGGATTCAACGGCGTGGCTGAGGAAGGGAGCCCTCAGCCCCGCAGCCGTTTGATCAGCTGAATCTGCCCCGCCGGTGTGCGGGTCACCTCTTTGCATGAGGTTTCCCGCCCTCCTTGCGCTGTCGAGCCTCGTGCTGGCCTGCGGCGGCTCCGACGACGCAGGGACCCTGCTTCGGATCTCCGGCAGCGCCGTCGGAGCCGAAGGGGAGATCCTGACGCGCCAGATCGCCCGGTATCAGGCGAAAAGCCCGGGCGTCCGCGTCGTGATCCAAAGCACGCCGGACGATGCCAGCCAGCGGCATCAGCTCTACGTGCAATGGCTCAACGCCCGCGTCGGAACCCCAGACGTCCTCCAGCTCGACGTGGTGTGGACGCCCGAGTTTGCCGCCGCCGGCTGGATTCTCCCCCTCGACCGCTACTCCCCGCCACGGCGCGACTCTTTCCCGGCCAGCCTGGAGGCGAACGCCTGGCAAGGGCGGCTCTATGCGGTCCCTTGGTTCATGGACGTGGGGATGCTCTACTGGCGCACCGACCTCCTCGCCCGGCCGCCGGCCACACTGGACGAGCTCGCGGCGGGGGCTCGCCGCGCGGCATCCGGCTCCGGCTTCGTCTGGCAGGGAGCTCGCTACGAAGGGCTGGTCACGGTCTTCCTGGAGGTCCTGGGAGGATATGGCGGAAAGATCCTTGGACCTGGCCACGAGGTCCTCGTGGATTCGCCCGAGGGGGTCCGCGCCCTCACCTGGCTGCGAGACCTGATCCGGCAAGGGATCTCACCGCAGGAAGTCCTCACCTGGCACGAAGAGGAGACCCGCTTCGCATTCCAGAACGGCCAGGCCGTCTTCCTGCGCAACTGGCCGTACGCGGCGCCCCTCCTTGCCGGACCGGGCTCGCGCGTGGCGGGCCGCTTCTCGGTCGCGCCCATGCCCGCCGCTCCGGGAGGCGCACCGACCGCGGCGCTCGGCGGCGGCCAGCTCGCGATCAACGCTCACAGCCGCTTTCCCGATGCGGCCTGGCGCCTCATAGCCTATCTGACCGCTCCGGAGCAGATGCTCGAGCGCGCCGAGGCCGTGGGCCAGTACCCGGCCCGGCGCTCGGTCTGGAGCTCCCCGCGCCTTGCCGCGGCCCTCCAGGTCCCGCCGGACCAGGTGCTGCGGATCGTCGAGAGCGCCGCGGCCCGGCCGGCCACACCGATCTGGACCGAGCTGTCCGACGTCCTCCAGATCTGGCTCCATCGCTCCCTCGCAGGCCAGGCGGGGCCCGAAGCGGCTCTGCGCGAGGCCGCGCGGGAGATGGAGCGGGTCATCGAGCGCTCGGGGCTGCGCAAGGGGATTCCATGACCGAGCGCCGCCTCGCCTGGGCGCTCGTCGCGCCCGCTCTGATCGTCACCGCCGCGGTCGCCCTGTTCCCTCTTGGCTGGACGGTCTGGGAATCTCTCCATCAGCACGACCTGCGCATGCCATGGCTCGGGCGGCCGTTCGTAGGGCTCGACAACTATGTGGAGATCGTCAGTGACGGACGGTTCTGGGGAGCGATGCTCCACACAGTCTTCTTCACCGCCGTGTCGGTCGCGGTGGAGCTCGGTCTGGGCCTTTTCTTCGCCCTGGCCCTGAACCGGGTCTTCCGCGGCCGGGGCATGGTACGCGCCGCCGTGCTCATCCCCTGGTCGATTCCGACCGTGGTCGCCGCCCTCCTCTGGAGATTCCTGTTCGACGCGCAGGCCGGCATTGCCAATGCGGTTCTCGTCGGATTGGGATTCCTCGACGAGCCGGTCGTCTGGCTCGTCCGCGCCGCGACCGCCTGGGTCCCGGTGATCCTGGCCGACGTCTGGAAAACCACTCCCTTCGTCGCTCTCCTGCTCCTCGCCGGCCTTCAGAACATCGACCCGGCTCTGTACGAAGCGGCTGCCGTCGACGGCGCCACCGCGTGGCGTCAGCTCTGGAACGTGACTCTGCCGCTCCTGCGCCCGGCGCTCGCCGTGGCCCTGATCTTCCGCACTCTGGACGCTTTCCGAATCTTCGATCTGATCTATGTCCTGACCGGCGGAGGCCCGGGCACCGCGACCGAGCCTCTGGCCCTTTACACGTTCAATGCCCTGTTCTCCAACTTGCGGTTCGGCTATGGCGCAGCGTTGTCTGTGATCATTTTTCTGGTGACCTTCCTGCTGGCACTCCTTTATTTGAAAGGACTGGGGAGCTTGACGGAGGAGGAGCGATGAGGCGGAGCGGACGATGGATCGCCGCGCTGGCCTTGGCGTTCCTCGTAGCGCTGGTGGCTTTTCCTTTTTATTGGGCGCTGATGGCCTCCTTCACGCCGGAGGCGCGACTGTTCGAGAGCCCGTCGCTCTGGCCCGAGCAACCGGTGCTCGATCACTACCGCGCCCTGTGGAACGAGCGGGATTTCTGGAAGCCGATCCGGAGCTCGCTGATCGTGGCGGGGACGACCACGCTCTTCTGCGTCTCGGTGGGCTCCCTGGCCGCCTGGGCGCTGGCGCGGCTTCGCTTCCGGGGAAAGAACGCGATCCTCGGCGGTCTCCTGGCGGTGAGCCTGTTCCCGCAGATCTCCCTGGTGAGCCCGCTCTTCCTGCTGCTGCGGTGGTTGCGCCTGATCGACACCTATCCCGGATTGATCCTCCCCTACCTGACTTTCGCCATGCCGCTCGCCGTCTGGCTGCTCACGAGCTTCTTCCGGCAGCTCCCGCCGGACCTGGAAGAGGCGGCCGCGGTGGATGGCGCCACGCCTTGGCAGACCTTCAGGCGGGTGCTGCTCCCCCTGGCCGCCCCGGGTCTCGCGACCACCTCCATCCTCACCTTCATCTACTGCTGGAACGAGTTCCTCTTCGCCCTCTCCTTCACCCTCGGGCCGGAACGCCAGACCGTCCCGGTCGCCATCGCCCTCTTCCGCGGCCAGTACCAGGTCCCCTGGGGTCAGATCCTCGCCGCGGCGGTGGTGGCCACGGCGCCGGTGGCTCTGCTGGTGCTCGCGTTCCAGAGACGGATCGTGCAGGGGCTGACGGCGGGGGCGGTGAAGGGATAGACCACGGTATGATTCCGAAGCCTGCGCATCCGGAGACCACTCCCGTTCAACAGGAAGCCTCTCTCGCTCAACCGGAGACCTCTCCTGTTCAACAGGAAGCCTCTCTCGCTCAACGGGAGATCTCTCCTGTTCAACGGGAAGCCTCTCTCGCTCAACGGGAGACCTCTCCTGTTCAACGGGAAGTCTCTCTCGCTCAACCGGAGACCTCTCCTGTTCAACAGGAAGCCTCTCTCGCTCAACGGGAGACCTCTCCTGTTCAACGGGAAGCCTCTCTCGATCAACCGGAGAGCTCTCCTATTCAACGGGAGGCCTCTCTCGCTCAACGGGAGACCTCTCCTGGTCAAGGGGAGGGCTCTCCTGTGAGCAAGTGCTGCATGACCGTTCAACGGGAAGGCTTTCCCGTGAACAAGTTCTGTACGACGGATCAACGGGAGACCTCTCTTGTTCAACGGGGGAGGCCTGGTCATCTCAAGGCATCAGTCGAGGTCGTCTGGGGATCTCGATCTCCTCTTCGAGGTGCCTCGGTTGAGAGGCGTTCAGGCCGCATCTGTCTTCCTCTCAACCAAATC
>DATFPH010000366.1:0-36380 GCA_035264905.1 Thermoanaerobaculia bacterium
GCCCCGATCCTTCCCCGAGAAGTTGCTCTCCCCCTTGACCAGCGTATTGTTCGACGGCGCCAGGTCGGCCGAGCCCCCGATCAGCTCCGGCAGCTTGGCGGCGATGGCGTTGATCACCTGGCCCGACGCGGCGCGCGTAGCCATCGGCTTGCCGCCCGGCTGGAACTTGGGGAGGGCGTCCGCCCAACCGTCCGGCAGCTTGCCCGCGAGGCGCCGCTCGAGATCCGCGGCGTCCTCCGCATAGGCTTCGCGGTAGCACCGGAGCAGGTCGTTCCATTCCTCCTCCTGCTTCCGGCCGCGGTCGCGCGCCGCCTCGAAGGGAGCGCGCCCTTCCTCCGGCACCAGGAAGGTGGGCTCGGTGGGCCAGCCCAGCGCCTTCTTGGTCAAGGCCACCTCGTCGCCGCCGAGCGGGGCGCCGTGCGCCTCGGCCGTGCCCCCCTTGTTCGGGCTGCCGTAGCCGATCTTTGTGCGGACCACGACCAGCGTCGGCCGCCCGGTCTCCGCCTCGGCCGTGGCGATCGCCTTCTCGAGCTCGTCCAGATCGTTGCCATCGGCCACGCGCAGCACGCGCCAGCCGTAGGCCTCGAAGCGCTTCGCCGAGTCGTCCGAAAACGCAAGGCGCGTCGAGCCGTCGATCGAGACCTCGTTGTCGTCATAGAAGACCTTGAGCTGGGACAGGCGCAGATGGCCGGCCAGCGAGCTCGCCTCGTGGGAGAGCCCCTCCATCAGGTCGCCGTCGCTCGCGATCACCCAGATGCGGTAGTCGAACAGGGGGAAGCCGTCCCGGTTGAAGCGGTGGGCTGACTTGGCCTGCGCGATCGCCATGCCGACCGCATTGCCGAGCCCCTGGCCGAGCGGTCCGGTGGTGGTCTCGACGCCGCGGGTCAGCTCGTGCTCGGGGTGCCCCGGCGTCTTCGAGCTCCACTGGCGGAAGCGTTGCAGCTCCTCCATCGGCAAGCCGTAGCCCCCCAGATGGAGCAGCGAGTAGAGGAGAGCCGACGCGTGGCCGCAGGACAGCACGAAGCGGTCGCGGTTCGGCCAGTCCGGGTTGTCCGGATTGTGGCGCATGTGCCGCGTCCAGAGCAGATAGGCCAGCGGCGCCTGCCCCAGCGGCGCGCCCGGATGTCCTGACTGCGCCTTCTCCACCATGTCGACCGAGAGGAAGCGGATCGTATTGATCGCGACCTGGTCGGTGTCGTTGCCCCTGTGCTCCGTCATGGGATTGCGCCCTCTTCTTTCTCCCCAGGGAATCGCCCGGCGGGGGTCCCTAGTTTATCCACTCACACCCGCCCGGGAGAGGGGGAGACAACGTCCTCTTTGACTCCGGGACGAGCCCCCTCTAGAATGTGGGCTCCTGTCGGACCCCGTGGAGAGGTGCTGGAGTGGCCGAACAGGGCTGCCTGCTAAGCAGTTGTCCGGGGTAAACCCGGACCGAGGGTTCGAATCCCTCCCTCTCCGCCATCGATCTCCGTGAAGAGAGCCCCCGCTGCCCGCTGGTTGCATGAAGGCCTACAATCCTGCCACCGAAGAGCTGATCCGCGACTACCCCGAGCCGGACGAGCGGGAGGTCGAAGAGCGCCTGGCCACCGCCGAGCGCGCCTTCGCCACCTGGCGCAAGGTGCCGTTCGCCGAGCGCGCCCGCCTGATGCACGCCGCTTCCGACCGCCTGCGCGAGCACCGCGGCGACTACGGCCTGCTGATGACCGAGGAGATGGGCAAACCCATCGCCGCCGCCGAATCCGAGGTCGACAAGTGCGCCTGGGTCTGCGACTGGTACGCCGAGCACGCCGAGGAGCTCCTCGCCTCCCAGTCGGTGGCGACCGACGCCTCGCGCAGCTGCGTCCGCTACGACCCGCTGGGCCCCGTGCTCGCCGTCATGCCCTGGAACTTCCCGTTCTGGCAGGTCTTCCGCTTCGCCGCGCCGGCCCTGATGGCGGGGAACGTCGGCATCCTCAAGCACGCCTCCAACGTCCCCGGCACGGCGCTCGCGATCGAGGAGGTCTTCCTTGAATCCGGCTTCCCCGAAGGGGCGTTCACGACCTTGTTGATCCCGTCCTCCCGGACCGCCGCGCTGATCAGCCATCCGACCGTCCGCGCCGTCACCCTGACCGGCAGCGACCGTGCCGGCCGCGAGGTGGCCGCCGAGGCCGGCCGGCATCTCAAGAAGTCGGTCCTCGAGCTGGGCGGCTCCGATCCGTTCATCGTCCTGGGGGACGCCGATCCGGCTGAAGCCGCGCGCCAGGCGGCGCGGGCGCGCACCATCAACTCCGGCCAGAGCTGCATCGCGGCCAAGCGCTTCATCGTCGACACCTCGATCGTCGACCGCTTCGAGGATGAGTTCGTCCGGCAGATGGAGAGCCTCAAAATCGGAGACCCGCTCGACCGCGCCACCGACGTCGGCCCGATGGCCCGCGAGGACCTGCTGGCGGACCTGGACGACCAGGTGCGGCGGACGGTCGAGGCCGGGGCTACCTTGCGGACCGGCGGCCGGCGGCCGGAAGGAACGGGTTGGTACTACGCGCCGACCGTCCTGACCGGAGTGCAGCCGGGCATGGCCGCGTTCGACGAGGAGACCTTCGGCCCGGTCGCCGCCGTGATCCGGGCGGACGGCACCGAAGAGGCGATCGAGCTGGCCAACCGCTCGCGCTTCGGCCTCGGCTCCAGCGTCTGGACGAGCGATCCGATCCGCGCCGAGGCCCTGGCTTCGGAGATCGAGGCCGGCTGCGTCTTCGTGAACGGCATCGTCAAGTCCGACCCGCGCCTCCCCTTCGGCGGCATCAAGACCTCGGGTTACGGGCGCGAGCTGGCCGACGTGGGGATTCGGGAGTTCGTGAACATCAAGACGGTCTGGGTGAAGTAGGAGCCCGCACCGCCATCACCGGGCAGCCTGCGTGCTGCACCACCCGTTCGGCGGTGCTGCCGAGGAGCAGGTGGCGCAGGCCGGAGCGGCCGTGGCTCCCCATCGCGATCAGATCCACCTGCCGCCGCTCCGCCTCCTCCACGATGACCACCGAGGGGTCCCCCTCGCGGGCGACCCAATCCACCGCGAGCCCTTCCCCGGTCAGCCGGTCGGTCAGCTCCTGCAGGCGCCGCTCGGCGTCCAATCCCGTGTCCTGGAGATAGTGGACCGAGGTCGGGATCGGCCCATAGGCCGTGTACTCGATCGGCAGGTTGAAGGCATGGAGGAGGGTCAGCCGCGCGTCCGGCGCAGGAGCCAGGAGCCGCTGCGCGGTGTGGATGGCGCGCTCGGCATCCTCCGAAAAGTCGGTGGGGACCAGGATGGTGTGGATCGCGCGGTGGCGCCCCAGATCCTCGGGATGGACCACGAGCACCGGGCAGGGCGCCTTCTGGACCAGCCGCTCGGCCGTGCTTCCCAGCAGGACGTGGCGCAGCCCCGTGAGCCCGCGCGTGCCGATGACGATGGCCAGCGCGGACGTCTCGGCCGCCCGGTCGGAGATCAGCATCGACGGCGTCCCCAGGGAGAGCCAGGTCTCGACCTCGATCCCCTTCGCGCGGAGCGACGCCGCCTCCTGCTCGAGGCGGGCCAGAGCCGCGCGGCGCACCTCTTCGTCGAAGAAGGGACCCGGGGCGAGAGCGCCGGGGGACACGTACTCGGGGACGGAGGGCGGAACGGTGACGGCATGGATGATCTCGACCCGCGCCCCCTGCTGCCGCGCGAGCTCGACCGCCCAATCGACCGCCACCGCGGCCGTCGGTGAAAAGTCGGTCCCCACCAGAATCCGGGGAGAGGAAGCGGAGCCCGTCGAGGTTGATTCCATGCAGCCAGTATAAGCCGCTGTGATACCTTCTCTCCCTCCCCGGCCCGTACCCACCCGGACCGCCGGGGCTCCCCGACGGAGAAAGCTCGAGCATGAGCACCGACATTCGAGGACCGGTCCGCGTGCGCTTTGCGCCGTCGCCGACCGGCTTTCTGCACGTGGGCGGCGCCCGCACCGCCATCTACAACGACCTGCTGCGGCAAAATGCCGGCGGTGCCTTCATCCTGCGCATCGAGGACACCGACAGGGAGCGGTCGGACGAGGCGATGACCCGCCAGATCCAGTCCGCCCTCGCCTGGATCGGGACCCGTTGGGACGAGGGGCCGTTCCTGCAGAGCGAGCGCCTGGAGCGCCACCGCGAGCGCGCCCAGGAGCTGCTCGCCGCCGGGAGCGCCTACCGCTGCTTCTGCACCCAGGAAGAGCTGGACGCCCAGCGCGCCGAGGCGCAGGCCCAGGGCAAGGCCTTCCGCTACCCGCGGACCTGCCTGAACCGTCCCAAAGAAGAGGTCGAGGCGTTCCTCGCCGCGGGCAAGCCGTTCGTCGTCCGCCTCCGCATGCCGGACGACAACATCCGCTTCCAGGACATCGTCCGTGGGGACATGGACTTCCCGCCCGACGCGCTCGACGACTTCATCCTCCTGCGCTCGGACGGCACGCCCACGTACCACATGTCCGTCGTCGTCGATGACATCGACATGCGGGTCACCCACGTGATCCGGGGCGAAGACCACCTGTCGAACACGCCCAAGCACATCCCCCTCTTCCGCGCCCTGGGCGGCGAGGTGCCGGCCTTCGGCCACCTGCCGCTGATCTTGGGGCCGGACAAGAAGCGGCTCTCCAAGCGCTACGGCGCGACTTCTGTCGAGGAGCTCCGCAACGAAGGCATCCTGCCGCAGGCCCTCTACAACTTCCTGGCCCTGCTCGGCTGGAGCCCGGGCGACGACCGGGAGGTCATGCCCCGCGAGGAGATGGTCGCCGCCTTCTCCGTCGACCGCCTGAACGCCTCGCCGGCCGTCTTCGACCGCGAGAAGCTCTGGTGGATGAACGGGCAGTACATGGCGCGCCTGAGCATCGAGGAGCTGTGGCCGCACCTGGAGCCTTTCGTCGAGCAGGCCGGACTGAAGGACGCCGACCGAGATCGCCTGATAATCGCCCTGGAGCTCCACCGCACGCGAGCCCGCACCCTCAAGGAGCTGGCCGAGCAGGTGCTCCCCTACTTCCAGGACGAGCTGACCTACGACCCGGCGGCGAGCGCCAAGTACCTGAAGGACGCGGCCCTGCCGGACTATCTGGAAGCGCTGCGCGAGCGGTTCCGCGCGCTGCCGGAGTTCACCAAGGAGGCCTTGGAAGCGGAGCTGCGCGCCCTTTCGGAAGAGCGGGGAATCAAGGCCAGCGTGCTGATCCACCCCACGCGCATGGCCCTCTCGGCCGCCACTGTAGGCCCGCCGCTCTTCGACCTCATCGAAGTGCTGGGCCGCGAGACGTCGGACCGCCGCCTGGAGCGGTACCTCGCCTTCCTGCGCAGCGCCGGGAATGCGGGCAAACCCGCCGAGGGTTGACCTCACTGGCCGGTTTTTGTACGCTACCGGCCGTCCTGCTGGGAGGTCGTTCAACGGTAGGACAAGCGGCTCTGACCCGCTTAATCGGGGTTCGAATCCCTGCCTCCCAGCCAATTCTCCTACCAGTTTTTCTGCAATCGGCACATCCGTTGCATCCCCCTTTCCTCTAGACGCGCCTCGTTGCGCCTCACGAGAGGAGGAGGACATGCACGCCAAGGCACGGTTGTTCGGTCATCCCATCCATCAGATGCTGATCGTGTTTCCGTTGGGGCTGCTGGGGACGTCGCTGCTCTTCGACATCCTGCACTTCGCCACCGGCGGAGATCATTGGGCTCTGGTGTCCTATTACATGATCGCCGCGGGGATCCTCTCCGGCCTGGTCGCCGCTCCTTTCGGGCTGATCGACTGGCTGTCGATCCCGGGCGAGTCCAGGGCCAAGCGGATCGGTCTCCTGCATGGCGGCGGAAACGTGGTCGTCCTGCTGCTCTTCGTCCTGAGCTGGTTCCTCCGGAGGGATCTCCCGACCGCCCCCAGCGGGCTCGAGGTCGGACTCTCCGCGGCTGGCGTCCTGCTAGCGCTGGTGACCGGCTGGCTCGGTGGAGAGCTCGTCGATCGCCTCGGCATCGGTGTGGACGAGGGCGCCAACGTCAACGCCCCGAGCTCCCTCTCCGGCCAGCCAGCGCACCGGACCGCTTCGCCGGTCTCTCCGACTGGCAGGCGCTGAGGCCGCGACGCTCATGCGGAGTCCCCCTCGGCACGGGGACATCCCCCCTCGCGGGGGGAGTGGCGCCCCTCGGTGGAGGATCGAGACACCTCGCCAGGAGAGCGGCCCCCGTCACGAGGGGGGCCGCGCCTGCCGCGACGGGAGTGACCGCCGTGCCGAGGGGCGTCGATCCCCTCGCGAGGGAGGCGATTCACCGGACGAGGGGGAGAGGTCACGAACCGGGCCACGTGGCGGCCCTGATGAAACGAGTCGGACAGACGGTTCGCCTTCGCCCGAGAGATGGAATGGCGGCCGCCCCAGGGGAGCAGCCGCCCGCGGCGCCCCTTATTCCTCCTCGTACGAGACTTCCATCCCCCGAATCCGCCACGCCGAGATCGCCACGAAGGCTCCGGAGAGGAGGAGCAGGCCGGGGATGGAAAGCCAGGGGGAGGGGGCGTCCGAGAGGATGGCGAAAGGACCTTCGGACATTGGGACCGGGCAGAGCGACTGGAGATAGTGGATCACGCTGAACTTCTTGAGCAGCGGCGGCAGCAGGAAGTGGATCGACTCCCAGCCCATCACCGCGAGCGCCGGGATCGCCGGGCTGCGGAAGAACGAGCCGAAGAGCAGGAAGACGCTGCCGTAGCCGATGCAGGCGAGGACCGTGACCAGCAGGTAGGACCCCAAGTGCCCCAGACCCGGGCCATTGAAGAGGAAAGCCTGCACTCCCTCGTGCGGCAGGTAGGCGACCGTGAAGGCCGCCAGGGTCGAGACGCCGAAGAGCGGGACCGAGACCAGCACTCCGGTCAGGTACTTCGCGACGACCAGCACCTCCCGTCGGATCGGCGCCAAGAAGTAGTAGTGGAGCGTGCGGTCCAGCACCTCGCGCCGGATCATGTCGCCGAAGATCGCTAGGCAGGTGAGGACGAGGGCCAGGCGCAGCGCGTAGACCTGGAAGAGGATCGAAAAGAACCCGGTGGCCTCTTCGATCTGATCCGCGGCGAGGTTGGGGTGGAAGAGGCGGATCAAGGCGATGATCACCGGGCTCAGGGCCAGCGCGATCTTGCCGTAGCTGCGCCTCCCGAGGAAGCTCTTGCGGAGCTCGAGCCGCATCACGGCCCGGATCTGGCGCGCCCTGTGGCTCCTCCAGGGGAGCTGGCGCGCTTCGGGTGTCACGGAGACGGACGGCGTCACGATGTCGTTCACTATTTCCCTCCGTTGGCGCCGATCAGGTACTCGTACACGGCGTTGACATCGGCGTCCGTCGGCATCACCGTTTCGACCACAAGCCCGGTGTCGACGACCACCTGGTTGAGCAGGAGATAGAACTGGTCGGCATCGCGGGTGCGCACCAGCAGCCCCTTGCCGTCGTCGTGGACGCGCGCCTCGACCACGTGGTCGTGCAGGAAGACGCGCGAGGCGAGCAGCGACGGCTGGTCGCAGCGGATGAGCACCTGGGCCGGATGCTGCTCCTCCATCTCGTCGCGCACTCCGCCGATGTCCCCCTCGGCGACCACGTAGCCGCCATGGATCAGCACCACCTGGTCGGAGATCAGGTCCACCTCGTGGAGGATGTGGCTGGAGACCAGGACGTGGAGGCCGCCGGCGGCGAGCTCGCGGAAGAGGGCGATGACCTCGGCGCGCGCCATCGGATCGAGGCCGTTCAGCGGCTCGTCCAGGATCAGCACCGACGGCCGGTGGGCGATGGCCTGGGCGAGCTTGATGCGCTGCCGCATGCCTTTGCTATAGCCCGCCACCTTGCGCCCCGCCGCGTCGACCAGGTTGACCCGCTCGATCGCCTTCCAGGCCAGCTCCTCCGCCTCGACCCGGCCGTAGCCATGGACGCGCAGGAACGACTCGATGAACTGGAAGCCGGTCAGGCCGGGCGGGAAGGCGTCGTACTGCGTGGCGTAGCCGACCAGGCGGAACATCTCCTCCGGGTGCTCGGGCGTCGCTCCCAGGACAGAGATCGATCCCCGTGTAGGGTGCAGCAGGCCGGCGGTCAGGTTCATCAGCGTGGTCTTGCCCGAGCCATTCGGCCCGACCAGGCCGGTGATCCCCGGCGGCACCGACAGGGTGACGCGGTTGACCCCGAGGACCTCGCCGTAGAACTTGGAGACGTTCTCGTAAACGATCTGGCGGTCGCTAATGACTGCGCTCATCGCACCACCTCGTACGCCCGGATGCGGCGGTAGAGGAGCCAGAGGCTGAGCAGGCAGCCGGCGACCAGCGCGATCCAGGCCGCTCCGGCGGGCGGGAGGTCGTCCGAGACGCCCATGTCGAACAGCGAGTACCAGATGGAGCCGATGACGTGCCAGGCGGAGAAGAGCATCCCCCACCAGACGCCCAGCGCCTGGTTGATGGTGCCGCCGAAGCCCATGAGCACGAAGAAGAGGCCCATCAGGGTGATGCGGGCGACCGGCTTCCACTTCACCCAGGCCGAGACCGCCAGGGCCAGGAGGGAGAGGAACACGATCCACACCCAGCTCCCCACCAGGATCGCTCCCGCGAGCCACAGATTGTTCCCGAGCCAGCCCTTCTCCAGGGATGCCTGGAAGGCGAAGAGGAGGAGCCCGGGCATCCAGGTGATGGCCGAGAGCAGGATCAGCAGGACCGACATCTTGCCAAGCATGTATTCGGTGCGCGAGAACGGCCGCGACAGATAGAGCGCCAGGCCGTTGTTGCGCAGGTCGGGCGCCACCAGGGCCGGCCCCACGAAGAGGACGAGCAGGAAAGCGAGCGCCCCCTGGTACCACAGCCCGTAGTAGAAGAACGAGTTGTTGATCGGCAGGGCCTTGGCGATCTCGCCGGCCGAGGTGCCGAAGATCTGGAGCGCGCTCAGGTTGTGCTTCAGATAGATCAGGATCAGGCCGACGAAGGGGAACGCGAAGCAGAGGGCGAAGAAGCCGACGAACAGCTTGCTCCGGAAGACCACCTCGTAGGCGTAGCGTGGAATGATGAAGAACCGCGACCACGTCGGGGTGAGCGGCCCCTGGTAGCTCCTGTAGGTCTGCTCATATACGGACATCGTCGCCGCCCTCCATCGCCTTGAGGAAGATGTCCTCTAGGGAATCCTTCTTGTAGTCGAGCCGCCGGATCTGCACGCTCCGGGCGGCGGCGAGCTCATAGAGGTCGCGGACGCCGAGGCCTTCCGGCAGGACCAGCTTGAGACGCTGCCGGGTCCCGGCCGCGAGCTCGGCGCCCCGCGCCTCGATCTCCTCGGCGAAGGCCGCGGCCGCGCCCTCGGTCTCGCTGCGCAGCTCCAGCTCGAGGAACTTGCGGTTGGCCCGCCGCTCCTCTTCGAGATTGGAGTAGGTCGCGATGTTCCCGTTCTTCAAGACCAGGACCTCCTCGCAGCACTCCTCGACGTCGCGCAGCAGGTGCGAGGAGAGGATCACCCGGACCTCGCCCGCGTCGCGGATGTCGCGGATCAGCTGCAGCATCCGGGTGCGCGCCGGTGGATCGAGCCCGTTCGTGGGCTCGTCGAGAAACAGCACCTTGGGGCTGTGGACGAGGGCCTGGGCGAGCTTGGCGAGCTGCTTCATCCCCAGGGAGTAGCTGCCGACGTCGCGGTAGCGGGCCTCGCCCAGTCCGACATAGAAGAGGACCTCGTGGGCCCGCTCGATCGCCTGGGATTTGGGGACGCCCGCCAGCTCGGCCATCAGCCGCACGAAGCGGACGCCGCTCATCCCGCCGATGAATGCGTCATTTTCCGGCATGTAGCCCAGGAGGGCACGGACCTCGCGCAGGTCGTGCCGGATGTCCCGGCCGCAGACGCGGGCCGTGCCCCCGTTGGGTGGATAGAACCCGAGCAGTGTATGAAGCAGCGTGGTCTTGCCCGCTCCGTTCGGCCCCAGCAGGCCGATGCACCGGCCGGTCAGGGTGGCGGTCAGACCCTTGAGGATCGGCCGCCCCCCGAGGCTCACCGCGAGTCCCTCGAGAGAGATGACCGGCGCGGTATCCGCGGCGTGGGAAGCCGGAACCGCTGGAGTCGCCGGAGTCATGGGTTGCACCTGGCTCGACACGTCGCTGCTCCTTTCCCGACTCAGATCAGATCAGCGGGCCTCGTCCTCTGCGGACTCGGCCTGCTCGTGCGCGTGGCCCATCATCCCGAGCACGCCGCCGAACCCGGCCAGCGTCTCGAGATTGAGGCCCAGCGGGCTCTTGTTGGTGCTCGCGAAGAGGATGCGGTCCTCTTCGGCGTAGGCGTAGAGGAGAGACGGGCCGTGCCCGAGGAGGAGGCTGGAGAGGGCGCCAGGACCGCGCTCGCCACCGAGCGCCCCTTTGGGGATCACCTTGCCGGCGCTCTTCAGCAGATCCTCGAGGTTCTGGTAGTAGAAGGCCGAGACGTTCACCTGACCGTCCGACCCCAGCAGGTCGCGGAACTTGGCCGTGCTGGCCAGCGACACGCCGGACTCGCGCTGGCGGATCGCCCGCTCCAGCAGAGCACGGCTCGGCGCCGCCAGGAAGTAGCCGTCGTCGTAGACCCAGGAGACGGCGTGGTTGCCCTCGGGAGCGCGGAGGGCGTAGAACGTGTGCCCACCGGACTCCTGCGAGGAGATCTCCACGCCCGGCTTGCCGTCCTTGCGCAGCTCGTCGTTCACCCGGGCCACCATCTTCTCGATCGTGGACTGCAGCCGCGCCGAGTCGTAGACCTCGGCCGCCACCTTCCACGACGGCTCGGGCACCAGCGGACCGTCGACCCCGAAGGCGATCTCGCCGCCCAGGGGCGCGGCCAGGTCGTCGCGCAGGTCGAAGCCGTGCTCGGTGCGCAGCTTCTCCAGCTCGGCCGCCATCTCCGGGTTCATCCCCAGGAGGTCGTCGATCAGGCTGGTGGGCTGCTTGACCACGAAGGCCGCGGCCAAGTGCGCCTCGGGCGAGAAGTAGGCGATGCCGCCCATGGGGGCCGGAGCCGCTAGCCAGGAAGCGACGCCGCGCCGCGCCTGGCTGAAGGTGACGGCCGCACGGGTCTCCGCCGTGCCGTCGATCTCGCGGCGATTGATGATGAAGTACTGGAGGTCACGGAAGCCGCTCTTCTCCGCGGCCGCCTGGTCTGCCGGCTTGGTGGCCAGGTGGTCGCCGACGACGGACGCCAGGTCGGCCGAGAACAGCCAGTTGGCGCCTTCGCGGTACTCGTCGGCCACGCGGGCGTGGAACGCGCTCCCGGTGAACGGATTCGCCGCGCCGCCCGCGTTCGCCGCCACAGCGCGGAGCAGGTCGCCGGCCGGGCTGGCGGCGAACAGGCCGTTGCCGATCCACAGCCAGACCTTCTCGGAATTGCTGGCCGGCACGCTCGCCAGGTCGGTGACGATCTGCAGGTGCCCCTTCTCGTCGAGGCGGGCGATCTCCTGCTCGAGGACAGCCCGGAAGGCGTTCTCGTTGGTCACCTCGGCGAGGAGCAGCGGGCGGGCCTCGTTGCCGTTACCCGCCAAGGCGATCGCCACCTCGCCGCCCAGGTGCTGTCCGAGGGCGCCGAGACGGTCGATCATCTCGTGGAACTTCCGGTCGTTCTCGCCGGAGCCGATGGTCTGGCTCCACCACTGGCGCAGGGCCGGGCTCTCCTCGATCTTCTGGTCGAGCAGGCGCTGCGTCTCGGCGAGGTTGGTGCCCAGGTTCGGCAGGCCGACCCAGGCGCGGGTCGCCGCGGGGGCGAGGTCGAGCAGGGGCGAGGCATAGCGCAGGCCGGGCCGCGCCACCCGCGCGTCGATGTCCTGACCGGCGGCGGTCAGCTCGGCGAGCAGATTTTCGTACTGGGCCGCGTTGCGGCTCCAGGCGATCTCCTGGCGCACCGGCACGGCGTCCACGCTGGCGTGGGTCGTGACCTGGCCGCCCGGATGGAGGACGTCCTCCTTCTTGGCCTGCTTGACGTGCACCTCGCCTTCGACGACGGACACGCGAGAGCCCTTGGTCCCGGTGTTGACCGAGAAGATGGTGCCGGTGACCGACACCAGGGCGTCGCGGGTGGAGACGTAGAGGTGGCGCTGCCGCTGCTTGGCGGCCTGGACGATGACCCGGCCGCGGCCGAGCTCGATGACGTTCCCCTTGCGGGTCGCGTCGAGAGAGAGGCCGGCGCGCTCGCTCATCTCGATGAGAGAGCCGTCGGTCATGCGGACCAGGGCGGTCGAGCCCTTGGCGGTGCGGATCTCCTCCCCTTCGGCGATGGCTTCACCGGCGCCGATCGGCTCGCTGAAGTCGCCGGCGATGCGGTAGAGGTCGCCCTCGACCGATTCGATCTTCGCCATCTGGCTGCCGCCGATGAGCATCTCCTGGGCGAGGAAGAACAGGCCGGTGCCCAGGCCGAGGATCAGGAGGGCCGCGAGGCTCATCCAGACCGGGCGCATCCGGGAGACGTTGGCCGTGGCGGCCGGGCGGACCGCATCGGCCTTGCCCTGGCGGGCTTCGCGCAGCGCCCGGCGGCACAGCACGCAGCTCCGGGTGTGGTCTTCGACGAGCAGGGCGCGCGCCGGAGGCAGCTCACCCCGCAGATAGGCGGGGATCAGGGCCTGGAAGTCGTCGCAGGCCCGCAGGGTATGGACCGTCGCGGTGGTTTCGGCGGCCGGCGCCGGCGCGGCGGCAGCCAAGGTTTTCTGAAGCTCCGCCTGCGGCTCCGCATAGGGCTCCGCGGCGGCGTGGGACAGGCGCTCCCAGACGCGGGCTGCGGCCTGCTCGACCACGGCGGGATCGGGATCCTCGGCCCTGGCCTGCGTAACCGCCCGGTCCAGGGCGTCATTCTTCTTCTCGAAAAGGCTCATGACAATTCTCCTTCAAGCGACCCCAGCTCTTTCTGAAGCCGGTGCCGCGCACGGTGCAGGATCACGGCGATGGAGGTCTGCGAGCTGCCGAGCATCCGGGCGATCTCGAGATTGCCCAGCCCTTCCAGGTAGCGGAGGGTGAAGATCTCCGACTGCCGGGGGGACAGCTGCGTCAGCGCGGCGCGCAACCGCCGGGAGAGGTCGCGGTTGCTGCGACGGCGCTCCGGCTGGTTCGTGTCGTCGACGAGCTGGTCGCCGACCTCGTCGAGGTCGACGGCGCGGGCCCGCTTCCTCCGTCTCAACATGTCGAGCGCGGCGTTGACGGCCGCGCGGTGCAAGTAGCTCCCGGCGCTGTTGGACAGATCGGGCTGCTCGTCCCGGCGCAGGAGCCGCATGAAGACGGTTTGTAAGACGTCCTCCGCATCGGCCGCGTTCCCGGTGATGCGGTACGCGGCGCGGAAGACTGAGCCGTGGTGCTCCCGAAAGATCGCCTCCAGAGCTTCCAGGGACCGAGCGGCGGGTGGTTCATAGGCAACGGCTTGCACGCCTCCTGCCCTCCTTTCTCCTTCATCCATGGAAACGACCCTCCTGGAGAATTGTTACAGCCAACCTCCAGGATACGCCTACGCCAGAAGAGGAGGGAGGGTTTCCGGCGGGCCTACCAGATCCGGCAGACCTTCTCCGGCTCCTTGACCATCGGCTGGCCGGGCTTGCACTGGAAGGCGGTGGCGAACTCGGGCATGTTCACCACGACGCCGTTGATCCGGTACTGCGCCGGCGAGTGGGGGTTGAGCTGGGCGGAGAGGCGGAGGAACTCCGGCCGGTAGCCGGCGCAGGCCCACTGCGAGAAGCCGACGAAGAAGCGCTGCTCCGGGGTGAGCCCGTCCCGCGTTTCCAGCTTCTGGCCGTGCGTCGCGTCCTTCCAGGCCTCCCAGGCGAGCCCGGTCCCCGCCAGGTCCGCCACGTCCTCGCCCAGGGTGAGCCGGCTGTTGATCTTGACGTCGTCCACCACCGTGTACTGCGCGTACTGGTCCGCCACGCAGGAGGCGCGCCGGCCGAACTCCGCGGCGTCCTCCGGCGTCCACCAGTCGCGCAGGTTCCCCTGGGCGTCGAACTGCCGCCCCTCGTCGTCGAAGCCGTGGACCAGCTCGTGCCCGATGGTGGCTCCGGTGTTGCCGTAGTTCGGCGCCGCGTCCATCTTCAGGTCGAAGAGAGGCGGGAGGAGGACGCCGGCCGGGAAGTTCATGTCGTTCATCGGCGGGTAGTAGTAGGCGTTGACCGTCGGCGCGGTGATCCCCCACTCGTCCCTGTCCACCGGCTTGCCGATCTTCGCCAGGTCGCGGCGGGTCTCGAAGGCCAGCGCCCGCTCCAGGTTGCCCAGGAAGTCCTCCCGCCGCACCTCCAGGGCCGAGTAGTCGCGCCAGCGCGCCGGATAGCCGATCTTGTCCCGCATGGCATGGAGCTTCGCCACGGCCTGCTGCCGCGTCGCAGAGCCCATCCACGGCGACTGCTGCAGCCGGCGCTCCATAGCGGTCCGGATGTGCCCGACCACATCCTCCGCGGCAGCCTTGGCCTCGGGCGGGAAGACCTTGCGCACGAAGACCTCGCCCAGCATCTCGCCGAGGTCCTGGTCGACCAGGGCCACGCACCGCTTCCAGCGCGGCGACAGCTCCGGCGTCCCCTCCAGGTAGGCGTCGTAGAAGTCGAAGCTCGCCCGCACGAACGGTGTCGAGAGGTACGGCGCGCGCGCCTGCGCCGCGTGCCAGCGGAGGTAGGTCTGGAGGTCCGTGAGGGAGGAGGAGGCGATCTGCCGCTCCACCTCCCGGAAGAACCCGGGCTCGGCGACGTTGAACTCGTCGAGCTCCGGCACCCCCATCTCGCGCAGGTAGTCGTCCCAGCGGAAGGAGGGGGTCAGCTCGCGCAGGCCGGCGCGCCGCATCGGGTGGTCGAGGTTCTGCGGCGTCCGCAGCTCGACCGGCGAGAGCGAGGCCCGGGCGAGCGCGGTCTCGATGCGCAGCACCGTCGCGGCGCGTTCGGCGGGCGCGGGGTCGCCCAGCAGCTCGAAGATCTTCCCGATGAGCCCCTTGTAGCGCTCCCGCACCTCCTTCGAGCGGTCGTCGTCCTTCAGATAGAGGTCGCGGTCTGGGAGGCCCAGCCCCCCCGCCTCGGCAAAGCCGACGACGCGGGAGGCGTCCTGGTAGGACTGGCCGGAGCCGAACCCGAAGAACGCGGCCCCGCCGGAGAGGCGGGGATGGAGGCGGCCGAGCAGCGCCGCGAGCTCCGTCTTGGAGCGCAGGGCGGCGATGGCGTCGAGGTCCGGCCGCAGCGGCGCCGCGCCGGCCTTCTCGATCGCCGGCTCGTCCATGCACGCCGCGAAGAAATCGCCGACCCTGCGCGTCTCGGGATCGCGGCTGGCGTCGGGCCGCGCCGCCTCTTCGAGAAGGCCCCAGAGGTACTTGCGGTTCTCCTCCCCGGTCTTCCCGTAGACGCTCCACGAGGGCCGGTCGGCGGGGATCGGGTTCTTCTCCAGCCATTTGCCGCAGGAGAAGCGATAGAAATCCACGCAAGGGTCCACCGAGCGGTCCATCACCGTCACGTCCAGCGTGGGCGTGTACGGCCGGGACGGCAGCGGACGATCGGCGGGAGCCGCTTGCGCAAGCGATGACATCGACATGGACATCAAAAGGAATGTGGCCGCCGTGACGAGTCCGGGCCGGCGGCAGATCTGAGCGTGGTCCATCGTGGGCGTTCCTCCTGGAGGAGGGAGTATAGAGTACGGCCATGAACCGATCGCTCCTGCCGCTCGTCGCGCTCTCCGCCCTCCTGGCCCTCGCCGGCCGACCGGCGCTCGCCCAGGAGGAGCCGGATTCGTCCGAATCTCCGCGCCCGGAGATCGCCAACGTCTTCTTCCTCGGCTATGAGACGGAGCCGGGGATGGACTACGGCGGCCGGACCGTGGCGTCGCTCCAGAGCGCGCTGAGCCGGGCGTTCAGCGTCCCCTTCAAGAAGACCGCGGTGGCTCCCGCCTGGGAGTTTCCGCTGGGAGCGGCCCTCCTCCTGGTGCAGCACGAGGTGGGTGGGCATGGAGGGCGCGGCCGGGAGTTTGGCCTCAGCCCCAGCTATGGGTTCGGCTGGGACTTCTCGGGCTCGACGTCGACTGAACGGCCGCCCGCCACGAACCAGGAGAACATCCTTCTCGCCGCGGGCGGCGCCGAGGCCGATGGCATCATGGCGCGGCGCATCCTCCTCGAATCTCTGGAGCCCGAGGGGGTCGACGGGGCGAAGATCCCTCTCGCGTTCATGGCCAAGCTCGACCTGACGATCTACGTTCTGGAAACTCCAGACCCCGGCGACGAGGACTTCGCCCAGGAGTATCGGGACGGCAACGACGCCGCCTTCTGGGCGGTCGCCCGGGAGGCCCAGCGCTGGGGCGCGGATCCCGCCGACGTGTGGAACGGAGTCTATGAGCTGCGCCTCGACGACCCGCTGATCGACGGCACATGGGACGACGCGCGGGCCACCGCGATCTGGAACGCCCTCGATCCGGCTCTGGTCTCGGCGGTCTACGCCTACTTCCGGGATCACGTGATCGGCGGGAACGCGCGCGTGCGGACGCCTCTGCTTCGCGCCGGAGGCTGGGGCTTCACCCTGGGCACCCGCGGCGCTCTCGGACCGCAGGAGGTCAGCCGCTTCCTCGACCTCCATGCCGCCGCTCCCTGGGGCGTGCTGACCGTCTACGCGCGCGACCTGGATTCCTCGGTGGAGCGCGATTGGGGCTACGGCGCCGGAATCCATGGCCTGCGGCTCGGGCGGACGCTCCGGCTCGGCCTTCAGGGGGACCTGTGGACCGAGCCGGGAGCTTCGGAAGGGATCTTTCCGAAAGGCAGGAACGGGTGGAACGCGAGCGCGGAGATCGACGCGCTCCTAGGGGAGCGCTGGGGCTTCGCCGCCAAAGTCGGGTCCAAGTCCGCGGGCTTCTTTCCCGGGTTGCCGGTGGATGAAGGGACCTACGCCGGATTCGGGATCACGGCCGCGTTCTGACCCCTCCGGAGTCTCGCTGGAAAAAGAAAACGGGGCGCCCGAGAGCGCCCCTTCGTCATCGCGGCGTGCGCGGCTTCTAGAAGCGGACGCGCAGGCCGAGCTGGGCGAGACGCTGCTCGGGCGAGAGGTTGTTGCTGCCCGCGTAGGAGTTCGGTTCGCCGAAGCGGTTGAACAGCGACGGGTTCTTCTCGTTGAACACGTTGAAGACCTCGCCGATGACCTCGAGGCTCAGCAGGTCGCCGAAGGAGAACTCCTTCGACAGCCGCACGTCGAGCTGCGAGAACGAGTCGCCGCGCTCCGAGTTGACCGCCGTGCGGCCTGGCAGGTCGAACGCGAAGCCGTCGCCGTTCAGGTCCGCGAAGACCAGGGTGTCGCCGACGCCGTCATTGTCCGTGTCCACCAACACGTTGGCGTACTTGGAGTACGGCAGCGCCGAGCGGTAGCGGAACATGCCGGAGACGTTGAGCCCCCAGGGAGCCCGCCAGAGGCCCGACAAGGTGACGCGGTGCCGGGCGTCCGTGTTGAGCGGGCCGAAGCAGCGGTCGCACTGCGGATCGAGCGGGTTGATCGAGACGTCGCGGCGGGCGCCGCCCACGTCGGCTTGGTGGCCGGCGTCGGTGATGCGGAACTCGTCGGCACCGGCCAGCACGTTGCCGGTCGTCTCCGACCAGGTGTAGAAGCCCTGCAGCTCGAAACGGTCGGAGAGCCGCGCGCGGGCGCTCAGATTCGCGCCGCTATAGTCCGCCTGGCCGTCGCCGTACCACATCCGGAAGTTGCCGAACTGCGGGAAGCGGGCCTTGCCGGTCGTGGGATCGGTCGGGTTGGCGCGGAAGCGGTACGGGATGTGGCGGTAGTTGATCCGCACGCCCTCGAGGTTCAGGCCGAGCCAGCTCGTGGCCTGCCAGGAGTAACCGAGCGACGCCTGGGCGGAGTAGGGGGTCTGCAAGGTCGGCGACGCGACCTCGTTGGGCGGCGGGATGTTCGCGCTCGGCAGCCCGTTCGGCGGCAGCGGCTGGCCGGGCTGGAAGAACGTCCCGTTCGGGTTGAGGATGCCGTTCTGGTTATTGACCCGGTAGATCACGCCGTAGTTCGACTGCACGGCGGAGGCGGGGAACAGGATGGTGGCGTTGGTGTAGGGGAAGTCGTAATAGAGACCCCAACCGCCGCGCAGGAGCTGCCGGCCGTCGCCCTTGAGGTCGTAGGTGAAGCCGAGGCGCGGCGCCCAGTTGTTGTCGTCGTTCTCCAGAACGCCACCGCGGCCGCCCTTGAAATCGTTCAGGTAGTACTCGTTGTACTTCGTCTGGGTCGACAGCGCCTGCCAGATCGGGTTCGACCGCTGGTCGAGGTCGAAGCCCTCCCAGTAGTCGTAGCGAAGGCCGAAGTTCAACGTCAGCCGGTCGTTGAAGAAGAAGTCGTCCTGGACGTAGCCGCTGTACTGGTCGACCGGCGTCGACTGGCCGGAGAACCCGCCGAAGATGGTGATGTCGGTCACCGGCGAGCCGACGCGGTCCTCCTTGAGCTGGTACTGGCCCTCGAGGCCGACCGTGAAGTCGCCGCCCAGCTCGGGCTCGTGAATGTAGTTGACGCCCGTCTTGAGCTGGTGGGTGCGGCCCCACAGAGTGCGGGTGAAGCTCAGGTCGTCCTTGTACTGGTACTTGAGCTGATTGGTCGCCTGCGGCGTGTTGATGTTCTGGCCGATGTGGAAGCCCCCCGGGAAGTAGATCGTGGGGTTGTCGGAGTCCGCCGAGATCAGGTTGTCGAACTTGGTGTACTGGAACAGGAACTCGTTCAGGGTGTCGCCGCTGATCTGCAGCGTGTGGCCGGCGAGGATCGAGCTGTACTCGTTGGTGACCGTGCCGAGCGCGTCGGCCGAGGCGAGGGACGTCGCGCCGTACTTGTCGCTGTTCTTCTGATAGCCGTACCGGACCTGCAGATACTGCTTGGCCGAGACATCGTAGGTCGCCTTGGCGGTGAGCAGCTCGTCCTCGAAGGGCGTCGCGACGGACTGGCCCTGGAGGTTGGGGAAGATCGGCCCGAGCGGACCCGGGGGATCGGAGTCGATCGTGTAGCTGGTTTCGCGCTCGGTCTTCTCGTAGGTGGCGAAGAAGTGCGCCTTGTCGCGCACGATCGGGCCGCCGACGGCGAGGCCGTACTGCTTGCGCTCGTACGGCTGCTTGTCGATGCCGGCCTGCTTCTCGGCCTCGGTCTTCGTGTTGAGGCTGTCATCGCGGAAGAAGCCCCAGAGGCTCCCCTTGAAGTCGTTGGTGCCGGTCTTGGTGACCACGGTCAGCACGCCGCCGGTCGAGCGGCCGTACTCGGCCTTGTACTGCTGCGTCTGGATGTTGAACTCCTCGACGCTCTCCAGGTTGAAGTTCTGCAGTGCGCCGCCGATCGTGTCGTCGGTGTTGTCGCCACCGTCGATGATGTAGTTGACGTTGCGGCCGACGCCGCCGTTCAGGGCGACGGTGAGCTGGCCCGGCTTCGTGGGGTCGGAGTTGTAGGCGAGAGCGGTGCCCGGCGCCAGGATCGCCAGATTGGCGAACTGGCGCCCGTTGAGCGGCAGGTTCTCGAGCTGCTGCTCGCTGACCACCGTGCCGATGCTCGGGGTCTGCTGCACCAGCGGCGCCTCGTCGACCACCGTGATCGCCTCCTGGATGCTCGACGAGCCCATGGTGATCTCGAGGTTGCGCTGCGAGGCGACGTTCAGCTTGACGCTCTCGACCGTCACCGGAGCGAAGCCGTCCAGATCGGCCTTGACCGTGTAGGTGCCGACGGGCACCGACGGGAGCAGGAAGGTGCCGTCCGGACCGGACGTTCCGGAGCGCTCGAGACCGGTCTCGGTGTTCGTCGCGGTGATGGTGACGCCGGGGAGCGGGCCGCCGTCCTTGTCCTGGACGCGGCCAGCCAGGTTGGAGCCCGCGGTCTGCGCGCTCACGGAGGGCGCGTAGGCCAGGGCGAGCGCCAGGGCCAGGACGAGGCCGCGGAGCGCCCAGTTTTTCGTGGAATTCATCTCTCGAATCTCCTTTGGAGTCCTCAAAAAGGAACTACAGTGCAAACAACGACGATGAAACGTTCTACGCACGGGCGGAGGTGAGAGTTCTGCCGATCGGGTCACCTCCTCCCGGAGTCCGTGGGTTCGGTCGCCAGGCGGTCGAGCAGGTGCTCGGCGGCGCGCCGCTGCTCCGCGAAGTGCGGATTTCTGCCGGTGGCCGCCAGGAAATCCCGATAGGCAGCCGCCGCGGCCTCCCTCTCCCCCGCCAGCTCGAGCGCGATCCCACGGTTGAGTCGAACCTCATGATACGACGGAGCGAGCGCGAGGGCCCGGTCAAAAAGAGAGAGTGCGGCAGCCGGCCGATCGCGCTCCACTTCCAGGGTGCCCAGGCCGTTGAGCGGCTCGGCATAGTGCGGGGCGACCGCCACCGACCGCCGGTAGGCCTGCTCGGCCTCGTCGAGCCGCCCCAGGCCGCGCAGCACGTTGCCCAGATTGTTGAGCGCCGTGGCGTCGCGCTGGTCCAGGGCGACCGCGGCCTGCAGCTCGCGCAGAGCCTCCTCCGGCTTCTGCTCGGCAAGAAGGGCGAGAGCGAGCGTGTTGTGCGCCTCGGGCCGGGCGGGATCGAGATGGAGGGCGCGCTCCAGGGCGTGGCGCGCCTCCGCCGGCTGGCCCGCCGCCTGGAGCGCCGCCGCCAGGTTGTACCAGGCCTCCGGATCATCCGGAGCGTCCGCCGCGGCTTGCCGGAAGAGCGGCACGGCCCGGCCGGTCTCTCCCCGATCGCGGAAGGCGCGCGCCAGCTCTCCCCGGAAGACCGGGTTGCGCGGATCGGCGGCGACCAGCTCTTCCAGCACGGCCAGGGCGGGCTCGACCTCACCCTTCTTCAATTGGTTGTGCGCCCGCTCGTAGCGCTGGAAGAGGTCGACCATCCGGCGAGGGTCGGGCAGCGAGGAGGGCTCGCGGCGGGGGGGAGGAGGAGGCGGGCTCCCGGCGGCATAGCCGAGGCTGGTCAGCCGGGCGCGCGTCTCGGCGTCGGGAGCGCTGCGCGGAGCCTCCACGGCCCCGGCCTCGATCTCGGCGAGCCGCGCGGCGAAGCCCTTGAGCAGCTCGGACCGATCGGACGGATCGGACCGATGCTCCGACAGATCCCGGGTCTCCCCCGGGTCTTGCGCCAGGTCGTACAGCTCCGGCCGCGCCGCCGCGATGTATTTGAGATCCCGCCGACGCAGAGCCGTCAGCGGGCTCCAGCCGAAGATCGCCGGGTAGCGCGTCTCGGCGTAGAGGTTGGATGGCGCCGGCTCGTGGCCGTCGCGCAGCGCGGCCGAGAGGTCGTGGCCGTCCAGGAGGCGGCCGGCGGGAGCCGGCAGGCCGCGGCCGAGGAGCCCGGCCAGGGTCGGCGCCAGGTCGACCAGGCTGACCGGCGTCCGCACCACCGTCCCGGCGCGCAGGCCGGGGCCCCGCAGCAGCAGGGGGACGCGCAGGGTCGGCTCGTAGAGGAGCAGGCCGTGGGTCTGCTCGCCGTGATCGCCGAGCCCCTCGCCGTGATCGGCGGCCACCGCCACCACCGTGCGATCCGCGAGCTTGCGCCGCGCCAGCTCCTGGAGGAGACGCCCGACCTGCTCGTCCACCGCCGAGATCTCGCCGTCGTAAGGCCGCCCGGGATGGCGCTCGCGCCAGGGGGAGGGCGGAACGTACGGCGCGTGGGCGTCGTAGAGGTGGATCCAGACGAAGAAAGGCGTGGCGGTGTCTGAAGGGGTCTGCCCCAGCCAGGCGAGAGCGCGGTCCATCACCTCCCGCCCGGGCCGCTCCGCCTCCAGGACCGTGCCGGCCCCAGGATCGCGGAGGATCTCGTCGTCATAGAGATCGAAGCCGCGGCCCAGGCCGAAGCGCCGGTCCAGCACGAACGCGCCGACGAACGCGCCGGTGCGGTAGCCGGCCCCGGAGAGCAGCGTCGCCAGCGTGGCCGGTTCCGCCGGGAACGTTCCGATCCCGTTGTTGCGCAGGCCATGGTGCGGCGGCAGAAGGCCGGAGAGGATCGTGGAGTGGGAGGGGAGCGTCAGGGGGACCTGCGACGACGCCTGCTCGAAGCGGACCCCCTCGCGGGCCAGCCCGTCCAGCCACGGCGTCTCCGCCTCGGCGGAACCATAGGCGCCGAGATGGTCCGCCCGCACCGTGTCCAGCGTCACCAGAACGAGATTCGCGGGCGGACCTCCCCCGCTCTCCCGGGAACAACCTGTGATGGAGAGGAGAAGGGGGAGCGCCGCGGCGAGGAGCTTAAGACTGCTTTTGAGCAATCAACACCTTGAGGAGTGCCAGGGAACGAAGGATAGCCGAATCACGGGGCCGCGGGAAGAGGAGCGTCCCCTCTGCTAGGATGGGACTTTCGAAGGGCCTGGAGGAGGATGCGATGACCAACGGTGGCTACGAAGAGGCCAAAGCGCAACGCAACGTCCTGGAGCGGCTGGGGGACAAGATCCCTGGCTTCCGGGGTTTTCAGGACCGCGAGCTGCGGCGGGACGTGGACAAGCTCCAGCGCGAGCACCTCGCCGGCGAGATCGGCCGGGTGAAGACCGCGCTGCGCGACAAGGCGCGATCCTACACCGACGCCGGCCAGATCGCCCTGCTCGGGCCGTTCGACCGGCTCGACCGGCAGCTCGACGGGCTGTCGCAGTCGGTCCGCTTCGCCGATTATGGGGCGAGCGGCCTGTTCGACGCGGTGAAGATCGGAGAGGCGGAGCTGCAGCGGCTCTACGAGTTCGACCTCTCTCTCCTCGAGGATCTCGCGGCGCTCAAGACCGCGGCCACCGGGATACCTTCTCCGGGATCCGACGCCGCGGCGGCGCTCGACCAGGTGCAGCAGAAGGTCCGCGCCATCGAAGAGAAGTGGCGGGGGCGCGAGCAGGTGATCAGCAACGTGGTGCGCGGCGCTTAGCGCGTTGAGGAGATCAGAGCCATGCAAGTGATCGAGTTCCACGATCCGACCGGCGAGACCATGGTGGCGCGGGTGCCTTCGCAGGGCACCTCGGCGATCCGGCTCGGCAGCCAGCTCATCGTCGAGGAGAGCCAGCAGGCCGTCTTCTTCCGCGACGGCAAGGCCCTCGACACCTTCGGCCCGGGGCGGCACACCCTGGCCACCCAGAACGTCCCGATCCTGGCCAGCATCTTCGGCCTGCCGTTCGGCGGCGAGTCGCCGTTCCAGGCCGCGGTCGTCTTCGTCTCGACGAAGACGTACCTCGATCTCAAATGGGGCACCAAGGAGCCGGTCATCTTCCGCGACCACGAGCTCGCCATGGTCCGCCTGCGCGCCTTCGGCAAGTTCGCGGTGCGGGTGACGAACGCCCAAGTTTTCGTCAACACCGTCGTGGGGACGCGCGGCCTCTATTCGACCGACGGCGTGGAGGACTACTTCCGCGACGTCATCGTGGCCCGCCTGACCGACGTGCTCGGCGAGAACCTGACCACGATCTTCGACCTGCCGCGGCTCTATGACGAGCTGGCCATGGGCCTGAAGAGCCGGGTCGCCGACGACTTCTCCAAGTACGGGATCGAGCTGGTCGACCTCTACATGGGGGCGATCACGCCGCCGGAGGAGGTCCAGAAGCTGATCGACGAGCGCACCGGCATGGGCGCCCTCGGCAACATGGACACCTACCTCAAGTTCAAGACGGCGCAGGGGATCGGGGACGCGGCGAAGCAGCCGGGCGGGACCATGGGAGCCGGCGTCGGGCTCGGCATGGGAGCCGGCGTCGGCATGATGCTGCCTCAGATGATGCAGCAGGCCATGCAGCAGGGGCAGAGCCCACAGGGAGGCGCTCCCGCTGGAGGAACGGCTCCTGCGGCCGGAGCGGCGGCGGCTGGAGCGGCGGCGGCAGGTGGAGCGACTGGGGGGACTCCGGCGTTCTGCTCCAACTGCGGTCAGAAGCTGCCCCCGGGGGCGAAGTTCTGTCCGGCGTGCGGGACGGCGATCACGGCGGGGTGAGGACAGGGCGGACGGGGGTGGCGCAGCCCCCGTCCCCGCCCGGGCGCTCGTCAGCGGGCCAACACCGCCTCCTGCTCGACCGGCGCGGACTGCGGCTCCGGCTCGCTGCTCAGACCCAGCAGCGAGAAGATCCGGTCCACGTAGTTGCGCGTCTCCTTGTACGGCGGCACGCCGCCGTAGCGCTGTACCGCCCCCTCTCCCGCGTTGTAGGCCGCGAGCACCCGGACCGGGTCCTCGCCGAAGCGGCCGGCCAGCCACTTCAGATAGCGCGCTCCCGCTTCCAGATTCTTCGCCGGATCGAACAGGTCCTTCCGGCGCAGCCCGAAACGCCGCGCGGTCTCCGGCAGGAGCTGCATGAGGCCGCAGGCCCCCTTGCGCGAGAGGGCGCGGGGGTTGAACGACGATTCCACCCGGACGATCGCGGCGAGCAGGTGCGGGTTCAGCGAGTAGCGCGCCGCGACCTCATAGATCAGGTCACCGAACGGGCCGGCCGGAATGCCGTGGGTCTCCAGGAGGTGCAGCAGCGAGGGCCGGGGCGGCGGCTGGAGAGCCTGGGGTGCGGGTGCGGTGGGAGCGGGTGAGGCCGGGGTGTTTGCCGGCTGTACCGGAGGCGTCTCCGGTGCCGGAGGCTGCACCGGGATCGGGGTCGTTGTAGGGGTCTGCTCGGCCAGCAGGGGAGCGGAGGCTGGTGTCGAAGCTGGTGGAGTGGCCGGCGGGATCAGGGTCCCGAAACCCAGCCCCAGGGTCAGGGCTCCAACCGACAGGCACTGCGTGCCTTGGGCAAAGCTCCGGATCAATCCTCTCTTCATTCGCACCTCCCTCAGAGGCAGCTCGTCAACAGAAAACGAGGCAGCCGAAGCTGCTCCGCGGGGGCTTGGCCGATGGCTCAGGCTGGCAATTGATATACGACTCTCAACTCTCACGTCAACCCCGAGCTGCTGTCGCCCCCGGCTCATGCGCCCTCCCGTCCGGCAGAAAGGAAGGCTTCGGCACCCTGGCGCAGCCTGCGGCGGAGCTCTTCGTCGAGAGGGGCGGCGGCGATCCGCTCCAGGCAGGCGCAGCGGTGCTCTTCCGGGGTCCGCTTCGTCGGACGCATCAGAGCGGCGAAGGCCCAGGCCACCGGCTCGGGCCGTTCCAGGTAGTACTCGGCGCGGGTCTCCGCCAGGCCAAAGCTGGTGTAGTAGATCCGCACCAGCTCGATCCCGCAGGCCTCCCCGATCGCCGCCGACTCGAGGTGGACGCCGGGACGCCCGCCGCGGAGGTAGAGGATCGAGAGCAGGACAGGCTGGCCATAGCGGATCTCCAGCCCCATCAGGTAATGGCCGAGCCGCCGCCCGACCTCCGGCGGAGTCAGCGCCTCCGGCTCGATCTGCACCAGGACCGTCACGAGCTCGCCGCGGTGCGAGGGGACCTCGGCGACCACTCCGATGGCCCGGAAGTCGTCGTCTTCGCACTCCGCGAGCTTGCCCGGCTGGGGGAAGGTGATCCGGTCCAGAACCATCCGGGCGGCGGAATCGGGCTCCACCAGCCGCAAATAATCGGCGAAGAAGGTTTGGATGAGGTCCCGGAGCAGGGGTCGTCGTTCCGGCATGTCGTCTCCTTTCGACAGGCCGCGCCCGCCATTGGGTGCGTGCCACCCCATAAGAAGTCGGAAAACGGGTCGCGAATCTTGCACTCGACTCCAAACTTTTTTCGGAAATCGGGAGACGGCGGGTCCCGTGGCGTTCCCGGGGCGGGTCGTGCTAGGTTGATCGGTGAGGGACGAGGGAGGTGAGCCGATGAGACGGAAGCAGCTCTACTATCGCCAGCGCCAGCGCCAACGCCAACGCCAACGGACACCGCGCGGCCTGCTCTGGATTCTCCTCGGGCTGTTCGGCCTGGGCCTCGCGGCCGCCTTGATCGGCCGGCGGCGCGACGAGGACGAGCCGGAGACCGGACGCGAGCCGGAAGAGAGCCCGGAGCCCGGGCACCCCGAGCCGGCGCCGCCGGAGAGCGTCTCCGGCTGGATCGCCGGCCCCGCGGGCAACCTTCACGTCCGCGACGGCGGCGCGGAGGAGACCGGCGCCCTGCCCGTCCTCTTCCTCCACAGCCTCGCCGGCAACGGCGGCCAGTGGTCTCTGCAGCTCGACCACCTGCGGCGCCACCGCCGCGCCATCGCGCTCGACTTCCGGGGGCATGGCGACTCCGATCCGGCCGAGAACGGCGACTATTCGATCCCCGGCCTGGCACAGGACGTCGAGGCGACCGCCGACCAGCTCGGGCTCCGGCGCTTCGTCCTCGCCGGCCACAGCGTCGGCGGGCTGGTCGCGATCGAATACGCCGGGCGGCACCCCGAACGGGTGGCGGGCCTCCTGCTGGTCGATCCGAACGGCGATCAGACGCGCGTCCCGCGGGAGCAGCTCGAGCCGTTTCTGGCCGCCGTCCGCGAAGATCCCCACCGGGAGCTCGACTCCTACTTTCGCCAGCTCATCCTGGGCGGCGACCGCGACGCCGGCCGCTGGGTGCTCGAGGACCTCCAGGACACCCACGAGGACGCCATCCCCGCCGCGCTGGAGGGCGCCATGCAGTACAGCCCCCTTCCCTCTCTAGAGCGCTATCCGGGACCGAAGCTGTCCATCATCAGCGACATGAACAACCTGCCGTTCAGCCTGCACCGGCTGATTCCCGACCTGCGGACCCGCCTGATGCACGGCACCGGGCACTGGCTCATGATGGACCGGCCCGAGATCTTCAACCACCTGCTGGAGGAGCTCCTCGACGAGGTGGACGCCGCCGGCGCCCGGGGGCCTATGGAATCTTCTTGACCACCGGCGGCAGCTTCCCCCCCGGCTGGTCGAAGTACACCTGCACGTCCGCCTTCTGGCGCAGCTCCTCGGTCCACTTGGCGATCGCCTCGTTCAGCCGCTGCTCCCGCAGGACCGCCCGGATCTGATCGCGCACGTCCTCGACCGGGGGCACCGGCTGCCCCTGCTTCTGCATCTCGCGGGTGAGGACGGTCCGGTAGTAGTTGTTGATGTCGTCCAGGCTCACGAAGACCCGCGGGCCGAGCTGCTCGTCCACGTAGGCGAGGACCATGAGCTGCCGCGCCATGAGGTGGCGCAGGTCCTTCACGGTCATCCCCTGATCGCGCAGCGACTTTTGGAACGCGGCGTCATCCTTGAAGCGGGCGCGGATCTCGGCGACCTGGGCGTCCACGTCCTCCACCGGCACCTGCTCGAAGCCGAAGCGGTCCATCTCGTGGAAACGGAGCCGCTCCTGGATGAGCTGATCGAGGACCCGGCGCCGGAACGCCGTCGGGTCCTCCCCCGGCTTGGCCTGCGCCAGGCCGAGGCCGATCACCCGGTCGAGGTCGGATTGCAGGATCGGGTCCTCGTCGACCACGGCCAGGACGCGGTCGCGCAGCTTCGGATCGCTCGGCGGATTGGGTTGATTGGGAGGGGGCACCGGCGCCGGGATCGGCGTGCCCGGCTTCGGCGGGTTCGGCCCGGCCGGCTTCCGGGGGGTCTGTGCCCCCGCCGGACCGGCCAGCAGGACGAGGCAGAGCAGGGAGAGCGGTTGGATCATTCGCAGTCGCACCATCGAGGGGCATGCTAGCATCCCCCCGGCCATGTCCGAACCTGCCGGCTCACCGCGCCTGACCGTAGGGCTCGCCCAGATCGACTGCCGCCTGGGCGACCTCGACGCCAATCTCGATCGCCATCTCGCCTGGATCGAGCGCGCCAAGTCCCAGGGGGTCGATCTCCTGGTCTTCCCGGAGCTGTCGCTCACCGGGTACCGTCTCCTCCATCTCACCACGCGCGTGGCGCTGACGCCGGGGTCGCCGATCCTCGAACGGCTCGCCGAGGCGGCGCGCCCGATGGCGGTCGTCGCCGGGTTCGTCGAGGAGAGCGACCGCGGGGTGCTGCACAACAGCGCGGTCCTCCTCTCTGGCGGCGCCGCCCGGCACATCCACCGCAAGCTCTATCTGCCGAGCTACGGGATCTTCCAGGAGAACCGCTTTTTCCGCCCGGGCCAGCGCCTCGACCTGGCGACCCTGCCCTGGGGGCGGACCGGCGTCCTGATCTGCGAAGACCTGTGGCACCCCGAGCTGGCCCGCCGGCTGGCGGTGGCCGGAGCGCGGCTCCTGATCGTCCCCTCCGCCGGCCCGGGGCGCATCGGCGGCGACGACGTCCCCGCCTCCCACGAGAGCTGGGAGATGCTCTGCCGCACCACCGCGCTCCTCGACACCTGCTGGGTCGTCTACTGCAACCGGGTGGGCTGGGAAGAGGGCTCGTTCTATTCGGGCGGCAGCCTGGTGGTCCGGCCGGGAGGCGAGCTCCAGGCGCGCGCACCGTTCCTCGAAGAGCACCTGCTGGTCACCGAGATCGACCTGCGCGACGCCGACCGTGTGCGCTGGCGCCTGCCGCTGCTCGCCGACGAGCGCACCGACATCGAGGGACCCCACACTTGACCACGCAGGAGAACTCTCGGCGCGTCCTCGACCGCCTGAGCCTCAACGCGCCGCTCGCCGTGGCCGCGCTGACCAGCTTCATCCGCGACGCCGTCGAGACCTCCGGGACCTCCGGCGTGGTCGTGGG
This sequence comes from Thermoanaerobaculia bacterium, assembly GCA_035264905.1. GTDB lineage: Bacteria > Acidobacteriota > Thermoanaerobaculia > Multivoradales > UBA5704 > UBA5704. Next base: position 28,380 of record DATFPH010000366.1, read on the forward strand.
CCTCTCGGGCGGCATCGACTCGTCGCTCGCCGCGGCTCTCGCGGTGCGTGCCCTCGGCCCGGAGCGGGTCCACGGATTCCTCCTCCCCTATCGCACCTCCAGTGGCGAATCCGTCTCCGACGCCCTCCTGATCGCCGAGCACCTGGGCCTGCCGCACCGGAAGATCGACATCTCGCCGATGGTCGACGCCTACTTCGCCATCGAGACGGACGCCGACGCCGGACGCCGCGGCAACAAGATGGCGCGGGAGCGCATGACCATCCTGTTCGACCAGGCCAAGAAGCTCGGCGCCCTGGTCCTCGGAACCTCCAACAAGACCGAGATCCTGCTCGGCTACTCCACGGTCTTCGGCGACAACGCGAGCTCGCTCAATCCGCTGGGCGACCTCTACAAGCACCAGGTCTGGCAGCTCGCGCGGCACCTGGAACTCCCCGAGCAGGTGGTGGCCAAGCGCCCGTCGGCGGATCTCTTCCCCGGCCAGACCGACGAAGGAGACTTCGGCTTCGACTACGCGACGGCGGACGAGGTCCTCTGGCTCCTTTTTGACGAGGGGCTCACGCCGGACGAGGTGGTCGAGCGGGGCTACGGCGACGCCGTGGTGCGGCGGATCGTGCAATTCGAGCGGCAGTTCCGCTTCAAGCGGCGGCTGATGCTGATCGCGCGCCTCTCGGGAAGCGCGGTGAACCTGGACCAGGAGATTCCGCGCGACTGATCGTTCGTCCTGATATGTCTGGCAAGCTCCTCGTCGTGGCCACGCCGATCGGCAACCTGGACGACCTGTCGGCCCGCGCGCAGGCCGCCTTCGCGCAGGCCGACCTCATCGCCTGCGAGGACACCCGCCACACCGGCCGTCTGCTCGCCCACCTGGGAATCAAGAAACCGCTCGTCTCGCTCCACGAGCACAACGAGAGGCAGCGGCTGCCGCGTCTTCTGGCGGACCTGGAAGAGGGGAAGGTGATCGCGGTGGCGAGCGACGCCGGCACGCCGCTCCTATCGGACCCCGGGTTCCTGCTGGTGCGCGAGGCGGCGGCGCGGGGGATCCGGATCGAGCCGATCCCGGGTCCGTCGGCGCTGCTCACGGCCCTGGTGGCCTCCGGCCTGCCGCCCTATCCCTTCACCTTCGCGGGCTTTCCGCCGCCGAAGTCCGGCAAGCGGCGTACCTTCTATAAGGAATGGGCCAACCTCGGCCACACCCTGATCTTTTTCGAGTCCCCCCACCGCCTGCTCGTCAGCCTGGAAGACGCCCTCGCCGAGCTCGGAGACCGCCGGGTCGCCGTGGCCCGCGAGCTGACCAAGCTCCACGAGGAAATCCTGCGCGGAACGCTTTCGGAAGTTTTGGAGACCCTGCGCGCACGGGCGTCGCTCAAAGGGGAGTTCGTAGTGGTGGTTGACACCCGCGGCGTTTCCTCCTAGCATTATTTTATCATGACGGCCAGGGCCTCCAAGGAGTACGCGATCGACTCCCCCGATGTCCACGAGTTCCATGGGCCGGCCTATCCACCGCAGGGTCAATGGACATACGAGGACTACCTCCGCCTGCCCGACGACGGGCGGCGGTACGAGATCCTCCGGGGTGTGCTCTACGTGGCAGCGGCTCCCAATCCGATTCATCAGATCGCACTGCGGAACCTCGTTCGCCGGCTCTCCGTTTTCTTGGAGAATCATCCTATCGGCGAGTTCTTCTTGTCTCCGACGGACCTGATCCTCCCGGAGGGCCTCACGGCACCCGTGCAGCCCGATCTCTTCTATGTCCGAGGAGAACAGTGGAAGGGGACGATCACCAGCCGCTATATGGAAGGGGTTCCGGATCTGGTCGTCGAGGTTCTCTCCCCATCGACCCGCCGGTACGACCGGAACACCAAGCTCGGGGTCTACGCTCAGGCCGGCGTCGGCGAATACTGGCTCGCCGATCCGCTCGCCCGGACCTTCGAGGTTCTCGTCCTGCGCGACGGCGCCTACGTCTCCTTCGCCCAGCTAAGCCATGGCGATCACCTCCGGTCGGAGGCGATTCCAGGCTTTGAGCCGTCCTTGGAAGCAATCTTCAAAGTCTGACGGAACGGGCGCGCTTCCCGAGAGTCATGACGGTGATCCCGATCACCGTCGAGGCGATCAGATGGGTCACCATCGCGGCGAGCAGCGACGGTCCGCCGGCCGCCGGGTCCTGAAACATCACCCAGAGCCAGAGGCCGGCGAGGAAGAGCAGCCCGCCGAGGAGCGCGGCGTGATGCGGGCCACGGTTGCGGGTCATCACGGTGTACAGAGCGTAGGGGAAGAGGACCACCATGTAGAGCATGAGCCGGGTCGACGTCATCCCCGGCAGCCGTTCCCAGACCGCAACGGCCGTCAACCCCGCCGCCACCGCGATCGCCGTCCGCGTGAGCCAGATGCGCATGATCCCGGGATGCTACCACCAGGGCGAACGACGTTTGTCCCGGGGCGAAGACCGGCAGTGTCTGGGCGATGACCGGATGGAACCGGGCGAAGGCCGGATGGGCTTGGGCGATGGCCGAAAGAGCCGGGGCGAGGCCCCGATCGTCTGGGGCGAGCCCCCGGCAGAGTGGGGCGACCGCCGAATGAAGTGGGGGAGACCCGAAATAGACCGGGGGGACAGCCGAATGGATTGGGGCAAAGGCCGATTGGACCGGGGATGAGGGCGTCCCCACTCCATTTCGCCTGATCCCCGATCTATTCTGCCTCGCCCCCAGTCTGTTCTGTCTGGCCCCCGATCTGTTCTGCTCCGTCCCCACCTTGTTTCGCTGCGTCCCCACTCTGTTCTGCTTCGTCCCCACTCCATTCTGTCGCTGCCCCGATCCATTCCGTGGTTCCCCCGACCTGATCGGCTGCTGCCCCGGTCTGATCGAGGTCCGCCCCTTCTAGGTGCACCCCGCTATGATCCCCCCATGAAGATCCGCTCCCTTGCCATCGCCTTCCTGCTGTCTCTCCCGCTCGCTTGCCAGGCGCCCGTGCCCGCCCCGGCGGTCCGTCCTGTGGCGCCGCAGCCCTCCTCTGCGTCGCTGGAGGTGGTCGCCGAGTCCGACCGCCTGTGGACCGGCGTCGCCGTTGCACGGGATGGCCGGATCTTCGTCAACTACCCGCGCTGGTTCGAGGACCCGGTGTTCTCGGTGGGAGTGCTCGACGTGCAGGGCAAGACCCGCGCCTATCCCGATGCCGAGTGGAACCGCTGGGAGCCTTCGCTGCCTCCGGAGCGGCACTTTGTCAGCGTCCAGAGCGTGCACGTGGACGCCGACGGCTTCCTCTGGATTCTCGATCCGGCCAATCCCGGATTCCAGGGGGTCGTGGCGGGCGGTCCCAAGCTGGTCCAGGTGGACCCGAAAACCGACGAGGTCGTCCGCACCATCCGCTTCGACGAGACGGTCGCTCCGGCCCGGAGCTATCTGAATGACGTGCGGATCGACACGCGGACGCGCACTGCTTATCTCACCGATTCGAGCCTGGGCGCCCTCGTGGTCGTCGACCTGGCGAGCGGGACGAGCCGGCGGCTGCTGGCCGACCATCCCTCCACCAAGTCCGAGGGGGTCGTGCTCACCATCGGCGGCAAGGAGTGGCGGACGGCGAGCGGCGGCATCCCTCAGGTGCACTCGGATGGTCTCGCGCTCGACCCTTCCGGCGCGTATCTCTATTACCAGGCGCTCTCCGGGCGGACCCTCTACCGGGTCCCCACGGCCGCGTTGCGCGACGCCGAGCTCTCCACCGCGGACCTGGGGGCGCGCGTCGAAAAGGTCGGAGAGACCGGCGCGGCGGACGGCATCCTGTTCGGTCCGGACGGCAAGCTGTATCTCTCCGCCGTCGAGGAAGACGCCGTGAAGCGCTTCGATCCGGCGACGCGGCAGGTCGAGATGGTGGTCCGCGATCCGCGCATCGCCTGGCCGGACAGCTTCGCGGCCGGTCCGGACGGCAGCCTCTATCTCACCATCTGCCAGCTCCACCGGATGCCGGAGCCGGGCGGGCCGTGGCGGATTTTCCGCATCTTGCCGCGGTGATGGGCGGCTCGCTCCGAGCTGCGAGTCAGGACGGCGGTGCGGCGGGCATGGACTCGGGAACGCTGTTCACCACGGGCGGGATGGTGCGCAGGTAGGCGTAGATGGCTTTCAGGTCGTCGTCGGTCATTCGGGCGTAGTTCTGCCAGGGCATGGGCGGGAGGATCGGCCGCGCCTGGCCCCAGTGTCTGCCGGTGCGCAGGGCCTTGACGAACAGGTCCTCGGTCCAGATTCCGAGACCGGTGTTCGGCTCGGGCGTGAGGTTGGAGGCGTAGCTCACGCCCCAGGGGCCGGCGAAGGCCGTGTTGGTCGCGGCGCCCGCCCAGATCCATGGGCCTTGGGAGGCCGGAGCCGGAGGCATCAGGAGGTTCTGCGGGTGGCCGGCGAGCATCCGGGTCATGTCCGGCTCGGGGGCGTGCGCGCCCATCTTGAAGGGGGTGTGGCAGTCGTTGCAGCCGGCGACGGTCACCAGATACTGGCCGCGCTCCACAGGATTGATGGCCGGGGCGGACGGGTTCTTGGTCGCAGCCTCCGCCTGGGCCGTTTCAGAGGACTGACAGCCGGCGGTGGCGCAAAGAAGCAGAAGCGCTCCGGAAAGTAGAGATAAAGCTTTCATGTCGATTCCTTGTCTCATGATCAGGGTTCATCCTGGACAAGCCAAGGAACGCGCGGGGGGAGGAAAGGCCCTCACAGGGCGAGGAAAAAGCGGGGGCCGGCGGGAGGCCGCCGGTGCGGCCCCCTCCTGGCGCCGCTGCCGGCCCCGTCACCTCAGTTAGACGGACATTCCGGGATTTTTGTTGAGCTGGGAGAACGAAGTCAGCTCGATGCCCCGGTCGCGCAGCAGATTCGGCACTCGCGGATCGCAGAGCGCCGCCGTCTCCGCCTCCCACTCGTACCTCCAGGGGTACTCCGCGGCGAGCGCCGCATCCCCCAGGCCGGGATGGCAGACCAGCTCGGAAACCCCTCCGGCCTGATCGAGCGCGCGGCCGAGCGCCTCGACCGTGAGGTGGCCGGCGGCGAGCACGCCGATCGTCCGGCCGGCCGCCCGCGGTCCCTCGGGGCGCAGGCGGCGGCGCGCCCTCCGGCCGAGAGCGTTCAAGAGAGCACTCTGGAGAGCGCGGGGGGAGACGGGGAGGGCCGCGGCCGGCTCGGCCGGGATGCGGACCCAGGGGATCCGGTGCTCCTCCGCCAGGCCCAGGACGATTTCGAAGAGCCCCGGCAGCACGTGCAGGTGCTGGTGCGCGTTGGCATGGACGACCGGGAGCCCGGTGGCGCGCAGGCGTTCGATCTGCCGCCGCAGCTCCGTCTCCACGTGGCCCGGACGGACCCGCCCGAGGAGCCAGCGCCGCGCGAAGACCGGCCAGCCCGCGAGCAGCCGGCCGTCCCGGCCGAGCAGCGAGCGCACGTCCCGCAGTGGCGACAGAGGAGCTTCCCCCACCAGCGTCAGATGGATTCCCACGTCGAGCTGCGGCCGCTCGCGTAGCCGCGCCACGGCATCCTCGAAGGCCTGGCCGTTCGGGGAGACGCTGACCGCGGTGACGATCCCGGCATCGTGGGCGGCCAGGGCCCCCGCGGTCATCCCCGGGTGCAGACCGGCATCATCCGCGGTGACGACGAGCCGCTTCACGCCGGGTCAGTGGCCGGCGGCGGCCTGCTGCACGTGGGTGGGCTCGGAGGCCGAGGAGGTGTCGCGGCGCCGGGGGTGGCGCATCTCCGGATAGAGCCGGATCAGCTCGCGCAGGATCTTGCCGATCACCGCGGGCGACGACAGGGTCGAGAGGCCGCGGGTGCGCGGGTAGTAGTCCAACCCGAGCTGCTGGATGACGAACCCCAGGTTCTTCGCCTTGACGACCAGCTCCGCGTCGATCAGCGACCCCTCGGAGCGCAGCTCCACCGCCTGCAGCACCTCGCGGCGCATGAGCTTGAAGGAGAAGTTGATGTCGCGGTGCGGCCAGCCGAACAGCAATCCGATGAGCGTGTTGTAGAGATAGGAATAGACGGTGCGGCGGAACCCTTCGGTCGTGCGGTCGAGCCGGTAACCCGCGATCATGTCCGCCCGCGTCACGCGGAGGGCCTGGATGGCGCGGCCGATGACGTGGGGGTCGAACGGCAGGTCGGCGTCCATGTAGACGGCCAGGCTCTTGGTGACCGCCGCGTAGCCGGTCCGCAGCGTCGCGCCGAGCTTCCGGTTGACCTCGTGCTGCAACAGGCGGATGCGCGGCTCGGCCTGCGACAGCCGCTCGACGATCTCGGCCGAATGATCGGTCGAGGCGTCGTTGACGATGATGACCTCCCAATCGTCGCTGCAATCGTCCAACGCCTCGACCGCACAGGCGATGGCGTGCTCGATGTTCTCCTCTTCATTGAACATCGGGATGACGAGCGACACGGACGGGCGCGCTGCGATGCTGGACATACCTTTCCTCAATTTGTCTTCAATCGGCGACCATCTCCACGGCATGGAGCTGGACGGCCAACCGGCGGGGATCTCCTCCGATCCCCGCCGCAACCGGCACGAACGTCGTCTCCGACCGGACCGAGATCTCCACCATCTCCGCATCGGGGAGCGGCAGGACGATCCGTCTCCGCGTACCACGCTGCACCTCGAAGGTGGCGGTGGGGCTCCCCGCCACCGAGATCTCCAGCCTGGCTGACGGCTCGCCGATCTCCTCGGGCAGGCCCAGGGTGAGAGCGACGGACCGCGCGTGCAGCCGGCGAGGGAACACACGGATCGCGGCATCTCCTCCCAGCCACCGGTACCCGGCCCCCCCGGAGGTCGGCTCATAGGCGTACAAACCTCGCACGGCCTCGTACCGCTGCTCCGCCGGAACCGGGCTCAGCGACGTCGTCCGGTAAAGGTCTCGTGTGAGCTTGCCATAAGTATCGCTGTCAGGCCAGAGGAAAGTTTCCCCTCCGGGCAGGAGGGTCTCTCCAAAGACCCAGACCGGCTTCTCGGTACGGCCCGCGAAGCGCTGCATCCCCTCCTCATAAGGGAAGCGGGTGAAGCTCGGCAGCAGGAACGCGGCGTGGGCCGCGAAGTCCTTCTCCACCAGGAGCACGGTGCTGTGCGGCAGGTGCGTCCGCACCCAATCCGCCGCCTGCACCGGGGGGGAGAGAAAGGTGGAGCGGGGCGCCAGGAGCGGCCAGGAGTAGGCCGCGAACCCGGCCGCCAGAGCCGCCACGGCGCCCCAGGCGGCGGCCGGCATCCGGGCGCGCCGCGCGAGAAGGTCGATCCCCACCGCGGCGGCAAAGGAGATCCCGAGGAGCGACGGGATGGCGTAGCGGACGGCGTCCCGCGGGTTCATGACCGCCAGGCAGAACGTGAGCTCGACGGCGGTCAGCACGATGAGCGGCAGGAGCGGCCTCCAGCGCGGCCGGCTCGCGGCCAGGGAGGTAAGGCCTGCGAGGGCCAGCGCCAGAACGGGTAGCGCGGTCCATTTCTGACCCCACGGATGGGCGAGGAAGCGCGAGGCGATGGTGGCCGGCGACTGGCCGGCGCGCGGGACCGTCGTGTCCCAGGTGGCCACCGCTCCGGCCTGCTTCGTCAGAAAGCGGACGAGCCCTTCGAGCCCGCCCACCGCCAGCAGCAGCGGGACGAACCAGAGCAGGCAGACGGCGGTGAACGCGGCGAGCATCGCCCCCCGGCGGCGCCAGCTTCCGGCGAGCCAGAGCGCCACGGCCAGTGCCGGGAGGACCGAAATGGCGAGCTGCGGCCGGCACCCCACCGCGCCGGCGGCAAAGGCGCCCGTCGCGAGAGCCGCCGCGAGCCCGCCCGCCCCCGGCAGCCGCGCCGCGGCCGCCAGGAACAGGGAGAGGAACAGGGCGGCCGAACCGTCCGAGAGAGCGAGCGGACCATAGACGAGCATCGCCGGCGAAAGATGGAAAAGCAGCGCGCCCCCCACGGCCAGCCGGTCGGATGTCGGCGAGTCGGGCGATCCGGGATCTCTGCCGAGCCGCCGGAACGCCGCAACCAGAGCCAGATAGCCGACGAGAGAGGCCATCA
>DATFPH010000367.1:0-24406 GCA_035264905.1 Thermoanaerobaculia bacterium
GGCGGGGGCGCCGGCGGCGGGGGCGGGTCCTTGTAGCGCCAGGGGTCCCGCCCCGGAGTGTACTCCCGGGGACGGATCGTCAGCGCGGCGAAGCGCAGCTCTTCCACGTGGTCGACCGGCGCCTTGGCGGCGGGCGCACGCCCGGCACCCGGGACCGGCCCCACCGGAGCGGTCGCCGCATCGTAGCCACCGCCGCCTCCGGAGCCGGAGTCGTCTCCGCCCGGACCGAGCCAGATCCAGACCGCGAACAGCACGAGGAAGGCCAGGACGCCCAGCAGGAGCTTGGTGCGGCTCTCCATCACGACTCCTTCCGCGCCGCCACACCCGGCGGCGGAGCGGCCGTCGCGGCTCTGCTGCCCTCGCGGGCGAACAGGGTCGAGAGAATGAGCCGGATTTGCAGCTCGGGCCCCTGCCCGGCCTCGTCGCCGGCGAGCGTCACCTCTTCGAGCGTCAGGAACGACTCCGACAGCTCGAGGAGGTTGATGAACTTGCGCAGCTCCAGGTAGGTGCCGTCGACCGAGAAAGAGAACGAGCGCTTCACCAGGCCGTAGTCCTCGATCTTCTCCTCGCCATAGTTGATCGAGAGGGGGTTCAGCCCGGCGCTGCGGGCGAGCTGCTTGACCTCGGCGGTGATCCGGGTCAGACGCTGGCTGCGCGTCGAGAACCGCTCGTCATACAGGCGGCGGATGTCCTCGTCGTTGCGCCGCGAGCGCTCGATGAGACGCTCCAGGCGCGTCCGCTGGGCGGCCTCCGGCGCCAGGCTCTGCCGTGAGTCCTCCAGGCTCGTCTCCAGCGACTCCACCCGGTCGGCGAAGCCGAAGCGGTAGACCACGTAGGCCGTCGCGTTCGCCAGGAAGAACAGCAGCGCGGGCAGCCAGACCCAGAGGCGCAGGCGCCACATCTCGTCCCGGCTCCTCATTCGTCGATCCCCTGTGTCTTGGAGGGGACAGGCGCCGCGGGGGCTTCCACGATCTCCGGCGCCGGAGCTTCCTCCTCGATCACGGGCTGTCCGGATTTGCCACCCGGGATGTAGGTCACTTGCACATCGAACTCCAACGGATCCTTCACGTCGGCGCGCGTCTCGCGGGAGAGGTCCGGCTCATCGAACGAGTCGTGCGCGAACAACCTGTCTACGAACGTGAGGAGCTCTTCGTCGCTCTTCGCCAGGCCGTGGATGGTCAGCAGCACGCGGCCGTCGAGAGGCTCCAGCTCGTCCTCCGGACGGCCGGTCGACTTCCGCGCCAGGGAGCGCGGCGCCAGGCGGGTGAGACGGACGCCGTCGGGCAGCACCTCGGCGAGCTGGTCGAACAGGAGGCTCCAGGAGAAGGTGCGCTCCTGGATCTTGCGGTTGAGATAGCGGACCTGCCGGTTCTGCTGCTCGAGGTCGAGCGACGCGAGGCGCTGCTCGAGCTGCTGGACGGTCTGCTGCTGCTTCTGGACGTCCTGCTTCAGGCGGTCCAGCTCGGCCCGCTTCTCGGCGGAGCCCGAGAGGTAGCTCCAGAACAGCGACACGTTGCCGAGCAGGAGCAGCAGCCCGAGGATCCACAGGAGGATCGAAATCCGGGTGACCGGCCGGGTGTTGACGAACGGCCGGCGGGCCAGGTTCAGGCTGCCGGCGCGGCGCGGCGCGGCGGGAGGGCCGGTGCGCGGCACGGCCGGCTTCTCGGCGGCCAGGCTGCTCATGCCACCTCCCCGCGGGCCGCCCCGAGCATGGGGGCCAGGTCGCGCCAGGAGGGCACCGTCGCGTCCTCGGCGCGCAGCGGCGGCAGGGACCGGCCGTCCAGGGGCGCCGTGGGCTCGCCGAGCCCCTCCGAGAGAAGGTCGACCCAGAGCGGCTCCTGCTCCGGCGGCGCCAGCAGCAGCACCCGCCCGAGCGGCACGCCGGGGAGCTGCTCGTCCAGGAAGTTGCGGGTCAGCTTCAAGTCGCGCACGATGAGGCCGGTGCGGCCCACCTCGGGGAGCCCTCCGGAGAACGCTTTGTAGCGGTGGAGGATCGGCTCGCCGCCGCGGGCGAAGACGAGGGTGTAGCCGTGCTCCTCGACCAGGGCCAGGGCGACGGTCTCCTCCCGCCGCGCCTCCAGCGCTCCGAGGAGCGACAGGCTGGTGTTCGAGATGTAGCCGAGGCGGACGCCGTGCGCGGCGAAGGCCGCCTCGATCTGGGCCAGGAGCTGCTCGATGCCGAAGCCGAGGAGGATGCGGCGCGGCTCTTCCTGGCGGGGGAGGGGCGCCACCTCGGTGGCGCTGACCCGCAGCTCGTCGACCCGGAACGGCACCAGGCGGCGCAGCTTCCAGCGCAGCACCTCGTCCCGCTGCTCGGCGTTCCTGGGCAGCTCGCCGCTCTCGGCGAAGGCCACCCGCAGCCAGGCGTCGGGGATCACCAGCGAGGCCGCCCGGACGCCGCCGTGCACCCCGCGCACCACGCCTCCGACCAGCGCCTCGAAACCCGCGGGGTCGCGCAGCGGGCCGCCGAGCAGGCCGGACTGGAAGGCGTCGCGCGGCAGGAGCGCCGAGCGGTAGCCGCGGACGCGGTACCCCTGGCGGTCGCGCAGGATCTGGGCATAGCGCAGGCTCTCCACGTCCAGGGAGAAGACGTGCGGGGGCACCGGGACCGGCTCGAAGCCCAGAGCCCGTTCAATCCACGAAGGTAACTTTGTTGATCTCACGCAGAGTCGTCACTCCCCGGAGGACCATCTCGAGCGCCGACTCGCGGAGGAAGGTCATCCCCTCTTCCTTGGCGGCGCGCTTGATCTCGGAGGCGGGCCGGCGGTCCAGGATCAGCTCCCGGATGTGGTCCGACAGATCGAGCAGCTCGGACACGGCCAGGCGCCCGTGGAATCCCGTGCCGTTGCACTCGATGCAGCCCGCCCCCTCGTAGAAGGTGAAGTCGGAGTAGACCGCCGGGTCGAGCCCGCTCTCTTCGAGGAGCTGGCGCGAGGCTTTGTGCGGCCGCCGGCAGTGCTTGCAGATCTTGCGGACGAGGCGCTGCGCCAGCACGCAGTTCAGCGCCGACACGAAGTTGTACAGGTCGACGTTCATGTTGAGGAACCGTCCCAGCACGTCGACCACGTTGTTGGCGTGGACGGTGGTGAACACCAGGTGGCCGGTCAGCGCCGACTGGATGGCGATCTGCGCCGTCTCCTCGTCGCGGATCTCGCCGACCATCACCTTGTCCGGGTCGTGCCGCAGGATGGAGCGCAGGCCGCGGGCGAAGGTCAGCCCCTTCTTCTCGTTGACCGGGATCTGGGTGATCCCGCGGAGCTGGTACTCGACCGGGTCCTCGATGGTGATGATCTTGTCCTCGGACGACTGGATCTCGGCCAGGCAGGCATAGAGCGTGGTCGTCTTGCCCGAGCCCGTGGGCCCGGTGACCAGGACCATCCCGTACGGCTCGCGGATGAACTTGCGCAGCTTGCGCAGCGTCTCCTCGTCGAAGCCCAGGATGTCGAGCCGGAGGTTCTTGAACTCCTCGCTCATCGACTCCTTGTCGAGGATGCGGATGACGCAGTCCTCGCCATGGACCGACGGCATGATCGAGACGCGGAAGTCGATCGTCCTTCCCTTCAGGCGCAGCTTGAAGCGGCCGTCCTGGGGGATCCGCTTCTCGGCGATGTCGAGCTCCGACATGACCTTGATGCGGCTGATGATCGTCTGGTGGTGCCGCTTGTCGATCGGCTCCATCGCCTGGTAGAGGACGCCGTCGATGCGGTACTTGATGATCACCTCGGTGTCCCGCGTCTCGATGTGGATGTCGCTCGCCCGGCGCTGGATGGCGTTGAACATCGTCGAGTCGACCAGCTTGATGATCGGGCTGGTGTCCGCCGAGATCCGGTCGATCGAGAGGACCTCCTGGCCCTCCTCATCCTCCTGGACGAGCTGGATGCGGAAATCCTCGCTCGCCTCGTCGAGCACGCGCTGGGCGCTCTCCGACTTCTGGAGGATCTCCTCGACCGCCGAGCGGACGCCGACCTTGGCCTCCACCGGCTGTCCCAGGAGCATCTCCATCTCGTCGATCTTGAGCACGTCCGACGGGTCGGCCATGATGACCGACATCCGTCCGTCGAGCTGCTCCTCGGGGATGAACCCGTAGCGCAGCATCAGCTCGAAGGGGATCCGGCGGAAGAGGTCGTTGTCGATGCGGAAGTGGGTCAGGTCCACGAACTCCAGCCCGTAGCGCGCGGCGAAGGTCTCCGCCTCCCGCCGCTCGCGGGCGAGGCGCTCCCGCGCCTGCTCCAGGGTCTCCGCCTCAGGGGGCTGGACCGTCGTCTTCCCGTTGATCACTGCCATCGAAACGCTCCTCGAAACCTTCTAGATACAGCAGAGGGGATAGAAAAGTCTATCCCGGGTGCATTCAACAGAGTGCGCCGCCCCGGGATTCCGGGACAGGGGGCCTCAGAACTTCGAGCTCCCCAGCATACCGAACAGGGGCAGGTAGATGGACACCAGGAGGATCGCGATCATGATGCCCATGACGACCAGCATCAGCGGCTCGATGAGAGAGAGGATCCGTTGCATGCGCGTCTCGATCTCCTCGTCGAGGAAGTCCGCGACGCTGCCCAGCATCTCGTCCAGCGAGCCGGTGGCCTCACCCACCTTCACCATGTCGATCGCCATGTCCAGGAACACGCCGCTCTGCTCCAGGGCCAGATGGAACGGCTTGCCCTCGCGCACGAGCTGGATCGTCGGCTCCACCCGGCTGCGCACCCAGGTGTTGCCCACCGAGGCGACCGCGATCTCGAACGCCGGCACGAGCGGGATGCCACCCGCCAGGAGCGTCCCCAGGGACCGGCAGAACTCGGCCAGGGCGAACCGGTGGAGCACCGCGCCGAGGAACGGGAGCCGCAGCTTGATCCGGTCGATGGTCGACCGGCCCGCATCGGTCCGCCCCCACTGGCGATAGACGAACGCCGCCGCGACGACCCCCACGAGGAGGACCGGCCAGTTCTGGCTCATGAACCGGGAGATCGCCAGCACGATGCGCGTGACCAGCGGCAGCTCGGCGTCCAGCTCCTCGAAGAAGATCATGAACTTGGGGACGACGTAGATTGCCATCACGGTCAGCATGGCGATCGACAGGCCGACCAGCACGGCCGGGTAGACCAGAGCCGAGATCACCCGCCGCCGGGCGTCCAGCAACAGGCGCATGTAGCGGATGAAACGGCGGATGACCTTCTCGAGCTCGCCGCTGCGCTCGCCCGCCTTGAGCGTCGCCGGATAGAGGCGCGGGAACGTGTCGCCATACGACGCGAACGCCTCGGACAGATCGGTCCCGCTCTTGACCCGGTCGCGGATGTCGGTGAGGACCGCCTTGAAGTAGGGCTGCTTCATCCGCTCGAGCATCAGGTCGAGGGCCTGGAGCAGGGGGAGGCCGGCCTTGAGGAGCGCGGCCAGCTCCTGGTTCCAGATGACGAAATCCTGGTCGCCGATGCGCTTGCGGCGCAGGCTGAATCCGGTTCCCGCGAGCTTGCGCGGGACCCCCCGCCGGCGCACCTCGAAGATGTGGTACCCGCGCTTGGCCAGCTCGTTGCGCAGCGAATTTTCGTCGCTGGCGGTCATGGTCTCTTCCATGACACGGCCATCCGGGGTTCCGACGCGACAGACGAACTGCATCCCGCGGAACCTCTACTGCTGCGCCCGTTGGGGCTGCCGCCGGCCGGCGTCGGCGGTGTGCAGGGTCAGCACGACCATGAGCGCCTCGGGGCTGGTCTCGCTGCGGGCGAGACCCAGGCTCGTGGTCTGGTCCAGCTGCAGGCTCAGGTTGGTGTGGATGAGGAGCTGCGGTTGCGGGCCGCCGCGGCCATTGCGACGGGAGATACGGAAGTCGGAGAGCTTGACGCGCCCCGGCGCGAGCACCGTGCCGACCCGGAAGGCGACCTCATAGTCCCCGCTCACCGCGTAGGTCACCGCCTGCCCCTCCTGCGAGTCGAGGAGGGCCTGCGCCTGCACCTCGTAGACGTTGTAGGCCAGCAGCGCCCGCAGACGGCGGGTGAGCTGCTCCGGGAGATCGGAGCGGACGCCCGGCGTCGCCGCGCGGGTGGCCCGGACGACGTAGAGCTCCAGCGTCAGCGGGCGCGCCGGATGGTCATAGGAGCGCAAGGCCGGAACGATCCGGCCGAGCGCCGCGATCGTGTCGCGGATGACCAGAGTGTTCGTACCGGGCTGCAGCTCGACCGTGCCGCGCTTGGAGAGAAGCGGAGACACCAGGGGGAGCGCCTCGCTCGCCTTGCGGTGCTTCAGGGCGTAGGCATGGAGCACCAGGTCCCCGGGGTTCCCCGACGGCCCCGGCTGCCCGGACTGGGCGGCGCAGGCGGTCGCCAGGACGGAAAGGACCAGGAAGCTCGCGGCGATACGGCGGACAGAATGCATCAGAATCTCGTCAGCTCTCGTACGAATCGGCGGGGTCAGACGTCCAGGGTCTCGTCCACGATCATGACCACGGACATCCCTTCGCCGTCCATGTGGTAGACCCGCGCGCCGGGCCGGTTCACCCCTTCGACGGTCGGCAGCTCGTCGGTGCTGGCGACCGGGAAGACGGAAGCCGGCAGGACCACCGCCTCGGGGCCTTCCGCGGACAGCACCGCGGGCGTCGCCACCGACATCAGGCTCACCGCTGCGTCGCGGCGGAGCCGCGTCTCGTCGCCCGGCATCGACAGGGCGACCACGGCGAGGGCAGCGGCGGCGGACCAGCGCTTCCAGCTGATCGCCCGTGCCGCGCGGCCGTGGCGCTCCACCTCTTCGACGCGGCTCGCCGCCCGCATGGCCGCCACGGCCCGGCGCATCGACTCGATGTCCGAGGCCTCCTGCGCCGGGGTGGGCTCAGGAACCGCGGATCGATCTCGAAGCGCGCAAGGCGCGACCAGGCGCCGGAAGACCAGCGTGGGATCGGCGGCCAGGGCGGCGCGGCGGCAGTGGGCGCACCCCCGGTCGAGGTGCCCGAGCGCCTCGCGCCACTCCGCCGGCTCCTCGGCCTGCGGGGTTTCACGCCAGGCGGCCAGCGCGTTCCAGTCCGGGCAGCTCATCGCGCCACCTCCTCGCCTTCGTCGCCGAGCGCGAAGCCGGCGGCGTATTCGGGGTAGCGCCGGACGAGCTCGCGGCGGAGGTACTTGCGGGCGTTGAACAGGTGATTGCGCACCGTCGACTCGCGGCAGCCGAGCACCTCGGCCACCTCGGGCGAGGAGAGCCCCTCCATCTCGCGCAGCAGGAAGACCATCCGCTGCTTCTCGGAGAGGCCCGCGGACAGCTCGCGGAAGATCGCCGCCACCTCGCTGTGCTGCAGCCCCGAGAGGTCGCGGTGCGAGTTGGAGTCGGCCACCTGGCGCAGGTGCTGCTTGACCGGCTCGTGGCTGCGCTCCCGGCTCCTGCGGGACCGCAGGTGGTCGATCGCCAGGTTGCTGGCGATGCGGTAGATCCAGGTGTTGGGGCTCCAGCGCTCGTCGAACTTCGTCCGGTTCTCCCAAACTTTGAAGAAGGTGACCTGGACGACGTCGCGCGCCTCCTCGAGGTCGCCGAGGATGCGCTGGACGAGCTGGATCAGCGGCTTGGTCTTGCGGCCGATCAGCTCATTGAGCGCGGCCTCGTCGCCCTCGCGAAGCGCCAGCAGCAGCTCCCGGTCGGAGCGCTCGGCCCACGAGATACGGTGACGGGTGGCGGAGTAGACGAGCTCAAGCATGATCATCGGTATATACGGGGCCGCGCCGGGGGGCGTCTAGAAGGCCGCCCTATGAGGTCTGTCCCATTATACTGCCCGCCGCGATGAGATCCGTCTTCTGGGGACTTTACCAGCTTGCGACGGGAGCGGCGCTCCTCACCGCCGGTCCGTTTCTCCTCGCCCGCCGCGGCGGGCACTACCTCCCGACGCTCTCCGGACGGCTGGGGCGCGCGGCCGGCGCGGCGCGGGTCACCGGAGGGCTCTGGCTCCACGCGGTCTCGGTTGGAGAGGTCAGCGTGGCCGCGACCCTGGCGCGCGCCCTGCCGCCGCAGCTTCCCCTGCTCGTCTCCACCGTCACCCCCACCGGCCAGGCCCGGGCGCGCGCCCTGTTTCCGCCCGAGGGCCGTCCCGCCGAAATCGCCTACCTGCCGTTCGACCTCGGCTTCGCGGTGCGCCGGTTCTACGACCGCTTCAAACCGCGAGCCCTCGTCCTGATCGAAGGGGACTACTGGCCGCTCGTGCTCCGCGAGGCGCGCCGCCGCGGCCTGCCGGTCGCGGTCGTCAACGGGCGGGTCGGCGACCGGAGCTTCGCCCGCCTGCGCCGCCTGCGCCCGCTCCTGGGACCGCTGTTCTCCGCGATCGACCGCTTCGGCGTGCAGACCCGGGAGGACCGCGACCGCCTGGTGACTCTCGGGATTCCGCCGGAGCGGATCACGGTCACCGGCAATCTCAAGTACGAGTCGCCCGAGCCGCCGCCCAAGCCGGAGCTCGAAGAGACCCTTCGCGAGCTGGCCGCCGGACGGCCGATCCTGCTGGCCGGCTCGACGATGGCCGGAGAAGAGGAGCAGGTCCTCGCCGCCCACGAGATCGCCGGAGGCGGCGCCCGTGCCCTCCTCCTCCTGGCGCCGCGCCACCCCGAGCGCTGGAGCGAGGTGGCCGCGCTCCTCGCCGCGCGTGGCGTCGCGGCGGTCCGGCGCACCGGTTTGCCTGCGACGGGATCTCCGGATGTCGTCCTCCTCGACAGTCTGGGCGAGCTCGCCAGTCTCTATCGTCTGGCGTCGGCCGCCTTCATCGGCGGCACGCTGGTGCCGACCGGCGGCCACAACCCCCTGGAGCCCGCCCGCTTCGGCGTGCCTGTGGCGGTCGGCCCCTCCATGCACAACTTCCGGGAGATGGCCGAGCAGTTCGACCGCGCCGGCGCCTGGCGCCGCGCCGCGGACGCCCGCGCGCTCGGAGAGATCTGGAAGGAGTGGCTCGACGATCCGGCCGCCGCGCGCGGCCAGGGAGCCCGCGCCGCCCGCCTGGTGGACGAGAACCGGGGGGCGCTCGCGAAGACGCTGGAGATGCTGGAGGGCCTGCTGGCCTTGACACCCCCCGGTCAACCCCCCCCGGGTCAATAGCCGCCGGCCGCCAGCTCGGCCCGGATCGCCTCCACGGCCGCGTCCTTGCCCGCCACCACATCCTTGCGGACGAAGATACCGGCCTGCCGGCCGGGTCCCACGGTGATCTCTCCCCCGGGATCGCCTTGCAGGTAGAGCGGCACGTAGTCGCGCCGGAAGCGCGGATCGCGGTTCAGCCCCGCGGCGACGGCCCAGGGGCCGTGGACCAGGATGAAGGTCGGCCGGGTCTCCTCAAAGACGTACTCCTGGAAGGCGCCGCGGTCTTTTTGCAGCGTCCGGGCCAGGGTGCGGTCGGTGAGCCCGGCGAGATCGTAGATCCGCAGCCGCGAGCTCCACAGGGCGCCGCCGATGTCGGGCACCAGGAAGGAGCCCTCCCGGACGTCCAGAGCGTCGGCGTACCGGTTGAAGCGCCGCCCGATCTTCCGTTCCACCTCGGAGAAGGCGAGAGCCGGGCCCGCCGCGTAGGTGCGCGAGCGCGGGAGGAACAGCAGCAAAGCCAGTCCCAGGGCCAGAGCGGCCGCGCCCCCTCCCACCAGCTTGCGGACGCCGGAGCGGCGGATCAGCTCGCAGCCCAGCGTGACGGTCAGCAGGCAGACGCCGGCATAGAAGAAGGGATAGAACGGGGTGGCGAAGCGATACTCCCGCATCCAATCGCCCGGCAGGAGGATGTAGACGAGCGCGGCGCACCCCGCGAAGGCCAGGAGAGCGGCGTGGCCCCACCGCAGCCGGCGGCGCCAGGCGAGGAACGCCACGGCACCGGCCAGCGGGACGAGCAGCAGCGTTCCGGCCTCGTCCGCCGCGCTCTCCAGGGGATCGCGCAGGCGGTGCCAGATGGACGGTTGCAGCGTCACGAGCTGGCTCATGAGCGCTCCCATCGGCGCGCTCTTGGCATAGTAGGTGTTGGGCTGGAGGTCGCCGAAGTAGGTGACGCGGAACGCCAGGAAGCCGCCGAACAGGACGAGGAAGACGGCGGCAAACCGGGCGATCCGTCCGGCGGCCGGCCCGATCCGCGGCGCGCCCTCCTCGGCGCCCAGGGTCAGCAATGGATAAAGCGCCGCGTACAGCAAGCCGTCCGGGCGGGTCAGGGCAATCCCGGCCGCCGCCGCTCCGGCCGCCGCGGAGATCCACGGCCGCGGTCCGCCGGTCCTCTCCCGCACCAACAGCCCGAAGAGCACTCCGATCCAGGCGACGTAGAGGGAGTTCTCGAGGCCGCTGATCGTCCAGACGGTGAACGAGGTGTTGAGCGCGGTCAGGCAGAGGGCCACGACCGCCACCGCCCCGCCGGCGGCGGGGTCCAGCTTCCGCAGCGCCCCCGCGAGCCCGAGGAAGAATCCGCCCGTCAGGGCCACGCCCACCAGCTTCGGCGTGAGCACCGGATCGAACAGCCGCAGCGGGAAGAACTGGGCCATCAGCAGGACCCAGAGGAAATTGGAGTACCCCTCGACCGGCGGGAGCCCCGGCTGGGCGACCAGGCCGTGTCCCGCGGCCAGGTTCCGTGCATAGGAGAAGGAGATCCCCGCGTCGTCCACGATCCACCCGCCGAACAGCCAGGCATGGAGCAGATAGACAAGGAAAGGGACCGCGATGAACCGTAGAGATGAACGTCGCACAGGAGTCTGCGCGGAGCGTACCATGGAGCCCCTCCGCTAGAATCTGTCCGCCGATGAAAGCTCCTCTCCCTTCGCGCTCCCCCTGGCAGCTCCTGTATGGAGGCGCCCACGGCCTGCGCCGCCGCTGGTATGGCCGGCGGGCGCGGCGCCTGCCGCGGCCCGTGCTCAGCGTGGGGAACCTCCACTGGGGCGGCACGGGCAAGACGCCTCTCGTCGCGGCGGTCGCCGCCCACCTGCGCGACCGCGGGCTCGCGGTCTGCATCCTGTCGCGCGGCTATGCGAGCCGCGGGCGAGGGGTGCGGGTGGTGAGCGCCGGCGGCGGGCCGCTCCTGGGACCGATGGTCGCCGGGGACGAGCCGGTCCTCCTGGCCGGCGAGCTGCCCGGCGTCGCGGTGGTGGTCGGCCCGGAGCGCTGGCAGGCCGGCAAGCACGCGCTCCACCGGCTCGACCCGCGGCCGGACCTCTTCCTGCTCGACGACGGCTTTTCGCACCTCGCCCTCGCCCGCGATCTCGATCTCGTGGCCTTCCCGGCAGCCGATCCCTTCGCGGGCGGACGGCTCTTCCCGTCCGGCCGGCTCCGCGAGCCGCTGTCGGCCATCGCGCGGGCCCATGCCGTCCTGCTGACCGGCGCCGCCGGCCCGCCAGCGGGCGGCGATCTCGCCGAAGCTCTGCGGCCCTACGGCTTCACCGGGCCGGGATTCGCCAGCGCCACCCGGCCCGGCCGTCCGCGGCGGATCGCGCCCGGCCGCGACGAGCTGCCGCCGGGCACCCGCGTGTTCCTGGTTTCGGCGGTGGCCCGGCCCGACTCCTTCGCCGCGACCGTGCGCGCCCTCGGTCTCGAGATCGCCGGCGAGCTGCGCCTGCCCGATCACCACGCCTATCCGCCGGCCACCCTGGAACGGATCGGGACGGGCTGGCAGGCGAGCGGCGCCGAGGTCGTCCTGACCACCTCCAAAGACCGGGTCAAGCTCCTCGGCCGGCTCGACCTTCCCCTCGCCGAGCTCCCCGTCCGCGCCGAGCCCGAGCCCGCCTTCTGGGAGTGGCTCGACGGCCGGGTGGACGCGCTCCGCGGCTCCTCATGAAGAACGCACCCGTCCGCCACCGGATCGAGCAGATCGCCTATCTGACCCTGAAGGGATTCCTGCGCGCTCTGCCGCACACGGGAGCGCGCTCCTTCGGGCGCGGGATCGGGCTGCTCGCCTGGGCGCTGGACGGCCGGCACCGGCGCGTGGCCGAGGGGAACATGGCCCAGGCCCTGCCCGAGGTGGGGACGGCGGAGCGCCGCCGGCTCGTCCGCGACTGCTTCCGCCACTTCGGCGCCGCCCTGTGCGACACCATCTCCTCGACGCGCTTCGATCCGGTGGAGATCTGCCGGCACTTCACGCTGGAGGGCTGGGAGAACCTGGAGGCAGCCGACCGGCGCGGCCAGGGTGTGTTCATCCTCAGCGCGCACGTGGGCTTCTGGGAGCTGGTGCCGCCGGTCGTCGCGCTCTACCGTGGAGCGATGAGCATCGTGGTCCGCCCGGCCGACAACCCCTACCTGGACCGCGAGCTGCGCGCGCTCCGCGAGCGGTTCGGCAACGAGGTGGTGCCCAAGCGGGGAGCGGCCCGGAAGATGCTGGAGCGGCTGCGCGCGGGGGGACGGGTGGGCATCCTGATCGATCAGAGGGTCCAGCCCAAGGAGGGGATCGAGGTCCCCTTCTTCGGCCGTCCGGCCCAGACCTCGCCGGTGCTGGCACGCCTCTCGTTGCGGACCGGGGCCGCGGTCGTCCCGGTGGCGGCCTTCCCCGAGCCGGGCGGGCGCTACCGCCTGATCGCCCGGCCGGCGATCCTGCCGCCGGAAGGGGCCAAGGACGACGACGCCACCGTCGCCGCCCTCACCCGCCGCTATCTGGAAGTCGCCGAGGAGGACATCCGCAAGCACCCGGCGCAGTGGCTCTGGATGCACCGCCGGTGGCGGTGAGCCTTACGCGCACGGCTCGAACCGCGCCGACGCGTCGTGCTCGGCGCGCCGCAGGAAGGCGGAGACCTCTTCGAGGAGCGGCACCTCGGCGGCGCCGCAGATGAACGTCTCCTTCAGATAAAGGACGGCCATCAGCATCTCGCGGTGGATGCGCAGGGCGGTGAACGCCTCGGCCGCTTCGAGCACGAGACCGCCCGCCTCCGCCGCCCTCCCCTGCCGCAGGACGGCCGCCGCGAGATCGAGCGTGACCGAGGCGGCCTGGTAGCCGAGACCCAGGGCTTCGAAGTCCTCGCGGGTCTCGCGGAAGGCCGCCTCGGCCCGGGCGAGCTGTCCGCGCCCGGCATCGATCCGGCCCTCCGTCCAGCGCAGCTTGAGACCGGGAACGCGATCCTCCGACCGCAGCAGGCGTCCCCGGTTCAGGAACAGGAGCTTGCGCGCCTCGTCATAGCGCGCGCAGTCCACCAGAAACCAGATCTGGTTTTGAATCGCCAGGTTGACCAGCTCCGGGTCGAGGTGCTTCTCCACCAGAGAGAGGCATTTCGCGACCAGCTGGAGGGCCGCCTCGGGCTCTCCGGCAACGCTGGCGAAGTTCGCCTGGCTGAGGAGGGTCCGGCCGGCCAGGTGCCTCTGGCCGTAGCGGAGGTAGATCGAGCACGCCACCGCCAGAGCCGCCTGGGCCTGGCCGAGATCGCGACGGGCGCGGTGCAGCGAGGCCCGCAAGTCGAGATAGCGGGCGAACAGCGTCTCGTCGCGCGTCCCCGCCGTCCAGTGTCCCAGAGCGGTGTCGAACGCCTCGTTGGCCCGGTCGAGATCCCCGGTGATGCGCAAGGCATTGCCGAGCTCCGCCCAGGCACGGCAGCGCAGATCCGCGACGCGGCCGGCTTCGTCCTCCCCGAGATCGAGCTCGTCGGCAGCGATCGTGGCGAGACGGGCATGCTCCGCCGTCGCGGCGGGGTCCTGATGCCGGAGAGACCAACTCCTTTCGAGCAGGGCTTCGACGACAGGGACTCCGGTCTCCCTGCGCCGGATCTCGGCGAGAGCCTCCGGACCCCCCGCGGCCAGCTCCGCCACGATGCGGCGGACCCGCTCCCGCTCCCGTCCATACGCCTCGCGTTGCCGTACGGCCCTCTGGAAGACCCGCTTGACCACGTCGTCGTAGCTCCCCTCCCGCGAGCCAGCCGCCGCGAGCCGGTTGAGCGCGGGCAGGACGACCGGATGGCACGTCAGGCAGCCGTCGACGAGGTGGAGCGTCACCTCCAGCGCGCGCTTCGGAGCCAGGTTCCCCTGGGCCAGCGCGGTGAGCTCGTCAGGAGTTGGATGATCATTCATGGGTCGATTCTCTCACGAACCAGCGTGCTTTGCCGTTCCGCCCGGCGGCGGGCCTTCGCATCCCCCTTGACCCGGGCAGGACCCCGTGCGCCCACCGCCGCCGTTCGGATCGACGAACCCGCCCTCGTGGTCG
The DNA here is from genome assembly GCA_035264905.1 of Thermoanaerobaculia bacterium. Lineage (GTDB taxonomy): Bacteria > Acidobacteriota > Thermoanaerobaculia > Multivoradales > UBA5704 > UBA5704. The sequence goes on from DATFPH010000367.1 coordinate 14,081, forward strand.
ACCGAAGTGGGCTTGCCATCCGTCTGCGCGGCCTGCAACCAGCCCTCCCAACTCTCGACGACCCACGCGGTCAGCTGCTCGAACATGCCCGGCGATCCTTCCCGCCCATCCGCCGCCTCGGCCGGAAGGGCGAGGAAGAAGGTTGCGGCGAGAGCCGCTGCTGCTACGAAAAGACGCCCTGACTTGGTGAAGATCATCATCCCCCTCCTTGAGAAATGCCCAGGCCCGAGGCGGACATGCCCCGAGACCGCGAGAACGACCTGATGGGTGAAAGCTCCATTCGGTAGTGTGCCACGTCCGCGGGTCCGCGTCCATGGTCCCGTCCATCGTCTCACTCCGCCTCCACCCACCCTGCAACGGGGACGAAAGCCTTCCGCGCCCGATCCACTTTCAAGATATAGGCGCCGTTCGCGCCCAGATGGCGGATCGGGCTGTAGCTGACCGGGGGACCGTAGACGAGCGGCAGCTTGCGGAGCCCTTCGAGCTGCTCGATGAGGCGGTCGCGGGTCAGGTCGCGGCCGGTGCGGCGGAGCCCCTCGGCGAGGACCTCCGCCGCGGCCAGCGCGGTGAGCTGGGCGGACAGGTGCTCGGACGGAAGGGATCCGGCAGAGCCGAGCTCGCGGTACTCCGGGGGCGGATCGCCCGGCAGGGACGGCAGCGCCACGAAGATCCGGCCGTCGGAGGCGGACGGCGCGGAGAAGAGCGACGAGTCCGCCGCGGCGCCGGTCACCAGGAGACGCGGACGCCACCCGAGCGATTCGGCGGCGCGCAGCAGGGCGGCCGCTTCCGGGCCGGAGCCGAGGAAGAATACCGGGTCCGCCGGAACCGCCGCGAGCTCCCGGGCCATCCTCATTGGATCGAGCGTGCCGCGCTCCCAGCGCACGACCACGGGGACCGAGATCGCCGCGACCGTGGCATCGAGCTCCGGATCGGCCGGAGCCGCAATGGCTGGCCGCGTGCTCCCCGCAGACGGGAGCATGCGGGCAAAGCGTGCCAAAGCCCGCCCCTGCGCTTCGAGGCCCGGGAAGAGATAGAAGATGGACCGGCCGGCGTCGCCGCGGGGGTGGAGCGTGAAGGGCCCGACGACCGGGATCTGCGCATCGCCAAACAGAGCGGAGAGCTCGGCATCCGCCCCGGGGAAGAACGGCGCGAGCCCGGCGAAGACCTGCTCACGGCTGAGAAAGCCGGCCACGGCGGCCCGCCGCGCGGCCGGCTCGGCCGGGGGCTCGAGGAAGCGCGTCTCCAGTCTCCGGCCGTAGATCCCCCCCTGCGCGTTCCACTGCGCACACTGCGCCTCGAGAGCCGACCGGACCGCCCGCCCCAGCGGGGTCAGCGGACCGGGCGGAGGCAGGACGACGCCGATCCGCACCGCCGTCTCGCTCACCCCCGGCTCGGGCTCGCTCCCCAGCCTTTTGAGATAGGCGGTCAAGTCGGCCATGTCCTGGAGGCTCAGGCGGAACCGCGGCATGGCCACATGCAGCTTGTTGCCCGCCGGATCGAGCCCCAGGGTGACGGCGCGCTTGAGCAGCCGCTCGTCGTAGGGCGGATGGCTCCGGCCGCTCGGATGGATGACGCCGTAGGGCCGGGTCAGGCTCTCCCAGCGAAGGTCGGACGGCGACACGCCCCCTTCGGGCCGCCCCCGGCCGTCGCGGCCATGGCAGCTCGCGCACGGAACGGACGCCGCCGGCACCTCGATCTGGGCGTCCCCCAGGACCGCCACGATCTCGCCGCCGGACGGGCTCGTCCCTTCGAGATAGATCTGGCGACCCCGCTGCTCCTCGGGCGTCAGCTCCGCCGCGCCGTGGAGGAGGGCGGGAGCGATGAGGCAGAGGAGGGCGGCGGACTTCCGAAAGCGGGAGAGGAGCGGCACCCGGCCGATTGTACCCCCTCTCTGCGTGTGAATCAGGTCACACCCGCACAGCGGAGCACGTCACAGACAGGACAGGCTCCCGCGCTCCAGGATGTGTACATAGACAGAAGTCCATACGAAGAGGGGGAGAGAGATGACGGCGAAGGGCCTGCGCGCGACAGGGGCGAGGTGGTGGCTCCTCGGCCTCGTGCCATTCCTCTGGAGCGCCCCCGCGCAGGCGGCGGGCACGGACTTCTACACGGTCTCCCCCTGCCGGCTCGTCGATACACGGGGGGTGGCGGGGCCGCTCGCCGGCCCCAGCCTCGCCGCCGGTGCGAGCCGCTCCTTTTCTGTGGGCGGCCGCTGCGGGGTTTCGACCGCGGCCGCGGCCGTGGCCGTCAACGTCACGGTCATCCCCGCGTCCAGCGGCTATCTGACGTTCGGTCCGAGCGGCGTCCCCAGGCCTCTCGCCTCGACGATCAACTTCCGTCCCGGCGAGGTGCGGGCCAACAACGCCGTCCTGGCTCTGGGAACGGCCGGCGGAGTGACGGCCTACTCCGGCACGGGCGCCGACCTCGCCGTGATCATCGACGTCTTCGGGTACTTCTCCGATGCGGCCGTCGAGGCGGTCCGGGTGGCGCCCCCCGCGTTCAGCCCTCCGCCGGGGAGCTATTCCGGCGAGCAAGCGGTCGAGATGGTGACCAGCACGCCCGGCGCCACGATCCGCTATACGACGGACGGGTCGACGCCGTCCGCGGCGAACGGCACGGTCTATTCCGGTCCGGTCACCCTGACGAGCACGACGAACCTCCGGGCGATCGCCGTCAAGAGCGGCCTGGCCGACAGCCCGGTCGTCCTCGGCACGTACGCGATCTCCCGGCAGGAGGTCCTGCTCATCGCGACCCTCACGCCGCAGAGCGGCGCGGTGAGCCTGGGGTCGGGCCATGGCACGCTCCTGCTGGCGGCGGACGAGCAGACGGCGGTCCTGCGGCACACGTTTTCGAACCTCAGCTCGACGATGACCGGGGCGCACATCCATGCGCCCGACGGCCAGATCATCTTCGATCTGGATGACGCGACGCCCGCGGCGGACGGCTCGATGACCTGGACCATCGTGGCCGCCGGCTCGTGGACGCGGTCGCAGATCCTCGCGGCCCTGCGCGCCGGGCAGTGCTATCTCAACCTGCACACGGTCAACTACCCGACCGGCGAGATCAAGGGCTACTTCCGCATCGCCAACGGCAGCATCACGTTCACGCCGCCGCCGGCGCCGCCCGCTCTCCCTGGGGGTCCGCCCACGGCGAATGACGCCGCCCGGTTCCTGACGCAGGCCACCTATGGCCCCACGCCCGAGGCGATCGCCGCGCTCCAGAGCCAGGGCTTCCCGGCATGGATCAACGCCCAATTTGCCCTGCCACTCGCGGCGCACCTGGCCTACGTCGACGGGCTGCCGGTGCCGGAGGACGACCGCTACAGCTGGTATGCCCGGGAGTCGATCTGGAAGCAGGCGATCCAGGGGCAGGACCAGCTCCGGCAACGGACCGCCCTCGCTCTCTCCGAGCTCTTCGTCGTCTCGGCCGAGGACAGCGACTTGAGCTGGGCCGAGTCGAACGCGGCCTACATGGATCTCCTGAACCGCGACGCCTTCGGCAACTTCCGGCAGCTCCTGCAGGACGTGACGCTCTCGCCGTCGATGGGCGTCTACCTCGACATGCTGAGCAACGACAAGGAAGACCCGGAGACCGGGCGCAATCCCAACGAGAACTACGCGCGGGAGATCCTCCAGCTCTTCACCATCGGGCTCTACAAGCTGCACCCCGACGGCACCCTCCAGCTCGACGTCGACGGCCTGCCTCTCGCCACCTACGACCAGGCGGTGATCAAGGGCTTCGCCCAGGTCTTCACCGGCTGGACGTTCGCCGGGCAGGACCGCTCGGAAGAGTGGCGCTTCTACTGGCCGGAGCCCGACTGGCGGCAGCCCATGGAGGTCTGGACCGAGCACCACTCGACGGGCGCCAAGCAGCTCCTGAACGGGGTGGCGCTGCCCGCGGGACAGACGCCGCAGGCCGATCTGACGGCGGCGCTCGACAACATCTTCCAGCATGCGAACGTGGGGCCGTTCGTCTGCCGGCACCTGATCCAGCGGCTGGTGACGAGCAATCCGAGCCCGGGCTACGTCTATCGCTGCGGGCAGTCGTTCGCCAATAGTCTTTATCCGAATGGCCAGGGGGTCCGCGGCGACATGAAGGCGGTGCTGCGCGCGATCCTGCTGGATTGGGAGGCGCGGAGCACCGGCGTGCTCAACCAGCAGGGCTACGGCAAGGTCCGCGAGCCGATCGTGCGGTTCGTCAACCTGCTGCGCGCCCTGAAAGCCCAGCCGCCGGCGGACGGCCGCTTCCGCTACTACTGGCAGGCGAGCGCCGAGTGGGGGCTGAACCAGGCTCCGCTCCAGGCGCCGACCGTGTTCAACTTCTTCGAGCCGACCTACGCGCAGCCGGGCGCGATCGCCGAGGCCGGGATCGTTGCGCCCGAGCTCCAGATCACCAACGAGACCTCGGTCTTCGGCACGGCCAACTTCCTGCGCGGCATCCTCGAAGGCTATGCCGACGACGACACCGAGGTCACGCTCGACTACTCGTATCTGACCAGCGCCGGGAGCACCACTGTGCTCCTCGACCGCGTGAACCTGCTCTTCTACAGCGGCGGCATGAGCTCCGAGACGCGGACGATCTTCGCCGAGGCCCTGGCCGACCGCGACTTCCCGACCAACCCCGTCGAGCGCGCCTTGACCCTGGTGTGGCTGGTGAGCCTCTCCCCCGAGTTCGTCGTCCAGAGATAGGAGCCTTTGCGATGAGCGATCAATTCCCTCCCGGCCTTTCCCGCCGCTCGTTCCTCCGCTCGGTCTGCACCGCCGTCGGCATGACCTCTCTCGCCTCGACGGTGTTCGATCTGCGGCGCATCGCCGCGGCCGCTCCGCTCTTCGGCGACTACAAGGCGCTGGTCTGCGTCTTTCTGTACGGGGGCAACGACAGCAACAACGTCCTCGTGCCGCGCGGCACGGAATACGCCGCCTATGCCGCGGCGCGCCGGAACCTGGCGCTCCCGCAGGCGTCTCTCCTGTCGATCGCGCCATTGTCAGGTGGTGGAGGACGGTCGTGGGGGCTCCACCCGCGGCTGACCGGCCTGCGCAGCCTGTTCAACCAGCAGCGGCTCGCCCTGGTCGCCAACGTCGGCCCTCTGGTGGCGCCGGTGACCCGGGCCGAGTACGACGCCGGCACGGCCGCGCTCCCCCCGCAGCTCTTCTCGCACAGCGACCAGACGGTGCATTGGCAGACCGGACTTCCCGATCAGCCGGTGCGCACCGGCTGGGGCGGACGGACCGCCGATCTCCTGCACTCGCTGAACGGCACGGCCCAGGTCTCGATGTCGATGTCGCTCGCGGGCAACAACACGTTCCAGGTCGGCAACTCGGTCACCCAGTACCAGCTCTCGACGGACGGCTCGATCGGCCTCGGCTGGTACTCCGACGGCACGCAGTGGAACGATCCGCCGTCGACGGCCATCCGGCGCCTGATGGCGAAGAGCTACGGGAATCTTTTCCAGACGGGGTATCGCGACGTCTTCCAACGCGCCCTCGATCAGGACCGCCTGCTCTCCGCGGCGCTGGATACGGCACCCGCGCTGCAGACGGTCTTCCCGGACACCGACCTGGGCCGGCAGCTGCGCATGGTCGCGCGCCTCATCTCGATCCGCGAAGCCCTGGGGATGCGCCGGCAGGTCTACTTCTGCGCCGCCGGCGGCTATGACACCCACGACGGCCAGATCGGCGGCGCGCCCGAGACGGGAGCGCACGCCGATCTCCTGACCGAGCTCGACGGAGCCCTCTCGGCGTTCTACACCGCCACCACCGAGCTCGGCGTGGCCTCCGACGTCACCTCCTTCACCGCCTCGGACTTCGGCCGCACCTATGCGAGCAACGGCGACGGCTCGGACCACGGCTGGGGCTCGCACCACCTCGTTCTCGGCGGAGCCGTCACCGGCGGCCGCTTCTACGGCCAGGTGCCGACGCTCGCGGTGGATGGTCCTGACGACTCCGGAGACGGCCGCTGGATCCCGACGACCTCGGTCGACGAGTACTCGGCGACCCTCGCCCGCTGGTTCGGGGTCTCCGCGACCGACATCCCGCTCGTGCTGCCGAACATCGGCCGCTTCAGCTCGCCGGATCTGGGCTTCCTGGTCTGAGGCGCCTGGTGCGGGTGTGCAGTAGACTCGTGCCGTGCGTCCTCTACATTTCCTCCTCGCCCTCTCCTGCGCCCTGACCACTGCCGCCTACGCGGCCGGCGACGTGCATTCCGTCGACTTCCGCAATTTCGTCTATCACCCGTCCTGCGCGGACTTCGAGTCGTCCGACGAGGCGAAGGTTCCGGTGCGCGTGTCCGGCGGGCGCTTCGAGGCGAGCCCCGGAACGGATCTCGAAGGGACCTACTTCGAGGTCAGGGAGATCGTCTACGGCGACCTGACCGGGGATGGGAGCGATGAGGCCATCGTGCGGACCCTCTGCAGCACCGGCGGGACCGGCCGGTTCGACGAGGGATTCGTCTACGGGATGAAGGACGGCAAGCCGGTGCTTCTGGGGCGCATCCCCGGCGGCGACCGCGCCTCGGGCGGCGTCCGTTGCGTCCGCGTCGAGGACGGCGCCCTCATGGTGGAGCGGACCGGCAATGAAACAGGTGCCGCAATGGGCATCGACTTCATCGACACCGAGACCTGGAAGCTCCAGGGAGGGAAGCTCGCGGAGACCGGCACAGCAGTCCACCGGCCGATCGGCTCGACGCAAGGCGCCAAACCCATCCGCTTCGCCAAAGGCACCTCCTCGGGAACGGTCCGGGGCACCACGAGCGGAATGGACCAGTACGTCCTCCAGGCCCGCGAAGGGCAGACGATGACCGTCCGCCTGACCGCTCCCAAGAAGAACGCCGCCTTCGAGATCATGATCGACGACTACACCGTCACCTGCCGGACCACCGAATGGACCGGCGAGCTCCCCGGCGGCGGCACCTACCGGATCTTCGTCCTCGCGACCAAAGGGAGCGCCAGCTACGAGCTGAGCGTGGGGATTCGCTGAGGGAGGGCTACTGGAATAGCCCGTCCCCTCGTCTGGTTGTACTCCCCGGGACGGCGTTGACAAGCCTGGATGGATGTGCGACGATCCCCCTCCGCCGCGAAATCGGCGGGGTTTGACAAAACGGTGACGCGGGGTGGAGCAGCCTGGTAGCTCGTTGGGCTCATAACCCAAAGGTCGCAGGTTCAAATCCTGCCCCCGCAACCAATTCTGAAGATTCCAGGGCCGCGTGATGACGCGGCCCTGTTTATTTTTGGGCTCCAGACGCTCAGGCCTGGGCCACGACAGTGGGCGCGGCTTCCGGCTGGCCCCGGCGCTGCCGCCAGGTGAGCAGGCTCACGCCCAGCATCAGGACGGACGCGAGCCAGAACGAGTAGGCCGGGCCCGCCTTCTGGAAAACGAGGCCGGACCACATCGGGCCCACCATCCGGGCGATCGAGCCGAAGGATTGCTGGACGCCCAGCACCTGCCCGATCTCCCCGCGCGGCGAGCGCCGCGAAACCAGAGCCGTGGTCGCCGGGAAGAGCAGAGCCGTCCCCACCGGCACGAACAGGACCACGAGCGCGAGCCCCGGGAGGTTCCGCGCCAGGGGGATGCAGGCGAGCCCCACGACCAGCGACAGAGCGCCGAGGCGCGTCACTCCGACCTCACCGAAGCGCCGGACCGCCGGCCCCAGCATCACGGCCCGCATGATCAGCGAGATCGCTCCCACGTAGGCGAAGAAGAAGCCGATGTTCTTCTCGGTGACCCCGAACGTGTCCTTCAGATAGAGGCCCAGCACGCCGTTCATCGCCATGAAGGCCATCATGCCGAAGGCGTAGATCCAGATCAGCGAGGGGACCGGCGACCTCGGATGCCGCAGGACGTCGACGAACGTGCTGCGCAGCGAGCGCCGCGGCGCTGCGCCGGCCGGGACGCTCTCGCGCGGCGGCTCCGGCAGCCAATACCAGGCGGACAGGACGTTCAGGATGCACAACGCGGCCGCCAGGAACCCCGGCGCCTCCCGCGAGAGGTTGGTCGCCAGCGAGCCCATGGCCGGACCGATCATCACGCCGGCGCTGGTCGCCGCGGTGAGCCAGCCCAGCGCCTTGGCCCGCTCTTCGGGCTCGACCGCGTCGGCCACGTAGGCCTGCACCACGCCGTTGATGCCGCCGCCCATCCCCTGCACGAGACGCGAGGCGAAGAGGAGCCAGAGGGCATCGGCCAGGCCGAACAGGACGTAGGCCATGGCCGACGCCATCAGGCCGAACAGGATCATCGGCCGCCGCCCCCAGCGGTCCGAGGCCCGGCCCCAGAACGGTGCGGTGGCGAACTGCGCGAAAGCGTAGGCGGCGACGAGGAGCCCCACCACGGAAGGGCTGGCGCCGCAGCGCGTGGCATAGAACGGCAGCAGCGGCAGCACCATGGTGAAGCCCACCATGTCGGCGAACACCGTGGCCATCAGGACGGACAGCTGGCGCAGCGAGCTCGACTGCATGACTCCCTCAGCGCGCCTCGCTCCGCCCCCACAGCAGGAACGCTGCGATGCTGGCGGTGATCAACAGCACGCCATAGACAGCGGCCATCCCCAGGTCCTGAAGCCGGAGGCTCGAGATGATCTCCATGGAGATCGGCCGCGTATCGTACGTGTAGAGAACGACCGAAACGATGAAATCCCCCAGGGCGGTGAGAAACGCCAGCCCCGCGCCCGCCGCGAGCGCCGGCCGCAGCAAGGGCACGACCACCCGCCAGAGCCGGCGCCAGCGGCCCACGCCCAGCGAGGCGGCCGCCTCTTCGAGCGCCGGATCGAGCGAGCGCAGCCCGGCGAGCGCGCCGCGGCCGGTCAGCGGCAGGCTGCGCACCAGGTAGGCGAACGGCAGGATCCAGGGCGTGCCGATCAGCACGAAGCGGCCGAGCCACGGCTGGCTCACCCCGAAGGTGGCGGCCAGGGCCACCGCGAAGACGGTGCCCGGGATCGCCCACGGCAGCGCGAGGAGCCACTCCAGCGCTCCCGGCAGGAAGCCTTTCCGCACGGCCGCCAGCCGCGCCGCCACGAACCCCAGGCCCAGCGCGGCGACGGTCGAGAGCGTGGCCATCCAGAGGGAGTTGAGGACCGGGCGGAGCTTCTCCGGCTGCGCGAACAGCGAGGCCCAGTTGCTGAGCTGGAGGACCGGCGGCATCCATTCGGTCGTCCAGGTGAAGGGCGGCACCAGGGAGACCAGGACGAGCATGGCGTGCGGCAGGAGGAGGAGCCCGGCGAGGAGCCAGCCGAGGACGCCCGCGGCGAGGCGCGCCAGCGGGCTGCGGAGATACCTGCGGGCCGGCGCCACGCCGCGCACGCCGGTCGCTCCGGCGGCGCGGTCGGTCCGCCGCACGGCCCACAGGCCCAGGAGGGCGAGCGCCGAGAGCATCACCGTCTCCACCTGCATCAGGCCTACGTCGCCGTTGAGCTTCGAGGCGACGATCTGGGTGGTCATCACCCGGAAGGAGCCGCCGAACAGGTAGGGCGCCGAGAACGACGCCAGCGCGGTCATGAAGGTGAGGAGCGACGCGCTCACCAGCGCGGGCCGCAGCAGCGGCAGGGTCACCCGGAACAGCGAGCGCGCCCGGCCGGCGCCCAGCGAAGCGGCGGCTTCGAGGAGAGCCGCGTCGAGCCGCGCGAGGCCGGCGCGGGTGAACAGATAGAAGTAGACGTACATCGAGTAGGCGTGGACCAGCAGGATCGCGCCCGGTCCGGCCAGCCGCCAGGGGGGCTGCTCCAGCCCGAGGGACGACTGCACCGCGCGCGACACGAAGCCGCTCTCGCCATACAGGAAGAGGAAGGCGATCACGCCGACCAGCGGGGGCAGGGCGACGGGTAAGGCCGCCAGAGCGCCGAGGATGCGCCGGCCCGGGAACTCGGTGCGCTCGAAGAGGAAGGCGAGCGGCACGCCCACCAGCCCCGCCAGCACCACCGAGGCGGCGGAGGTCCACAGGCTCCGCCACAGTGCCAGCCATTCGTCCGGCCGGTGGAAGAACTCGGCGAAGTGTCCACCCGTCCACGTCCGCGGCCCGCCCAGGGCCTCGATCAGCGTCATCAGCAGCGGATAGCCGACCAGCCAGGCGAGGAGGGCCGCGATGGCCAGGACGGGGAGGAGGGAGGCTCGTTTCACGGCAGATCCGATTACGCTCAGGGGGTGTCAAGGTTCTGTAAATTCATTCTCGGGCTCTCCGGAACAGCCGCGGCTCCGGGCCACCAGCCTGGGGCGCGACCCGCACGGCGTCGCCCGCCGCGGCGGCGTCCGCGGGCGCCAGGACCTCCACCTCGCCGCCGGCGGAGAGGGCCACCTGATAGTAGGTCAGCGCTCCGGCGTAGCGCCGCTCGATCACCCGGCCG
>DATFPH010000368.1:0-2866 GCA_035264905.1 Thermoanaerobaculia bacterium
GCCTTACGCTCGGCTGGCGTAAAGGCGTTCATGTTGCAGGCAAAGGGAGACTCTCGATCGGTGCCGGCGTTGCTCATGGAGCAAATCCTCAACGAGGTCCAAGGAGAATGATGAGCGTTCCTGTGACGCAGAGGAGCGCTCCCAGGAGATCCCAGCGATCCGGCATCGTCCTCTCGACGGCAATGAGCCAGAGCACGGCAGAGACGACGTAGATGCCGCCGTACGCGGCGTAGGACCGACCGGCAAAGGCGACGTCGACGCGGTCAGCGTCCAGGCAAAGAGGACGAGGGGTTGGAGAGCCTTCATAAAGTTCAGCGTCATCAAAGAGGCCGATTCAGCTCCGGCCCACGTCGAACTGAGTGCGCCGCGACGCGCCTCTGGCGCCGGCCAGGCGGGCCAGGGAGAACCGCGGCAGCGGCGCTCCCTCCCCCAGAATCCAGCCGGCGGCCTGCTCTCCCAGGGCGGGGCCGAGCTTGAAGCCGTGGCCGGAGCCTCCGCCGAGGATCCAGACGTTCGTGGCTTCGGGGTGGCGGTCGAGGAGGAGGTCGCCGTCCGGGCTGTTCTCGTACTGGCAGACCCTCGATTCGACGAGCGGGGCGCCGGCCAGGGCGGGAAAGCGGCGAGCGACGTAGGCGCGGGCCGCGGTGAGCTTCTCCGGGGTCGGCGTGCGGTCGGCCGTGGTTGGATCGATCGGCTCTCCCCGGGCGTCGTCGGCGATCTTGAATCCGCGGTGGTCGTTGCCCGGGATGCCGTAGAAGGACGCCGTGTCGCTCAGCTCCAGCCAGATCGGGAGGGTGCCTTCGCGGAAGCGGGGATCGCCCGCGGGGGTGCCGAAGAAGAAGATCTCCTGGCGGGTGGGATGGATCGCGTTGCCGAGGAGATCAGGAAACAGGCTCGGAAGCCAGGGGCCGGCGGCGAAGGCGTAGACGTCGGCCTCCAGGGTGGTTCCATCCGCCAGCTCCAGCCGCTCCATGCGCTCGCCGCGGACCGGTCCGGGGCGGACCGCGGTCTCGCGAAGCTCTCCTCCCTCTTCGATGAACGCCCCGGCCACCGCCCGGCAGGCGCGGCGGGCGGCCAGCCAGCCGGCTCGCTCCTCGAAGAAGGCGCTCGTAATCCCCGTGAAGTCGATCTGGGGGAAGCGGCGCCGGGCCTCGGCGAGATCGAGCTCGGCCGCGGGCAGGCCGGCCGCCTGGAGGTATGGGAGGGAGGTGCGGGCGTAGTCGTCCGGGCCGCCGAACATCCAGAGCGTGCCGGTCGGGTGATAGAGCCGGACGTTCCACCGCGCCTCGCTCTCCTCCCAAATCTCGAACGCGCGGACTACCCAGTCGACGTAGACCTGGTCGGGGCCGTAAATGCCGCGGATGACCCGCGATTCGCCGCCCGAGCTGGAGCGGGAGTTGCCCGGACCCCAGGCGTCGAGCAGGGTCACCCGGCACCCCCGGCGGCGCAGCCAGAGGGCCGTCCAGCCGCCGAAGGCGCCGGCGCCCACGACGGCGACGTGAAGTGAACGGGCAGACGTCATCGCGACCGCATTCTCTCCGGCGCGGCGATCCTGTACAAGGTGTCATTTTCGCGAGAGATGACGTAAGCTCTGAAACCCCCCGCGGAGGAAGGCTTGCGAAGATTCGAGGGACACATCGGAGGTTTTCAATGACACGGAGAAAAAATCTGGCGCTCTTCCTGCTCGGCGCCCTGGGTTGGCTCGCCCCAAGCGCTCCAGCCCAGGCTGCGCATACGCCGGACCCGTCCAACGTCACGGTGGCGGGGAGCCTGCAATCCGAGCTCGGCTGCTCGGACGACTGGCAGCCCGGCTGTGCGGCGACTCATCTGGATTTCGATGCGGACGATCAGATCTGGCAGAAGACGTTCACCGTTCCGGCGGGCAACTGGGAGTACAAGGCTCCGTTGAATGACGGTTGGGACGAGAACTACGGCCTCCACGCCCAGGCGAACGGCGGCAACATTCCGCTGAGCCTGGGGACGGAAAAGGCCGTCAAGTTCTACTACTCCCACGAAACCCATTGGATCACCGACAACGTCAATTCGACGATCGCGGTGGCCCCCGGCAGCTTCCAGTCCGAGCTCGGCTGCCCGGGCGACTGGCAGCCCGACTGCCTGCGCTCCTGGCTGCAGGACCCGGACGGCGACGGCATCTTCGAATTCCGCACCAGCTCGCTGCCCGCGGGCAGCTATGAAGTGAAAGTCGCGATCGGCGAGAGCTGGTCGGAGAACTACGGTGAGGGTGGCGCGGCCAACGGGGCCAACATCCCATTCACCGTGGCCGCGGACTGCTCGGAGACGGTCTTCACCTGGAATTCCACGACCAAGGTCCTGACGGTCGGAGCCGGGGCTCCCGAGCCGCAGCCCGACTCCGTCACCATCGCCGGCAGCCTCCAGTCCGAGGCCGGCTGCTCCGGCGATTGGCAGCCCGACTGCGCCGCGACCCATCTGACTTTCGATGAAAGCGATGGCGTCTGGCAGGAGAGCTTCGACATCCCGGCAGGCGCTTGGGAGTACAAGGCGGCGATCAACAACAGCTGGGATGAGAACTACGGCCTGAACGCCGCGCCCAACGGCTCGAACATCCCGCTGAACCTCTCCGCGGACACCGAGGTCAAGTTCTATTACGACGATGCGACCCACTGGGTCGCCGACAATCAGTCGAAGATCATCGCCGTGGCTCCCGGCAGCTTCCAGTCCGAGCTCGGCTGCCCGGGCGACTGGCAGCCGGATTGCCTGCGCTCGTGGCTCCAGGACCCGGACGGCGACGGCATCTACACCTTCAGCACCCGCAAGCTGCCAGCGGGCAACTACGAGGTGAAAGTTGCGATCAACGAGAGCTGGTCGGAAAACTATGGAGCGAACG
>DATFPH010000369.1:0-9426 GCA_035264905.1 Thermoanaerobaculia bacterium
TATGACGAAGCTGCTGGTGCGCGACGAGAAGGTGGACGACGAGCTCGACGCGGTCGTCCAGCCGACCTACGCGACCGACCTCTTCCCCGGCACCCTGACCGACCAGGCCGGCCACCGCGTGCGCTACGAGATCCGGATGAACCGGACGGCTTTCGAGTACGTGGTCAAGAACCGTCTGTGGGACGGCCGGGCACAGGCCGAGGTCCGCGACGTGCGCTTCCCCGCCGGGTCCCAGATCGTCAAGGCGGCCTGGCGGGAGGTGAATGCCGTGGCGGCGGAGCGCTTCCACACCGTCGAAGCCTGCTTGTGCGAGGAAGGGCCGAGCGGCGAGACCACCCGGTGCCGGCGGCAGAAGATGGGTCTCGTGGGCTTCCATCTGATGAGCAAGACGCCGAGCGCGCCGCAGTGGGTGTGGTCCACGTTCGAGCAGGTGGACAACGTCGCGGGTCCCCACCCGTCGTTCCGCAATCCGAAGTGCCGCGACTGCGTCTTCAACCTGCAGGGCCCGAAGGATGAACCCAACGAGGTCGCGCGCATAATCCCGATCCCTTCGCACGATCCGGATTGCCGCCTCGTGAACCAGTCGGTGGACAACGTCGCGCAGCTCAACCGGGATATGCAGGCCGCCCTGGGAGCGGCCGGATCGGTCTTCCAGCGCTACGAGCTGGTGGGGACTCAATGGCCCGACGTGACTGCGCCGGAGGTCCAGGGGCAGCCGCCCGCCGTCTTCGAGGCGGTCCCGGCCCTGCTCGGCAATACCACGCTGGAGACCTACATCCAGCCCACGTCGAGCTGCATGGGCTGCCATGCCGTGGCGGGCACCGATCGCACCCCGGACTGGGTCTCCGCCGATTTCACGTTCACGCTCAACAACGCCTGGCCCAACCCGAACACGACCCCGACGAATCCCGAGCCAGATCAGGTGCCACGAAGCGAGCGCACGATTCCAGTGCCCGTCTGGCCGGAGCAGGACATGGAGATCGTCGTCGGGTACCAGCTCGCGACGATGACCTATGAGCTGGTGCCCGAGCACACCGGCGCGAAGCTCCACTGCTCCAGCTGCCATCTGGGCGCCGGCCGCGATCCGGACGCGGCCTGGTGGGTCGGCATGCGGCAGAAATATAAGACATTGAAAAACCTTTACAGCCGGATCAACCAGTGCTTCGAGCGCAGCGAGAACGGCAGCGTGCTCTGCGACGCAACCAGCGAGGATCCGGAGACCTCCTGTGCCCGCAACTCGAAGATGCGGCACCTCATCACCTATATGGACTGGCTGGACAAGGAGTGGCGGCGCCATCACACCGGGAATCCGCCGAACGGCTTCCCCTGCCTGCCCGGACCCGCCCGGCCGGTCAGCGCCGAGCGCGGCGCCTCGATCTACCGGCAGAAGTGCGCGTTCTGCCACAACGACCAGGGACAGGGGCGCTATGAATATGGCCGCTATTACCGCCCGGCGCTCTGGGGGCCCGACTCGTACAATGCCCAGGCCGGTCTGGGGACGAAGCTGGAGTACCTCGCCGCCTTCATCCACGCCAACATGCCCTATGGCAATGCCGGAGCGCTGACCCCGCAGGAAGCCTGGGACGTGGCTTATTTCATCGACCAGCAGGAGCGGCCCGGCAAGACCAGCAGCACCGGGCAGCCTCCCGCGGAGCCGATCGTCTGTCCCGCGGGTTCATCGGAGCCGGGGCCCACCCGATGACCTCGACCTTCCTGACCGCGGAGTGGCGCGACCTCGTGATGCTCAACTACGAGGTCGATCCGCAGGTCCTGGCGCGGCGCGTGCCGCCCGGCACCGAGCTCGACGTCTGGCAGGGCCGGACCCTCGTCAGCGTCGTGGGCTTCCGTTTCCTGCGCACCCGCGTGCTCGGCGTGCCAATCCCCTTCCACCGCGATTTCGAGGAGGTCAACCTCCGCTTTTACGTGCGCCGGCGGGGGCCCGAGGGGTGGCGGCGCGGGGTGGTCTTCGTCAAGGAGCTCGTGCCGAAGTGGGCGATCGCCTGGGTGGCGCGGACGGTCTATCACGAGAACTACGTCTCCCTCCCGATGCGCCACCGGATCGTATCGCCGGAAGCAGGCACGGACGGCCTCGCTGAGTACGGCTGGCGCCTCGGACCGAGCTGGTACACGCTCGCGGCCCGCATCCAGGGCGCGCCGGCCATCCCGCCGCCGGGCTCGGAAGAGGAGTTCATCACCGAGCACTATTGGGGCTACGCGCTCCAGACGGACGGCTCGGCTCTCGAATATCAGGTCGAGCACCCGCAATGGGCGGTCTGGGCCGCCTCGGAGGCGCGCTTCGAGGGGGACGCCGGCGCGCTCTACGGCCCGGAATTCGGGCCGTTCCTCACCGGGCCGCCCGTCTCGGCGTTCGTGGCGGTCGGCTCCCCCATCACCGTCCGGCGGGGGGTCCTGGCGCCCGGCGTCTAGTTGCAATCTGTTACATCGGCGCAACAGGCGGGAAAAGTCTCCGCTCCATCCTCGAGGGGATGAAGAAACTCGTCCTGATCTGTCTGATCCTCGGAGCGATCGCCGTCGCGGTCGCCGTGCTGGGCAAGTCGGCCGCGTCCCGGGAGCCGGATTCCAAGCAAGGCGCGGAGGCCGTACGGGTGAAGCGGCGCGACGTCGAGCCGGTCGTCACCGCCACCGGCGTCATCAAGCCCATGAGCGGCGCGGAGGTCCGCGTGGGCTCCCGCGCCTCGGGAGTCGTCCACAAGCTCTTCGTCCGGATCGGGGATTCGGTCGAGAAAGGGCAGCTTCTGGCCGAGCTCGACGCCGGCGAGCTCGGCTCGCGGCGCACGCAGCTCACCGCCGCGCTGGAATCTGCGCGGGCGCGGCTCGCGCTCAGCCAGGCCGACCTCCGGCGCAAACGCGAGCTCGGCGCCGCGCAGATCATCGCGCGAAGCGAGCTGGACGTGTCCGAGAGCGCCTTCGCGGTGGCGGAGCAGCAGGTCAAGGAAGCCGAAGCGAATCTCGACTACGCCACGACGCAGCTCGGCTACACGCGGATCTATGCGCCGATCGGGGGCGTCGTCGCCTCCATCTCGACGCAGGAGGGCGAGACCGTGGCGGCCAGCCTCGCCGCGCCGACTTTCGTCACGCTCCTCGATCTCGACCGCCTGGAGGTCTGGGCCTACGTGGACGAGACCGACATCGGGCGCATCCAGACCGGCCAGACGGCGCGCTTCACCGTGGACACCTACCCCGGCCAGCCGTTCGAGGGCCGGGTCACGGCCATCTACCCGCAGGCCGAGATCCGCGACAACGTCGTGAACTACGTCGCCGTCATCCGGTTCGACCCGCCACGGGGCCGCACCCTGCGTCCGGAGATGACGGTGGCGGCGAGCATCCTCATCGGCGACCAGCGGGCGGAACGAGGGAGAGCCCTGCCATGATCGAGCTGCGAGAGATCGGAAAAACGTATACCCGGCCCGGCAGTGACGCCGTCCGGGCCTTGGACGGCGTCTCGCTCCAGATCGACCGCGGCGAATTCGTGGCGATCGTCGGCGCTTCGGGATCGGGCAAGTCGACGCTGATGAATGTCCTGGGCCTCCTCGACCGGCCGAGCGAGGGGCGCTACCTCCTCGACGGCCGGGACGTGGCAGACCTGGGCGTCAACGAGCTGGCGGGCCTGCGGAACCAGCGGATCGGCTTCGTCTTCCAGGCCTTTCACCTGCTCCCGCGGACGAGCGCGCTCGAAAACGTCGAGCTGCCGCTCCTCTACTCGGACCGGGCCTCGATCAAGGGCCTCGGCCGGCGCGCCCTGGAGGCGGTCGGCCTCGCCGACCGGATCGAGCACCGGCCGTCGGAGCTGTCCGGCGGGCAGCAGCAGCGGGTGGCGATCGCGCGCGCCCTGGTCAACGAGCCGGACCTCCTGCTCGCGGACGAGCCGACCGGCAATCTCGACGCGCGGACGGCCGGCGAGATCATGGCCATCTTCAAGACCCTCCACCAGGCCGGCCGCACTCTCGTCCTGATCACCCACGACGCGGCCCTCGCCGCCCACTGCGACCGCATCGTCCATCTGGACCAGGGCCGGATCACCGCCCGGAAGGAGGCCTCGTGAGAACGGCACGGCTGCTGAAGCAGAGCCTGCGGATGATGACCCGCTCCAAGCTGCGGAGCGGCTTCATGATGCTGGGGAGCCTCGTGGGCGTCGCCGCGCTGACGCTGGTCGTGTCGGTCGGCCAAGGGGCCAACCGCAAGATGCTGACGACCGTGCGCCAGATCGTCGGCGGCTCCTCCATCCTCCTCTTCTCCCGCGGCGGCCGGCTGGTGGGAGGGCCGCGCGGCGAGGCGTCGCGGCTGACGCTCGACGACCTCGCGGCGATCGCCAAAGAGCTTCCCGCGGTCGAGGCCTGGGACCCGCAGCAGGGGCTCATGGCGCCGGTGCGCTCTGCCGGCGCCAGCGACACCGCGCGCGTCATCGGACAGTCGGAGCGCTGGGACCGGGTCTGGGACCGCGGCGTCTCGCGCGGCGAGCTCTTCGACGCCGCCGCGGTGGCGAGCTCGGCGCGCGTGGCGCTGATCGGCGAGACCGTGGTGCGGGAGCTGTTCGGTCACGAGGACCCGCTCGGAGCCGAGATCCTGGTGGGGTCTGTGCGTTGCCGGGTGATCGGCATCCTCGAGCCCTTCGGCACCGACGCGCACGGCATGGACCGGGACGACGAGGTCGTCGTCCCCATCTCGACCGCCATGCGCCGCCTGATGAACGTGGACACGATCCAGACCGCCAAACTGTTGGTGAGCGATCCGGCGCGGATTGCGGAGACCACCCGCGAGGTCCGGCGCATCCTGCGGGAGCGCCACGGCCTCGCTCCAGGCCAGCCGGACGACTTCGTGATCCGGAGCTCGCTCCAGGCCCAGGCCATGGTCGGCAAGGTGCAGCGGGTCCTGTTCCTCTTCCTGCCGCTCGTGGCGGGCGTCTTGCTCCTGGGAGGCAGCGCCGTGGCGGCGAGCCTGATGCTGTCGTCGGTCAACGAGCGCGTCGGCGAGATCGGCCTCCGGCGCGCCGTGGGCGCCCGTCCGGAGGACATCCAGCTCCAGTTCCTGCTGGAGACCGCGGTGACGGCTTTGGGCGGCGGCGTGCTCGGGCTCCTGGTGGGCTGCGGGGCGGCGCAGATGGTGGCGCGCAAGCTGGCTCTCGGGGACGTCTTCTCGTGGAACGCGATCTTTCTGGGTCTCGCCGCCGCGGCCGCGACCGGCCTCCTCGCCGGGGTCGTGCCGGCCCGGCGGGCGGCGCGGCTGCAGCCGGCCGACGCCCTGCGCTGAGGCTGGTCGATGCGGATCGGCCGCTGTCTCCGACCGGCGCTCCAGGCGCTCCTGGCCCACCGCCTGCGCGTCACCTTGGCCCTCGGGAGCGTGGCCATGGGAGTGGCCGCCGTCCTCCTGACGAGCGCCATCGGCAAGGGCGTGCGCAGCGAGGTGCTCCGCGGCATTGAAGCGCTGGGCACCAACCTCCTGGTGGTGCGCCCGGCCCCGGTGAAGCGGCTGGTCGCGCGCAAGGAGATCGGAGGCCTCCGGACCACCCTCCGGCTCGCGGACGCCGCGGCGATCGCCGGGCTCGGCCTGGTCCGGGAGGTGGTCCCGGGGACGGACGGGACGCTGCGGGTGAAGGCGGGCGGCGGCGCCCTGGCCACCAAGGTGCAGGGGACCAGCCCCGCCTTTCCGGGCGTACGCAATTTCCGGCTGCGGCGAGGCCGCTTCTTCGACGCGGACGACGACCGGTCAGCCCGGCGCGTCGCCGTGCTCGGCGCCCGGATCGACGAGACGCTCTTCCCGGGAGGCGACCCGGTCGGCCGGTGGATCCGCATCCGGGGCGTCCCTTTCGAGGTCATCGGAACCCTGGAGGCCAAAGGCGTCCTGGCCGATGGCTCGGACGAAGACAGCCAGATCCTCATCCCCCTCCGCACGGCCCTGCGGCGGGTCTTCAACACCACCTGGATCAGCACCGTCTTCGTGAGCATTCGCGATCCCCGCCGGATGGACGACGCCGAAGCCGAGATCGCGGGGCTGCTCCGGGAGCGGCACCGGAACGACGACTTCGCCATCCAGAACCAGGCCAAGCTCCTGGCTTCGCAAGCGGCCATGGCCGACTCGCTCGAGCTCTTCACTACCGGCCTCTCCGCCCTCGCCCTCCTCGTCGGCGGGACGGGCATCCTGGCGCTCATGCTCCTTTCGGTCCGCGAGCGGACCGGCGAGATCGGCCTCCGCATGGCGGTCGGAGCGCGGCCGCGGGACATCCTCCTCCAGTTCCTCGCTGAATCGACGGCCCTGGCGCTCGGCGGCTGGCTGGCCGGAGTCGCCGTTGGCGGGCTCGGCGCCGCGGCCGTCGCCTTCGGCACCGACTGGAAAGTGGGGCTGCCGTTCGAAGCCCTCCTCACGTCCCTGGCGATGGCCGGCGCCACCGGGCTCGGCTTCGGCGCCTTCCCCGCTCGCAAGGCCTCGCTGCTGCCGCCGATCCAGGCCCTGGCATCAGAGTGAGACCATCAGAGTGAGAAGATGAACACCATGAGGGTGCTCGTCATCGATGATGACGAGGGGCTGAACGCGCTCCTCACCGAGTATCTCGCCCAGTTCGGCTTCGCCGTCCGGGCGGTCGCCCGTCCGGACGAGGGGCTCCGCGCGCTCAAGGCCGATCCGCCCGACATCATCGTTCTCGACGTGATGCTCCCCGGCATGGACGGTCTCGCCGTCTGCCGCAAGATCCGCGAGAGCAGCCGCATCCCGATCGTCATGCTCACCGCCCGCGGGAGCGTCATGGACCGGATCGTCGGGCTGGAGATGGGAGCGGACGACTATCTGCCGAAGCCGTTCGAGCCACGGGAGCTGGTCGCCCGCCTCCAGGCGGTGCTGCGGCGGGGCGCCCCCGCGGCCGGCGAGGAGAGCCTGCGCGTTGGCCCGCTGGAGGTGAGCTGGGCCACCTGCTCCGCCCGCCTCGACGGGCGCCCGCTCGCCCTGACCACCGCGGAGTTCGAGCTGCTCGGGCTCCTGGTGCGGAACCGGGGCCGTGTGCTGAGCCGCGACCGCATCCTCGACGAGACGCGCGGCATCGATTGGGAGGCGTACGACCGCTCGATCGACGTCCTGGTCAGCCGCCTGCGCCAGAAGCTCGGCGACGACGCCCGGCGGCCCACCTTCATCCTGACCGTGCGGGGGACGGGCTACAGCTTCATTGGCGGCGGAAGCGGAGACGGAGGCGGCGATGTCTAAGCTGGCCTTCCACGCCGGGCTGCACCGCTCCATCTTCGTCAAGCTCCTGGTGATCATGGCGGCGACCGCCGTGAGCCTGCTGCTCGTCGTCTCCAGCGTCTTCGGACTTTTCGTGCGCCCGAGCTTGACCACGTCGAAGCGTCTCATCGCGGAGTACACGCGCGTCCTGGCTACCACGGCACCGGACCTCGAGACCGCGCGAGGGCTCGCGCAGCGCCTCGATCTCCAGATGCGCTACGAAGGACCGGATGGCGCCTGGGCGACGGCGCCCGGCCTGCCCTCGATCCAGGAGGCCCAGAGCAACCCGGGACGACACGACCTCTTCGTCGCCCCTGGGCCCCGGGGCGGCACCTATCTCATCGCGTGGGACATCGGCCGGCGGCTGCGCGCCGGGCACACGAAGATGCTCTGGCTGCTGCTCCTCTACGTCGTCGCGATCGTCTCGACGGCGCATGCCATCCTGCGCCGCTCCCTGCGGCCCGTGCGCTCGCTCCACGAGGGAGTCACGCGCCTGAGCGAAGGCGAGCTCGATGTCGTCGTGCCGCGCCAGACGCGCGACGAGCTCGGCGTTCTGACCGACGCTTTCAACCAGATGGTCCGCCGGATCGGCGACATGCTGCGTGCCCGGGATCAGCTGCTGCTGGACGTAAGCCATGAGCTCCGGTCGCCCCTGACCCGGATCAAGGTAGCGCTCGCCCTTCTCCCCGCGAGCGAGAAGAAAACCCGGATCGCCGCCGACGTGGTCGAGATGGAGGCGATGATCACCGAGCTGTTGGAGCTGGAGCGGCTCCGCGAAGGCCGCGGAATCCGGCCCGAGCGCCAGGACCTGACGCCGATCCTCCGTGAGGTCGTGGAGAGCTTCCACGACCGGCCGCCGGGAGCCCGCATCGTCGCGCCCGCCACGGAGATCCTCCTGGACGTCGACGGCGACCGAATCCGCACGGTCCTGCGGAACCTCCTGGAGAACGCGATCAAATACTCGCTCCCCGACAGCGGACCGGTGGAGGTCTCCGTCGCCGAGACCGCTGAGAGCGTCGTGATCCGCGTCACCGACGACGGCCCGGGAATCCCCGAAGCCGACCTGTCCAGCCTCTTCGAGCCCTTTTTCCGCGTCGACCGCTCGCGCTCCAAGAAGAGTGGCGGCTACGGCCTGGGGCTCAGCATCTGCAAGCGGATCCTGGAAGCTCACGGCGGCAGCATCGGTGTCGAGAACAGGGCGGGGCGCGGAGCCTGCTTCACGCTGACGCTGCGGAAGCCGGGCTGAGGCACTGTGGACGCTCCGCGGTCGAGGGCCGTACGATGAAGGCAGATGAGACTCCCTGAAGCCCTTCGCGCGAACCTCTGGCGTCTCGCTCCCGCCGGCGTCGTCGCTGCCCTCGGCTCCCTCACGTACCGCTGGACGCAAGACCGTCCCCCCGTTCCGCTCCTGATCGTTTTGGCCCTGGTTTGTTTCCTGGACGTCTCCGGCCTCGCGGTCGTCCTCGCCTTGCGGCGGCGCCAGCTCTTGCACGACCGGCCTGCGATTCCGCTTGCGATCTTTTTCGTGAGCCTACTGGTCGTCGCGACCCTGTGGTGGCCCGCCGACTTTTTGGGGTACTTCTTCCTCTACACTTTTCTCGTCGGATCGTTCCACCTGTTGATCTTTTTTCTTTTGGCCTTGCTTCTGATTCCGGTCGTCTTCAGGTCGTCCTCGCTTTATTTCTCTTTGATCGAACGCATCGGCTTGTTCTCCGTACTCCTCCTGCTCTCCGGCGCGATCGCCAACGCCGTCTGGATGGGGCTCGTCTACAATCGCCTCTACTTCAGCCAGGACACCGTGGTCGACTTCTTCCCCTTCATCCCCTTTGGTCAATGGGTCCTCGACGTGAAATGGGGCGATGAGACCGGCGCTCTGCTGGGTGGCACCTCGCTGTGGCACGTTCAGGTCGTCTGGCTCCTCTTCGCGTTGATCGCCTGGGGCAGCGCGGCTCTCGCGTACCGCCGCGCCGCGCGGTGGCTCGCCGCCTGACGGATGATCCGTACGCCGTCGCGGAGATGGCGCAGCGCATCCTCGACCAGCCCGATCATCGGCGGCTCCCGGCTCGGATACCTCTCGGCCAAGGCCGCCAGGAGATCCCGGACGCCTTCGAGCTGCACCTCGACGAGCGCCAGGTGAGGTTTCTTACGTTTCGCCTTCAACCGTCTTCTCCTTCCTCCTCGGCACGATCCTCTTTTCGA